>JAWOBO010000040.1:0-35506 GCA_046484225.1 Candidatus Omnitrophota bacterium | reverse complement strand
TTACTTAAGCAAATTACATTTATCAATTATTTTCAAAGAACAAAACTTTCCGCACATGGTGCAAATATCGTCAGAAGGTTTTATCCGTTTATGATAGTCTTTGGCTTTATTTTGATCAAGAGTTAGGGGAAAGGTTTTTTGCCATTTTCTTTGGGCGCGATAAGCCGAAATTTTTTTATCTTTGTTCCATTCATCTTTGAATCTTAAAATATCTACAGAATGAGCAGCTATTTTTGAAGCGATCACTCCTTCTCTTATATCGTTGATATCAGGATGACGAAGATGCTCAGCTGGAGTTACAACACAAAGAAAGTCTGCACCGTGAGAGGCGGCAATTGCTCCTCCGATAGCAGATGTTATATGATCATAGCCAGCTGCAATATCGGTAGGCAAAGGGCCTAATACATAGAAAGGCGCTCCGTGGCATATCTTTTTTTGAAGTTTTACATTCATCTCTATCTCATTGAGTGGAATATGGCCTGGCCCCTCCACCATTACCTGAACGCCTTTTTTCCAGCATCTTTTAACGAGCTCTCCTAAGACATGAAGCTCGGAGATTTGAAGATTGTCGGTAGAGTCACTTATGGCTCCCGGACGGAGTGCATCACCTAAGCTCATTGAGATATTGTATTTTTTTGCTAAGTCTAAAATTTTATCGAAATTTGTATAAACAGGGTTTTCCTCTCCGTTTACAAGCATCCAGCGGGCTAAAATTGCACCACCCCGGCTGACTATGCCTCCGGTACGTTTGTTTTTTTTAAGGTACTTTATTGAATTTTTTAGAATTCCTGAATGAATAGTAAAAAAATCTACACCTTCTTTTGCTTGTTTTTTTAAAGTTTCCCAGATACAGTCAAATGACATTTTTTCAAAAGTGCCTTCTTTTTTTTCTGCTTTTACTGCTGCTTCGTAAATTGGTACGGTACCCAAAGGTATAGCAGATTTTTTAATAATTTTTTTTCGTAAAATTGAAGGTTTTTCTCCAATGCTTAAATCCATAATTGTATCGCTACCATATTTTATTGCTGTATTTAATTTATTCATTTCTTCTGAAACTTTAGGTTCTTCCGATGAAGTTCCGATGTTGGTGTTAATCTTTACCTTAAAACCTTCTCCAATTACAGTAGGTTTACTCAGTTGGTTCTGGTTGTTTAACGGAATTACCGCTTTTTTAGCTTGGAGTTGTTTTTCCAAAAAAGACAAATTTACTTTTTCTTTTTTTGCAATTTTTTTTAAGAAGCTTTTTTTAAACATTTTTTTATTTCCTTTATTTCATGAGATGGGGTAGGTGATGATAATATCGCTGATGAAACAGCTATATTTTTTATGCCGTACCTTAAAACAGAACCTATATTATATCTATTTATTCCTCCGATAGCAAATAATATTTTTTCGGTTTTTGCTGTTATTTGTTCGATTTCATCACTTTTTAAAGGAGGCCGATTGTTTTGTTTAGTTTTTGAATTAAAAAAAGGCCCCAGTGCTAGATAATCAACGCTATTTTGATCGATGCCTCCCAGCTCTTTTAGGTGATGGATAGTTCTTCCTATAATTCTACCTCTACCTAACAGTTTTCTTGCTTCGGTTTCTGGTATATCTGATTTACCTAGATGGAGGCCGGCAGATTTTGTAAGATAGGCAAGATCAGAGCGGTCATTGATAATCAAAGGTTTTTTATATTTTTTAAATAAAAGAGAAAGTTTTTTTGCTAATCTGAGAAACTCAAAATCATTTATTTTTTTGGCTCTCAGTTGAACTAAATCTAAATCAGAACCGGCTAGTTTTTCGGCTAGGTTGAATATGTCTAGGTTAAGGCTATCTGCAGCCTGTTTGTCTAGTATTACATAAAGCAGGCCATTTGAGAATAATTTCTTTTTCAAGGTCATAGATTGCATAACGCAGATTTTTAATTTTTGCGGTATTTTTTTTATCGATTATTTTAGAAAATTCTTCTAAAACCCGTAAAGATTCTTTTGTTCTCTGTAGGTTTGCATATAAAATGTCAGATAAATTATCTCTTTTATTTTCAAGTGAATCGAGTTTTTTGCCCAAGTCTTTTTTGGAATTGCGTTGAACAATCGCTTTTTGGATTAATGCCGGCGCAATGATTTTTACTAAGTTGTGACGTTGATTTCTTATTTTTTTTCTAAGTTTGTCATCTTTGGCCGTAAAGCGAAATATATCTTCGACAACTCTCAATCCTTCTTTACAACGGTTAAAGTTAGCATCAATTATAGTGAGATATTTTTTTTTAGCCATATTTTTTAATTTTATTAATTATATTAGTAGTTGAGTAGCCATTTGCTAATTTGACCTGAACCACTTTTTTTGCTATCTTGCGTCCGACTACTTGGTTTTTAAGCCAATCTTGGCCTTTGACTAAAATATCTGGCCGTAGTTTTTTGATTAAGTCATAAGGTGTTTTTTGGTCAAAGATTATTATGTAATCAACATATTCAATAGCTGATAAGATAGTAGCTCTGGCTTTTTGATTTAGGAGAGGCCTTTTTTTACCTTTGTTAATTTTTACCGACTTATCTGAATTTAGGCCAACAATTAAGATGTCTCCGCTCGCTTTGGCCTTTTTTAGTATTTCAATATGGCCGGGATGAATCAAGTCAAAGCAGCCATTGGTAAAAACTATTTTTTGGTTTTGCTTTTTTAAGCTTTGGATAATTTTTTTTAATGATTTTATGCCTTTATTCTTTGTCATCTCTTGTTACTAGTGTTTGCTCAACTAACTCACAAATTATATGGCCAGCTAAGATATGAATCTCTTGAATGCGAGGGGTCTGGCTTACCGAAATTGTTAAAGGTAGATCTACGCAACTTGCTATTTTACCACCGTTTCTTCCTAATAATGCAACAGTGTGCATCTGGTTTTTTTTAGCTTTCTGGAGAGCAGTTAAGACGTTTGGAGAGTTACCAGAGGTAGAAATCCCAAAAGCAATGTCTCCGGGTTTCCCTAGACAGCTAATTTGACGGCTAAATACTTCTTGGAAGCCGAAATCATTTCCTACTGCAGTTAAAGTTGAGCTGTTAACTGACAAAGCCAAAGCAGCCAGCGGCTTACGGTCTTTTTGAAAACGGCCGACAAATTCAGCCGCTAGGTGCTGTGAATCAGCAGCACTTCCTCCATTACCAAAAAAAATTATTTTCTTATCTTCTTTGAGAGCCTTTTGACAAAGTAAAGCTATATCTTTTACTCTACCGCTGAGTTTCTTTAAAACTTCTGAGGCATCTTGATGTTGTGAGATGATTCTTTCTATATCAGCTAACATGTTAAGCCTGTGTTTAACGAAAAAATATCTTAGACAGGTTGTAAAGATCTAAATCAAGAGTTTTTATTTGAGCGGTTGCTTCATCTAAAGATACAGCTACAATTTTATTACCTTTTAAGCTAACCATCTTACCGAATTGTTTTTCTTCGATCAGCTCATAGGCTTTTACTCCATAACGAGTTCCCAATACTCGGTCAAAAGCTGAAGGGGAACCGCCTCGCTGGATATGTCCTAATACTGTAACTCTGGTTTCAAATCCGGTTCTTTCTTCGATTAAGCTACCTACTTTGTGGCCAATACCACCTAGGCGAACATGGCCAAATTCATCTAGTTTTTTTTCCTGAGTTTGTAAATCTTCGTTTCTAAATTGGGCTCCTTCAGCAACAACTACAATACTAAAATCTTTTCCTCTTTTGTGGCGGGTTTGTAGTGATTGACAAACTTCGTCCATATTTATCGGTATCTCTGGCACAAGAATATAGTCAGCCCCACCAGCGATTCCGGCATGAGTTGCTATCCAGCCAGCGTGACGGCCCATTACCTCTACGACTATAATTCGATTATGTGATTCAGCGGTAGTATGAAGCCTGTCGATGCAATCCATAACAATGTTTACTGCAGTGTCAAAACCAAAGGTAAAATCAGTTGCAGCTAAATCGTTATCGATAGTTTTAGGAACGCCAACAATATTTAATCCTTCCTTGTGCAGCTTAGCAGCTACTCCTAAGGTGTCCTCTCCTCCGATAGCAGCCAAGGCATCAAGGCCTAACTCTTTAAAGTTTTTCTTAGCTAGTTCACTTCCACCTTCTTGCTTGTAAGGGTTAGTTCGTGAAGTGCCGAGCATCGTTCCCCCTTTAGGCAATATCCCTGATACTGATCTTAAAGTTAAGGGCGTAGTCTCTTTTTCAAGTAAACCTTTCCAGCCGTATTTTATTCCTACTACTTCATTTTTTTGGTCAGTCCCTTTTCTTACTATTGCCCGAATAACTGAGTTTAGCCCGGGGCAGTCTCCTCCGCCAGTCAGTATGCCAATTTTCATGATACCTCCTTTCCTATTAGTGTGTATTGTGTTTTATTCGTAATGCCGAAATGGTACTTCGGGTTCTTCTGATTTTTCTTTTTTGTCTTTCATGGTAATTTTACGAATTTGTAAATCTACCGCGACCTTTTTGCCTTCTCCGAGAAGAACTTCTAATTTTTCTTTAACTTTTTCTTGTATTTCTTTTGTAAAATTAACTAAATTTACTTCATAGTTTAGATAGCCCTTTATTTGCACCAGAACTACTTTTTTCTTAAGGCCTACTTTTACTTTTATGTGAGATACCTCATCTCTTTCTTCTAGCATTTTTTTTAACATATCTTCAACTGCCATTACTGTGATATTAACTTTTCCTTCTTTTGATTCAAGTGAGATATTCTTATGTTGCCGGTTAGTTACGATCATTTTTTGAATGTAACGCAAACATAAAAGGACAATGAGAAGGCCAATCAAAACTAAGGTGGCATTTGAGGAAAAATTAACTAGAACATATTGATCTAGATAATTTACCGCGCCTTTAAGGTTAAGGATGCCAGTGGGGACTATAATTAAAAGAGTACCCACGCTAAAAGATAAAATAATGTATATTAAAATAGTTAAAAAACCCATCTTCCCCTCCTTTTTACTGTCTATCCATGATTTTTTTTATAAAGCCGGTATTATATTTACCAGTTATAAATTCTGAATTATTCATTATTTTAAGACAAAAATCAGCTGTTGTTTTAATTGGTTCAATTATGAATTCAGTTAAAGCTCGGTTCATTTTGCTGATCGCGTCTTTTCGGTCTTTACCTTTTGCAATTATTTTTCCAATCAGCGAATCGTAATGAGGTGGAATATGATAACCTGAATAAATATGAGTGTCAACTCTTATATCTTTGCCTCCAGGAAAATAAGAGAAGTCAATTTTACCCGGAGAAGGCATAAAGTTTTTTTCTGGGTCTTCGGCGTTCAGGCGGCATTCAATTGCATGGCCTTTAACCTTGATATCGCTTTGTTTAAAAGGGAGTTTTTCTCCGGCGGCAATTAAAATTTGAAGTTTAAGAAGATCAACTCCGGTTACTTCTTCAGTTATGGTGTGTTCTACTTGAATTCTTGTGTTCATCTCCATAAAGTAAAATTCTCCATTTTTATCGAGCAAAAATTCCACCGTACCTACGCTTTGATAGTCGATTTCTTTTACTCCGCGTAAAGCATATTGTCCCATCTTTTTTCTGGTATGACTATCAATAATCGGAGAAGGAGACTCTTCGATTATTTTTTGGTGTTTTCTTTGAATGCTGCAATCCCTTTCGCCTAAATGAATCATATTACCATGAGAGTCAGCAGCTATCTGGATTTCGATATGGCGTGGATCTTCTAGGTATTTTTCAACATAAAGGCCAGAGTCACCAAAAGCAGCGCCAGCTTCAGTTTGTGCAGTATGGAGTGATGCTGCTAAACTTATATCGCTATGGCAAATTCGCATTCCCTTTCCGCCGCCACCAGATTTTGCCTTTAAAATTACCGGAAAACCAATTTCTTTTGTAATTTCGGCCACTTCTTCTTTTGTGGTCACTTTATCGTCACTTCCTGGGATAAGCGGGACACCAGCTTTCCGCATTGTTTTTTTTGCTTGAATTTTGTCGCCCATTAAGCGAATATTTTCAGCTGAGGGGCCGATAAATTTAATTCCGCAAGATTGACAAATCTCAGCAAAATGAGGATTTTCTGCCAAGAATCCATAACCAGGATGAATAGCATCTGAATCCGTTACTTCGGCTGCACTAATAATCGCTGAGATATTTAAATAACTTTCGGAAGCAGGAGCTTTTCCAATGCATATTGCTTCATCTGCAAAGGCTAGATGAAGCGAATATTTATCAGCTTCGGAATAAATAGCTACTGTTCTTATGTCTAACTCACGAGCCGCGCGCAATATCCTGATTGCAATTTCTCCACGGTTAGCTACTAAAATTTTTGAAAACATTTTTTCCTCTTTTAACTATTTTTAATTTATGGTTTAACAGTAAAAAGTGGTTGTCCAAATTCAACCGGCTGGCCATCTTCGACTAAAATTTGAGCTATTTTTCCATTTGTTTCAGCTTTTACTTCGTTCATAACTTTCATGGCCTCAATTATACAGATAACATCGTCTTCTCCTACAGCCTTACCTACCTCTACATAAGGTTTAGCTCCGGGGGAAGGGGATCGGTAAAAGGTCCCCACCATAGGTGATTTTACTTCAATCAGATTTTCATCCTTTTCTTTTTTTTCTTCTTGCGGGGGTTTTTCTGGAATTTGCTGATAAGAGATTTGAGGTTCTTTGCCTTCGTATTTTTTGAGTCGAATCCGCTGCTTATCTTCTTCTATTTCTAGTTCGCTTAAGTTGTTATTATCCATAAATTTTATAAATTTTTTTAATTTCTTTAAATCCATTCTGCCTCCCTGCTTGGTTAATTGGATATTATCGACGAATTTACGAATCCATACGAATTTACGAATAAGAATTTATTAATTCGTATATTCGTAACTGATTTGCATATTCGTTGATGAAATTTTGCATATTTGTTGATTACTTAAATTTGCAAATAATTGTTGTATCTTACACTCTTTCTAAATATTGTTGATTGCGAGTATCTATTTTTATTTGATCCCCGTTTTTTATAAATAATGGCACCTCTACTACCAGGCCGGTTTCAAGTTTAGCTGGTTTGGTGCCTGATTTTACGGTATTCCCGCGAAAGCCAGGATCTGTTTCAACTACTTCTAAGGTAATTGATGTTGGTAGTTCTAAGTTAATTAACTTATCTTTATAAAATAATCCGGCTAATTCTAAATTTTCTTTAAGGTATTTAGCTTTGTCTTCTAATAGTTCTTTGTGTAGGATAAAATCTTGATAGCTGTCTGCATCAAGAAAATGATATCGTCCTCCTTCCTTATAACTAAATATTAGTTTCTTTCTTTCAACAAAAGCCGTCTTGACTTTATCAGAATCACGTAAAGTACAGCTTAAAATTTGTGAGGTGATTAAGTTTTTTATTTTTGCCCGGACAAAAGATGAACCCCGTGCCATCTTGACGTGTTCAGACTCTAAAATTATATACGGCTGTTTATTATATTCAATTGTAAGAGACGGTTTAAGCTGTGATACAGAAATACTCAACCTAATACCTCGCAGCTTTTTGATTTAATTGCTACCATACTCTCTAACCTGATTCCGAATTGATTTTTATAATATATACCGGGTTCAATAGTTACAACCATTCCTTCCTTTAAGATATTATCTTGATTTGGCCCAAGATACGGCGGTTCATGAACCTCTAACCCAACTCCATGGCCTAATCCGTGAAGAAAATATTTGCCAAACCCACTTTTTTCAATTATTTCGCGGGCTACTTTATCAATTTCCGAAGCTTTTTTTCCTTCCTTTATCTTACTGATTGCTGTAGCGTGTGCTTTTTTTATCGTATCGTGAACTTTTTGGAAAAGAGATGGCATTTTACCCCAAAAAAATATCCTTGTCAAGTCGGCACAATATCCACAATGCATTGCGCCCAAGTCAATTAGAAAAAAATTATTAATTAGGGTTTCTTTTGGGCTGTGGTGAGCACATACAGTATTTTTATCTGAGGCTACAATTGTCGGGAAAGCTATTTTATTGTCTGACTTTATTTTTAGAAAGCGCTCTAGTTCAATAGCTAAATCTTTTTCAGTCATAGTCTGGCTAAAAATTTCTTTAGCATAATCAAAAGCTTCCAAACTAACAGAAGCCGCTTTTTTTATTAATTTTATTTCACTTTTATCTTTCTTTATCCTTAAATTACTAATTAAAGGCCTACTAGAGATAAGATCAATATTTTTTAAGTTAAAAGCTTTATTTATTTTTTGATAGTTGGCTAGAGTTATCTTTTGTTTTGAAAAACCTATTTTTTTTAATTTTAGTTTTTTTACTTTGCGAACAAGAGCTTCTTTAAAATCTTTTTTAATAACTACTATTTTTAGGCAGGATAAATTTGTAGTAGTTTTAGCATAAATTCGGGTAGTAAAAAAAATAAGCTTGTGGTTAGCTGAAATAAGCAGCCAGCCTTCTGCTTTATCTATTCCGGTTAAATAGTTAATATCAGCTGCATTTTTGGTAATAAAGCCATCAAGGCTGTTTTTTTTGATAGCTTGCAAAAGATTATTAATTCTTTTTTTCATTGATTTTATTTAGAAGTGCTTCTGCTGCTTGTATTGCTAGATAGTAACTATTTTCGCCGAAGCCGCTTATGGTTCCAGTAGCAACATCGCTGATTAAAGATTTTTTTCGAAAATCTTCCCTTTTGTAGATATTCGAAAGGTGAACCTCAATAACCGGTTTTTTTATCGCAGCCAAGGCGTCTCTTATAGCTATTGAGGTGTGAGTGTAGGCAGCTGGATTTATGATAAGAAGATCATAACTGGATTTAGTGATTTTATCGATAATTTGGCCTTCTTGGTTCGATTGATAGGTGCTAACGGTAAACCCTAACTTTTTTGCCTTAACTACTAATTTTTTGTTGATATCTTCTAAACTAGTTTTTCCGTAGACGCCAGGCTCTCTTTGTCCTAGTAGATGAAGGTTGGGGCCGTGTATTACTAATATTTTTTTATTCATCTATCTTTGCCTCCTCTTCTAGCATGATCGGGATGCCATCTTTTATCGGATAAATCCTGCCGCACTTTTGACAAACTATTTTTTCTTTATCTAACTTTATATCTGCTTTGCAAACCGGGCAAGCTAAAATTTTTAATAATTTGTTATCCATTTTTTTTCTCCTCCATTAAACGCGAAAGAACGCTAATTTTTAACGAATAAACACTAATATTATTCGCGTTCATTCGTATCTCTTTATTCGCGTTTTTTTGCGTCTATCTGCGTTACTTTTTGTTTCTCTCCTCAAGATAAGCCATTCTGAGGCTAAATAACGATTCATCAAGTAGTTTCTTTTCCTCATCATTTAAATTATTTTTTGTTTTAGTTTCAATAATTTCTAAGGTATCAATAAGGTAGCGAGCTTGATCAAAATTTTTCTCATGCTTTTTGGTTACCGGATTTTCCAGGCGCCCTAAAGCAATCATTGCTTGCATGCTTAAGGAAGAAACAAAAATTTTGAAATCTGGTTTATGATAAGTTTGATTATTTTCTTGGTAGCTCTTTTTTTCTTTATTTACCTGTTCTTTCCAATTTTTGTCGATAGTTTTTTTTTGATCTTTTTCCATAGCTTGACCTCCGTTTTAGTTAATTGACTAATTTTATTTTTATCTAACTATTATTCCAGCGTAACCGACAACTGCGCTGTAGTCACCGGTTGTATCGCCGCTGGTTTGATAAAGCACAACTTCTGCTTTTTTTAATTGATTGGCCAGGCAAAACAGCATGATGGCTACCGGTGCAACTCCGCACATTGTGATATCATTTTTATTTACTTGTTCTATTAATTTTTTTGGATTTAACTCTACGATAGACTCGATGACTTTTCTGTCTTTTTCTCTTGCAGTTTGGTCAGGTTCGTAATGTGTAAGGTCGGTTGAGGCTAAAATTAATGTATCCGTTAGGTTGTCTTTTATACCTTGATATATTTGATTTGCGACATTTTTATAAGTTTCTTCATTTGACAAACTGCAAGAAATAGGAACGATTTGGAAGTTTTCAAAAAAATATTGCAGCATAGGTAGCTCTACTTCAAGTGAATGCTCGGCTTTGTGGGCTAAAGAATCTTTTTGAATAAGGGTGCCAGAATTTAATATTTTTTTTCCTAAAAGGCGGTTGACTTTAGTATTTCCAAAAGGAGTTTGCCAGAACTCTGCTTCTGATAAAGAAAAGTTTTTACCTAAACCAGTATGATTTACACCGAGCATTATTATATTCTTAGGTGCTGATATTTTAGAGATTGCAGTTGCAGCAACTTTACCGGAAAACGGGTATCCGGCGTGAGGAACTATAACTCCTTTGGCTCGGCATCGAGACTGAGTTTTTTCTGGACTGAGTTTTTTTATTGTGGCAGCCAGATTTTCTTTTTTCTCGGGGTAAAACTGTCCGTTTGCTATAGCTTTTCTTATCATAAAAGATAAAATAACAGCAGAAGCTTAAAATGTCAATTATTTTTAAAGTGTATAGATATATTAAACTGAAGTTGGGAGTATTCTTCTAATCCTTCAGGAAATGACGGAAAGGGAGTTGATTCTTTTATGCTGGAGATAGCTATCTTTTTAAGTTCTGAACTTTTTGCTGATTGCCCCATTAGTTGGATAGCTTCAAGAGAGCCATTGCTGGTAATATTAAAATTAAGATAAATTTTACCTTGGTCCTGGCCTTTATAGCTTTGATAAGCTTTTTTTCTTATTTTTTCACGGATTATTCTATAGTAGTTCATATAAGCAGAGCTCTTTTGTAGCTTTTCTTTTTTGATTAAGTTAGATAAAAGAATATCTCCAGTTTGATCTTGGACTTGTTTTACCTTATCTAAGGAGGGTTTGGTTTTACCTACATCTAGCAGCTTATTCATCATATTTTCTTTGTAAGGATGAGGTTCTTTTTTTACTGGATTTGATTGTTTGGAGGGTTTTGTTTTTTTGGGAGACTCTTTAGGGATAATTTCAATTTTTTTTACTTCTTTTCTATCTTTTTTAATTTTAGCTGAAAAGGGAGAAAAAATAAAAGCAGAAAAAGCTAAAAGATGAATTAAGATTGAAAGGAGTAGGGAGTTTAACCAAAGTCTTTTCATAAACAAAAAAATGCTAATATAATTTAGACAACTTACAGGATAAGCTACTATTCTTTGGCAGGTAGAACCCTTCTTTCTTCAATTTTTTGGAAATATTCTTTAAGATCGTAGTAAGCTTCCTTAGGATCTCTTTTGTAAAGGCCATCTTCTTTTTCTTTGCGTAAAGATACAATTCCAAACCATTCTTCATTCATATTTTGATTATGTTTTGCGTGAATATCGTAGTAATAAGATCCGTCTGACCAACCGGCTTCCGGGTTATGTTTTGACCAGTCCTCTGGATATCCTTCGTTGAATTTCCACCATTCATCAGTCCATTCAAAAACAAAACCGCCTAGCACATTTCCAGTTTCGTTGCCGCTGATTGTGGTGTTGCCGTAGATTTTTTTCCATTGGGAAAGGATGAATTCTGATTGAACATCTTGGTCTTCTTTCTGCCGGTAAGCATCGTAGGAATCGCAACCAAACTCAGAAAGAACGATTGGCTTGTCAAAGATGTTGCGGATATTTTCGAAAAGATTTCCAAAAGTTTTACCCTGATAAATTATAATTGCTAAAGCATCTATATTATCGCAATTTTCTGCAGCAATATCAAGAAAACTGGTTTCCCCGTTACCTAAAGCTACAGGATGGTTAGGGTCTATTTTTTTAATTTCAGCTGCTAATTCATCGATAAAAGAGTAATAGATCTCAGCCTTTCTTTGCTGTTTTTTATAGATTTTGTCAATTTTTTCTATTTTAGGAGAAGTCCAAAAGCCGATTTTTCCACTGAAGGTATAGTTGTTTTCATTACCTAAAATCCACATCAATACACCTTCTTCATCTTTTAGGGCCTTGACGGTTTCAAGGATCCGTTCTTTAGTTCTTTTTCTAAATTCTGGATCAGCGTAGTTTGCACGAGGCTGTTCCCAAAGCCCTAACCAATCACTTACGGCGGTATAAATACCATAGTTCTGGTGCATATCTCTAATAAATTCTTTAGTTGCGTCCAAATTGTCTCCACTTGAATAAATCCGGACAGCATTTACTCCCATTTCCTTCATTAGTTTTCCGTCGGTTGTCATCCAAGGTTTGGGCTGGTGGTTAAAAAAATCATAACCTGGCCCTTTTCCTATAGGGGTTGGGTTGTAGATGACACCTTTAGCCAAAAAAGGTGTTTGGTTAACATACAGAGTGTACCCTCCTTCTTCATTTTTTTCTATTTTTACTGAGTCGGCCTTAGCACAACTGGTACTAGTTAAACAGAAAAATAAAACCAGAATCAAAAGAATGCACTCTGTATGTTTTTTTGTCTTTTTTAAAAAAATCATTTAATCTTTATTTATTTTTCGTATTTAATCTCGTCGAGATAAAATACGATGCCGTTGGGATCGTTAACATCAATGTTAGTTGCCCAGGCAAATCCACCAATTACATGAGAAAGATCTCTGCCTCGGAGGTCAATTTCATGTTTTTCCCATTCTGTTGAGAGTTCAATCGGGCCTATGCTTGCGCTGTCTGAGTCAGGGTAGTCGCCGCTTGAAAGCCCTCCCATTTTAAATTCATAGATAACTTCTCCGCCTTGGTCGCCTCTAGCCCAAAAGGTGAGTTTTTCGGCCCCTTGCAGGTCATAACCTGCTTCCGGGATTGTTCCCCAGTTATTAACTGGTTGTTGCCAGTAAACACCGGCCCAGCGGGTTCCGGATTCGTTGTCGTATTCAACTCTAATACAGGTGTCACCGCTAAAGGGTAAATTTTTCCAATTGGTATTTATGCGAACATCTTCTGCAGCGGTGGCCGGCATCCAGCCAGAAGCAACGAAATGATTGTCTAAGGAGCTGCTATCTGCATACACATAGAAGGGAAAGTTTGTAGAATCATCTTCGGCAGTTAAATCAGGATCGTAGCTGTAGCGGATATCATCGATGTAGATAGATTGTTCTTCTTCGGCATGGTCAGAGTTAAAAACCATTGCAAATCCTCCGTTTATGTAGGAGAGATCTTGGCCGGCTAAATTGACTTGGTATTCTTGCCAGCTATCGGTGACTCGAATTGGCCCTGATTCTGTATTTGTGGTATCAGGGTAAGGAGCTGGTTCTCCGGTTGTTCCAACTGTGGTTAGTCCACCCACCTTTACTTTTGTTATTACTTCTCCGCCTTCGGCTCCTTTGGCTGAAAAAACCAGTTTATTGTAATCAGACAAATCATAGCCGGAGTCTTTAGTCCCCCAGTTGTTTTGAGCTGATTGCCAGTAAACACCGGCCCAGCCTTTGCCTTCTCCATTTTCTGGGTCATAAGTTATCTTAATTGACGTTCCGCCGGATAAGGCTTCTTCGGTAGCTTGATCATTAAAAGCCAAATCATTTGTATCACCCATCCAACCTGAGGGAATAAAGTGATTTTCAGGCGAATTTTTGTCAGCATAAATATAAAAATCATCTTCTTCGCATGCTGCCTTTTGCACGCTGGCTGAAATAGCCAGAATTAAAAAGGCACACAATACGCTAAATAAACCTATTCTTTTCATCTAAACCTCCTTTTTGTTAGGTTATATCTTCGTTCCGCTGGACGAGAGACGACCGCTTCGCTAGGACGATGGATGATTTCGTCTTTTCGTCTTTCGTCCTTTGGTACTTTTTTTATTTTAGTCTATGTTCCATAGCTCTTTATACCTAAAGTAAGATTTTTTAGGCTGTCTAAGAAAAGGAGATTTGCTGCCATCTCCTTGACTCATTAGCCCCAGCCATTCTTCATACATATATCCATCTAAAAAAGGGCCACTAAAAAGAGCTTTTTTATCGTGATAATGCGGTTCGTATGCTTTCCACCATTCATCAAGCCATTCAAAAACTACACCGCCTAAAACATTACCGGTACCATAACCGGCTGAGTTACATTCAAGATCATGCCAACAGCTATCATGATATTCAGCTTGAAAGTTTTGAGCTTCTTCATCTGTATATCCTTTACCGTAAGATGGGGCTCCGTATTCGGTAATTATTACCGGTTTGCCAGAAACTCTTTTTACATCAGCAAATAGTCCTAAAAACCCATATTTACCGCGGTAAGAGTTTGTTCCAAAGATATCAATATCAGGACAATGTTTAGCAAATAAATCAAGATAAAGGCTATCTCCAGAAGCAATAGCTACCGGCCTTTTTTTAGGATCAAGCTTTTTAATTAATTTTGCAGCTTTGTTGGCAAATTTAAAAAAACTAGCTGGCTTTTTATCAGCATTACAGCCTAATCCATAAACATTTTCATTGCCAAGGATCCAAAAAAGGATAGCATCCTCGTCTTTCCAAGTTTCAACCATTTTCTTTACACTTTTAAGCATATTTTCTTGATGAGTGGGGTTGTCGTAGTCTGTTCCCTCTTCCCAGTCAGCTCCACTTCCTAAGGTATATTTACCGAGGAAGTCGCCCATTAGAGTATATATACCATATTTTTGGTGCATTTGTCCAATAATTTTTTTATTTTTTTGAAACGGCTGGTTATAAAGCCGAATCGCGTTTACTCCCATATCAGCCATTAATTGAAAATCTCCTATTCTTTTTTCATCTTCGTCTTTTTTGTTGTTACTGTTTTTATCGATCCAAGCTTCGTAAGGGCCGTCTATTAAGCCATTATCGTTTGTATCTTGTTTTGTCCAATCTTCCATTGTTCCTTCATCAGGAGATTCACCGACTCGGGTTGGGTCGTAAGTTATTGCTTTTAGCATAAAAGGCTCGCCGTCTACAAGCAGTTGCCAGTCGTCGTTTTTATATTGGACTAACTTCACCCTTTCACCAGAACTTTTTACAACTTTATCTAATTTTCTTTGCTTTTTGTTGCATTTTTTTCTAAAAAATTCTTTTTCCCAAAAACATTTTTTTACCAGTTTTCCTGGATTTACAATAAAGGTATCATTACGAATGTCATTATCAAAGCCATTGCCTACTGTAATCTCAGCATCTTTTAATTTTAAGTTCAATTCAGGATGCTTTCGGATAAGATACTTTATTCTGTAAAGAGCAGCATTTCCTACATACCAGGGAGTATTCCAGTAAGTCCAGCCATAAGTTTTAGGAAAGTGGACCAAAACTGCATAGTATGCTTTTATTGCATGTTCAATCAGGCCACTTTTTTCTAAGATTTCTGCAATATAAAATTGGCGTATTCCGGCTGGTTCAGGGGTTTTTATCCATTTATAAAAAGCAGCATTTAGGTTTCGAGAGTTTAGTACTTCCCAATGGTCAATTTTGTGAAGTCTGTCTTTTATCTCTTGATAGTTAGGATCAAACTTAACCGCATTTGTATTGGGATGAATTCCTTCGCCTACAGCTTCGGCCAGTTCGATTGGTTTTTCAACAACATATTCATAGTCTTTTGTTCCCAGCCCTTTGAATTTGCCAAATTTTTCATAATCTATTGGTAAGTCTTGACCCGGCTCGTAGAGATCAACTTTGGTAATAGTTACCTCTTCTTGGTCTTCATCTTCGATTTTTCCGGTTATGAGTTTATCGATTGACTTTTGAGCTTTTTCTTTTATCGACCAGTACCAGCCGCGGGGGTCAAAACTTTGAGCATAAGGGTAGTTTTGGATGACTTCTTGAAAAGTCTTTATTGCTTTTTGTTTTTTATCTTCTCTCATATAGCTTTCGGCCTTTATAAAGTAACATGTAGCTACATCATTCATAGTTTTATATTTATCTTCTTCGCCTTTGGCGGGAAAGTCATTTAGTTTGTCAGCTTGCTTTTTTGCTTTTTCTTTGAAATTTTGGATACAGTTGTCGGTAATTTGGCGAACCTTTTCAAATTTTCTTTTGCCAAGTGCAGACCAGCCCTTATTTACAAGTTCTCCGGAATCCTGCCCGTAACAGATAGCAGGGGTCAGAAGACAGAAGACAAGAAAGGTAGCAGATAGCCGACAGACGACAGATGATGGACGAGGGACGACAAATAATAACGACTTAATAAAAGGCATCAAACTTTTAGTGTTTTTCATTTTATTTTTTTAATTATTTCGTTCATTTTGATATTCGTCCTTCGTCTGTCGTCCTTTCTTCTGTCGGTTGTTAGCCGACAGTAGCTCCCGCCGTCATTCCCTTAATAATGTGTTTCTGCATTATAAGGTAAATTATGATAATTGGCAAGGCAGCAATTGTAAGGGCGGCCATAAGGGTTGTATATTGAGTTAGGCCTACGCTACTTTGAGAAAATTTTAATAACCCTACCTGTAAAGGCATAAGGCCTTTATTACTTAATATAACCAAGGCTAATATTAACTCATTCCAGACGTTCAAAGCATTAAAGATTACTACTACTCCTGTTGCTGGTTTTGCTAAAGGAAACATTACATGCCACCAAATTCTTAGTTTTCCGCAACCATCAATCCGTGCCGATTCTTCTAGGTCTTTAGGAAGTTGGTCAAAAAAGGTTTTATAAAGGTAGATACTTAAAGAAAGCCCGACATTAACCATAGCTAAAATATAACCAATTCTTGTATTAAGAAGCCCGACACCTTTTAGGAGAACATATAAAGGAACAAATGCCGCTGGAATTGGAATCATCATTGCAGCTAAAATCATATAGAAGATAACATTTTTGCCGCGAAATTGCAATCGCGATATGCCATAACCGGCTAGGGAAGATATTATAACAATTGCAATTACGGTAAGAAAGGTATAAAGAATACTGTTTAGAAAATATCTGCCAAGGTTGCCCTTGGTAAAAGTGTAGATATAGTTTTGAAAATTTACTTCACCAGGAAGCTCAAAGCCATGGTCTTGAATAAATTCGCTGTTTGGTTTTAGTGATGAGTTGATCATCCAAACAAAGGGAAATATACAGCTTAGAGCAACAGCTATTAAAAGAGTGTGGATAACCAACAGATAAAGTGTTTTTTTAACTTGTTCTGGCATTTAGCTTTTCATCCTCTTTGATATCTTAAGTAAACCAAAAGATAATGCTACTAAAATCAATCCTAAAATTAATCCTTCTGCAGAAGCATAACCTGCGTGGCTATTGCTTAAGTCTTCAAATATCCTTAACACAGAAACTGTAGTTTTACCAGCTGGCCCACCCCGGGTTAAGGCCATAGGAAGCCCTATAATTTGTACTGTTCCTAGAATTGTTAAAATTATTACCAAAAAGATAATTGGTATTAGCATGGGAACAGTTATTTTTATAAACCGCTGTAAAGCGTTTGCACCATCAATGCGTGCCGCCTCATACAACTGCTCCGGTATGGTTTGGAGGCCGGCAAGCAAGATTATAAAACCATAACCAAACCCACGCCAACAATGGCTTACGGCTAAAGTTGCCAGGGCCATATCTTTTCCTAGCCAGTTTTGAGCCCACTGGCCCAAGCCAAGGTTCTCGAGGAGATGATTAAAGACACCCGGATAGTGAGAGAGCATGATTCGCAAAAGAAGCCCGATGATCACCTCACCTAAAACTGGAAGAAGAAAAAATATTACTCGATAGATGTTTCCTGTTCTTGCGGCTCTATCTACCCCTAAAGCCAGGAGAAATGCTAGGCAGTTTTGAAAAGTTAAGCCCCACAGGGTTATATAAAAAGATCGTCTTACTGAGTTCCACCACTGCATATCAGGGTTAAAACCAATTGTTTGCCTAGAGATGCCAATAAAGGCTGTCACTGCATATATCAGGCAAGCCCCTCCAACTATTAGAGTTATAACTTGGAGGATTTTAGCTAGCTTTTCTTTGTTGCCTAAGGTTAATTTTTGAAACTTGTTTTTTAGGGAAAAGAAGATCAAAAAAATTCCAAGAATTGCAACTAACCCAGTAAAAATTTGGGGAGAAAAAATATCTTGAAAGTTTTTAGCGCCAACAAATTTTAGGTCTAATACATTTGTAGAAGAGGTATTATGTAAGGAAAGCCAGAAGGTGTAAAAAAACGGGATAATATAAAAAAAAGAAAAAATCGCTAAAGCTGGCGCTACAAAGGAGAAGTTTACCAATTGTTCTTTTTTATTCATTTTTTATTATTGACTTTGTTGTTTTTTAGTTTTAGCAACCTCTTCTGCCACTTCTTCTGGTGTTTTTTCGCCGATAACAATGTTTTGTATACCTCTGTTTATTGCCTCCACTACCCTTGAATTTTCATTTTCCGGCCAAAGCCTCGGATGGGTAAAATATTGTCGATTGTCTAAAAAATAGCTCATGTTAGCTGGAATATCTTCTTTGAGGCCTTTGACTGAAGGTAGATTATTAGTTTCTTTAATCAGAAAAGTTTGTTGGTCTTTTTCTGTTAGCCACCTTAAGAATCTGATTGCTTCTTCTTTAGTTTTTGATTTGGCGTTTACTACAAAAGAAGCTCCGGCTCCGGCCCAGACACCAGGAGCATAGTCTTGATTAGTTTTAGGCGGCGGCATAGTTGCGTATTCTAGTTCCGGGTTGATTTGCTGATAGGTGTTTACTCCCCAGCTGCCGTTAAAGGTAAAAAAAGATCTATTGGTTGCAAAGATTTGTTCTGCTTCTTTGTTATTCATGGTAATTATTCCTGGAGCTAAAATATCTGATTCTTGCAGGTCTTTAAACAGAGAAAAGACTTTTATCCAGTCAGGGTCGGTGTAGGAAACTTCACCTCTGATCGTATTTAGGAATTTATCTTCTCCCATTATGTCAAAAGCGTAATTTGTTGCTAAACAGTACATCAACCAAGTTTCACCCCAACCGGAAGCAAGGCCATAGATATCTTTTTTGTCTTTAGCTAATTTTGCAATCTTTAAAAAATCCGCAAATGTCTCTGGAGGTGCATCAGGATCAAAACCTTCTTCTTTTAATAGTTTTTTATTATAAAGGAATTGAATGCTCATTGCATCAATCGGCACTCCGTAGATGCCCGGGTTAATAGCGTAGATATTGTTTTTTCCAAAAGAGTTTACTTTTAGGCAGATATCTATGAATCTTTTTTTCCAGCTAGATTCTTTTTCTTCCATATAAGGTGTTAGATTTTCAATCTTTTTTTCTTTTGCAAAGCTAGCAAGAGCTCGTTTTTCCCCCAATATTCCAAATAGATCCGGGAGATCATCTGCAGCTTCAGCTGCATTTACTTTTTGAGTATAAGCACTGTGAGGAAAGAGTTCAAAGTGGATATTTATTTGTTTTTCTTGTTCGTATTTTTGGGCTAGTTGCTCAAAGGCATCTTGCCTATCCGACATCCAGTGCCAAATAGTTATCGTAGGGTTGCTGTTCTTTTGCGAACTACTACAAGCGATAAAATTAAAACAAACTAAACCAATGATTAAAAAACTAAAAAATTTACGCATTTCCCCTCCTTTAAAAGTCAATAATTATAACATGTTTAAAGATTTTCATCAATACTATATTTAAAAAACAATTAATCAAAGATAACGGTTTTATTTTGATAGGTTAATATTTTTTTATCAAGGTGGAGCCTTACAGCTCGGCTTAAAACAATCTTTTCTAAGTCTTGGCCTTTACGGATTAAATCCTCTAATGAGTCACGATGGCTTATACCAACCGTATCTTGTTCGATAATTGGTCCGCTATCGAGTTTTTCAGTGATATAATGGCTGCTTGCACCGATTATCTTTACCCCGCACTGATATGCTTGTTGGTAAGGATTTTTGCCGGCAAAAGCTGGTAAAAATGAATGGTGAATATTGATTGCTCTGTTTTTAAAGCTATCGACAAATTTTTTGCTAAATATTTGCATATATCTTGCTAAAACTACTAAATCTATTTTTTCTTTTTTTAAAAGTGAAATCTCTTTAGTTTCTATCTTTTTCCGATTGTTTGTTTTTTTAGGAAAATAATAGAATGGAATTTTAAAGTAATCAGCTATTGGTTTTGCTTGCTTGTGATTACCTATAATTAAAGGAATTACACAACGCAGATATCCCTGCTTGTACTTGTGGAGTAAATCATAAAGACAGTGGTGTTTGTTTGAAGCAAAAATAGCTAGTCTTTCTTTTTCGTCGCTGAAATGAAGCGACCAATCCATAGAAAATTTATCAGCCAATGGCCTAAAAGCTGCTTTTAGCTTTGAACGCGGAATAGAAAAATCTTCTAGCGACCATTCAATACGCATAAGAAAAACATTCGAATTAGAATCGATGTGTTGATCAGCGTGCTCTATGTTACCGTTATTTTGGTAGATAAAGTTAGTTACCGAAGCTGTAATCCCTTTTTGGTCGGGAGAAGAGATTAAAAGTATTGCGGTGCTCATAGAAAAAAAGAAGTTAAGGAGAAGGTTGTTGTAAATATTTGAAATATTCTGCGTCGGTAGTTAAGATCAAACTTGTGTCTTCGTCGATGGTGTTTTTATATGTTTTTAAGGTTTGCAAGAATGCATAAAAATCAGGATCTTTATTGTAGGCATTAGCATAAATTTTTGTTGCTGTAGCGTCAGCTTTTCCTTTTATTTTTTGTGCTTTTTTATAAGCTTGGGAACGAATAAGCTTAAGCTCTCTATCAGTTTTTCCGGTAATTTCAGCTTGAGCGCCTCGGCCTTCGGAACGGTATTCTGCAGCTGCTCTTTTGCGTTCAGAGATCATTCGGTCATATACCTTGCGTTGAACTTCTTCTACATAGTTAAGCCGTTTTACTCTTACATCAAGTAGTTCTATTCCGAATTGAGAGCGCAAGCCCGCCTTGGCATTGGTGATAATCATAGCTCGCAACTTGCTTCTTCCACTGTTTACTTCCTCAATTTGGCTTTCTTCGATAAAAAGTTTACCTTGTTCTTTTATCTCATCAAACTGTTCTAGAATCCGATTTGAGCTCCTTACAATTTCAACCAAGTCATGAGAAGTTATTATATCCCGTACTGCAGCATCAACAACATCATCTAAGCGCGCATGGGCTCCGGTTTCATCATATACCGATTGAAAAAACTTTAAAGCATCAACTATCTTCCAGCGAGCTGTGGTGTCTATTTTAATATAGCGTTTGTCTCTGGTAGGAATTTGATTTGGGTCTCCATCCCATTCTAGGACTCTTTCTTCAAAGATATTTACTTTTTGAATAAAAGGAATTTTCAATTGCAGGCCGGCTTCTGTGACTGGATCGCCGACAGGGTCGCCAAATTGAGTAATCACTGCCTGTTTACCTTCTTTTAAAATATAAAAAGGGTTTCCAATTAAAAGAAGTAAAATTATTATAATTAGGGCGATTAAGCCTTTGGCGTTACTCTGTTTCATGGTTTAACCTCAACATTGGCAAAATTCCTTTTTCTTCCGGGTCAACAATATATTTTTTTCCAGTTTTTTGTAAAATATCGTCTAAATAGTCAAGATAAATACGTTTTTTGGTGACATTTTTTGCTTGTGCGTATTCTTTGTATAAAAGTAAAAATCTTTCTGCTTCACCTTGGGCATTATTAACTGCTTCAAGCCCATAACCTTCTGCTTCTTGGATTTTTTGTTTTGCTTTTCCTTTAGCTTGAGGTATCTTTTGGTTGTAACGTTTCCAGGCTTGATTAATTAAAGTTTCCCTTTGTTGCTTGGCTTCATTTACTTCATTAAAAGCTGGTTTTACCGGATCAGGTGGATTAACATCTTGTAGCTTTACGGTTACAATATGAATTCCTGCTCCATAATTGCCAAGAATTTCCTGCAACATCTTTTGGACCTTATTATTTACTTCAATCCGCTTTAAAGTTAAAACTTCGGTAAAAGTATAATCGCCGACAACTTGACGCATTACAGCCTCAGATATATCACGTAAAGTTCTTTCCGGGCTACGGATATTGTAAAGAACCTTGTAGGGGTCTTTAACTCGAAATTGAACAATCCATTCTAGGTCTAATACGTTTAAGTCCCCGGTAAGCATTATAGACTCGTCGTTGTATGACCGCTGACTGTAGCGAGTTCTTACTCCTGCCTGGGCAGTTCTATAGCCAAATTCTTGTTTGTAGACATATTTTGTTTTAATCGGAGTAACGCTTTCGATAAAAGGGATTTTAGTGTGCAAGCCAGGTTGGGTTATTCGGACAAACTTACCGAAGCGCAAAACAACTCCAACTTCGCTGGGTTGAATCGAATAAAGAATATTGCTAATAAGGATAATCAAAAGAATAGCTCCAACTATTAAGGTGGGAGCTGAAAAAAACTTAAACCCCTTGAATCGGAATTTATTTTTAAATTGATTAATTATTTCATCGGGTGTTTTTGCTTCAAAATCCATAGTTTAAAAATTGTATCACAGATAAACTTTTACGCAAGGGGTTTCCATTTATTTTTTACTTTGCAATTCTATATTTTGCGTCATTGCGAGTCTTTGGCAACCGTGCATTTTAACGCTCTTTTTGTCAAAGGCGAAGCAATCTCTACTATATTTATTAGGGATTACTTCGTCGCTCTGCTCCTCGTAATGACAACAATTCACTACTTAACTCACTATTTATATAGACAAAATAGTGAATCTGTGTTATCTTTAACTTAATTATGAATTGGCGTAAAATTAAACTATTTTTAAAATTTCATTGGTTAGGGATAGGAATTGCTATTCTTGCAATTTTAGTAGGAATAACGCTTTTTGTATTTATACAAAATTCTATCGTTGCTTGGGCTGATTCTGAATATTACTTTAAAAAAACTATTTTTGTTCAATACGCCCTCCTCCTCTACGTATTTATTATCGTTCATGTTATAAGCTTGCCGTTAAGCGGTGCCTTGTGGATGTGGATGCAGAGAGGCGGCCTTCAGAAAATGGGAAGCCTCCACAAATCAACAATCAAAGGCGAGGATATCCAAATAAAATGGTCTGATGTTATTGGGATGGACGCGGTAAAAATTGAAGCAAAAGAAATTGTTAATCTGATAAAAGATAGAAGCGCGGTCCATCGCGTAGGTGGAAAAATAATAAGGGGGCTGCTTTTGCTTGGCCCTCCCGGTTGCGGAAAAACCTATCTTGCCAAAGCAATTGCTACTGAATGTAACCTGCCTTTCATAAGTGCTTCTGGATCTGAATTTGTGGAAATGTTTGTAGGTGTGGGCGCCTCAAGAATTCGTAAATTATTTAAACAGGCGCGCCACGCAGCTTATGCTGAAGGGGGTTGTATAATATTTATCGATGAAATTGACGCCTTAGCTACTCGGCGTTCAGCCGGTAAAGGCACTGGGGGGCAATCTGAGTATAATCAAACCGTTAATCAGCTTTTAGTTGAATTAGATGGGCTTAAAGAGTCCGAGCAAAATATAGTAGTTGTAGGAGCTACTAATGTTAAAGAAAATACGCTTGATCAAGCAATCTTGCGGCCAGGAAGATTTGACCGGAAAATCTATGTTAGCTATCCTTCTCTAGAAGAGAGAGAAAAAGTATTTGCTTATTATCTTTCGCGGATAGAATATGATAGGACTCAAGTTGATACCATGCGTTTAGCTCGTTTGACGGCAGGACGCTCTCCCGCGGATATCTCTAATATAACCAGAGAGGCTGCCCTGATTGCAGCACGAAAGAAAAAAGAAAAGGTTCAGCTAGATGATTTGACTGAAGCCTTAGAAAGAATAGAACTTGGCCTGCGCCATCCGGCAAAATATACAGAAGATGAAAAGCGATGGGTTGCTTACCATGAAGCCGGCCACGCCTTAGCTCTTTACTTGTGCGCTCCTCACCGTGAAGTTTCTAAAGTTTCTATTATTCGAAGAAAAGAAACCGGCGGGGTGATGTGGGGTGCTCAAATCGGGGAAGCAATGCTTAAGAAAAAAGAGCTGCTAGGCAATATAAAAATATGCTTGGGCTCTTATGCAGCTGAGAAGCTAAATTTTGGTTATACCTCTGTAGGTGTGGATGCAGACTTTACCAATGCTCTCCAGATTGCCTATCATATGGTTTGGCGCTGGGGTATGGGGAAAAGTGGCTATATAGGAAATTTTGACCAACTGTTAAAAGAAGACGGCGCAATCTCTTCCGAAACGAAGACAAAGCTTGATGCGGATGTCCAAAATATTTTGCACAACTGTCTGCAGGAAGTCGAAATAACCCTCCGAGAAGAAGAAAATATTTTAAACTATTTCTCCAGCCGTTTAATTAAAGAAGAAGAATTAAATTATGAACAGATTGAAGAAATATTTAAGAAATTCAACAAAGCTCGCCCTAGTAACTAGTCTTTTTGTTTTTTTCTCAAGCTGTATTCTTAAAAAGCCTTCATTTGAAAAGGATCGCTTGGAGCAAAAGATAAAGAATATAATTAATAAAGATTTAGGTATTAAAACAGTCAGTAAACAGGTTGGAAAAACTTTATATATTTACATACCTGTGGAAAAAACAGTTGTTAGGTTGATTCGTTCTAAAAAAGACTCTAATCCCCCTTCTGTTTTCGATAGTTTCTATAAAGATGAAATCTTTATTTTAAAATATACTGATAAAAACTTGCCTCCGCAGAGAAAGTTTTTTAAAAATATCACAACCTACTTCACCGATTATATGCAAAGTACGCAGCAAAGGATTATGAATATTCTTTACGGTGCAATAAATGATATTTCAGATGATATTGATTTTTTTGTAATCTACATCTCTGATATATCAGGAGGAATAGAAGTTAAGCAAACCATATTTGTAAAAGATTTAAAACGTTCCGCAGCTGGCGCTTTACCGTGGATGGAGTTTAACAAGCGCGTATTGATTGAAAGTATCGGAGATAAAAAAATAATTGGAGATAGGTTAGGTGAGCACCTTGATTATGAGGAGATAAAATTAGGGGATTTTATAAGCGATCTTTTAATTTATAATCTTTTCCAAAGTGAAAAACCTAAAGGCCAGAAAGTTTCTGATTATGCCCAAGAAGTTTTTTATCAAATTGTTAAAGATTATAAATTTAACGACTATAAATATCTGTTATTAGAAGATGTGGTAAGTGAGAAAGACAAAATAATTTATCCGTTTGAGCTGAACGAAACAGCAACAAATAGCCCAGAATAAGGTAGAAAAATTATATCTTTGTCCCCCCTTCGATGTAAGGCTGTAGTTCTTTTTTCCCTTCTAAAGATTCCCCTGTTGCAGTAATTTTAACAGAGTTGCTTTTATATGTTTTGTTGTTGTCTGTTATTTTAACCGGCTTAATTGTAAAAGACCCTGGTTCAGGACAAAGGAGAAAATAAGTTATCTTTATTTTGGCATTTATTTTATCTTTTTGATAGGAGAAGTTTTTTGATTTTTTGGTTGAAATTATTCTAAAATTATCAAAGTCTGGAAGTTGGAGGCTCGGGTCGCTAAACTCCCCCTCGATTGTAATTAAATAAGAAAATGTTTCACCAGTTTTAACCTTATCTTTACTAACTTCTACCTTAACTGACCTAGAGCCAGTGTTTTCTCTTTTTTTTGAATCTTGCCCCCAAAAACCCAAACAAAGAAAAACTCCTAAAACAAGGATAAATATCTTAGATAATTTCCACATAACGCCCTCTGACCTTTAATCTATCTTCTAAAAACATTTTTAATACTTTAGGATAAAGTTTATGTTCGATGTTGTGAATCTTTTCCTCCAGTTCTTTTAGCGGGATATTATTTTCTACCGGAATTGCTCTTTGCGCAACGATTGGCCCTTGGTCTACCTTTTGGCTAACAAAGTGAACTGTAACCCCGGTTATCTTGACTCCATAGTTGTAAGCATCTGCGATTGCATTATCGCCGGCAAAGCTAGGTAGTAGAGACGGGTGAATGTTTAA
Source organism: Candidatus Omnitrophota bacterium (assembly GCA_046484225.1). Taxonomy (GTDB): domain Bacteria; phylum Omnitrophota; class Gorgyraeia; order Duberdicusellales; family 4484-171; genus PXAH01. The sequence continues at coordinate 9,840 of JAWOBO010000040.1, read as the reverse complement.
AATTCTATTTTTAAAATGCTCAACAAAAAAAGAAGATAATATCTTCATATATCCAGCTAGGGCAACTATGTTTATTTTTTCTTTGTTTAAAATTTGAACTAGCTTTTTATCAAAATCTTTTTTATTCTTAAATTTTTTTGGATCAACGAAGATTTCTTTTATCTGGTGTTTTTTTGCTCTTTTGCGCACAAAGGAGTTTTTTTTGTCGGTGATCAAGATACAACGGCCTACATCTAAGAAGCCTCCTTTAATAGCTTTTATTATCGCTTCAAAATTACTGCCATTACCTGAAGCTAAAATTGCTAAATTAGTTTTAGTTTTCATCTTTAAGCTGCCTTAGGAATTTTATATTAAATTTTTTGGTATTTTTTATAAAAATCTTAACTACTCCATAATAAATAAACATAGCTGATAAAGCAAGCAAAAAACTTATCAACTCTCCTCTACCTTGGAGTAAAACCAGAGTTGCTACAAATATAGTAAGAGGGATAATAAACATTATAGAAATAGCGGAAATTGCTTTGCTGGTTTCAACTCCTACCTCTATTTTATCACCTTCGCTTAGATATAAATTATTATTGGGAAGTTCAAAGATACCCTGATTTTTATTACAGACAGAGGCAATTCGGCAACAGCCGCACATTGCTTTTTTATCTACCTTAATAAAAACTTTGTCTTTTGTAGTTTTTTCAACTACTGCTTTTTCTTTATGCATTTTGTCGGGCATTTGTTTTTGCCCTCTTCTAAAGATCTTTTGTTTGTAATCTTTTTATAGTTTATTTGAGACAAATTATCAACCAACTCATAGGGAGAATCTTCAACTTTTGTACATATCCCGCAGGCTATGCAGCCTCGGCTGCAGACATCTTTTACCTCTTTCAATTTATCTTTATTTTGACAGGCAACGAAATAACTTCCAAATTCTTTAGCAGGAATCACCTTAAAAAGGTTGCGGGGGCAGGCTTTTATGCACCTGCCGCAAAGAATGCATCTTTTCTGATCAATATAAACTTTATCATCCCGAATGGTTATTGCCTCCACAGGGCAAACCTCTTGACAGTCGCCAAAACCTAAGCATCCATAAACACAGTCAATAGCTCCTCCAATAATATGGGCGGATTGGCAATTTCTTAAACCACGATAGTTGAGAGTTGTTTTTTTATCTTTTTTTTCAGCTCCGCAACTACAAACAACTATCATTTTTTTTTGTTTTTCAAGATTTTCTTTTTTTCCAACTATTTTTGCTACTTCTTTATTTACTTGATTCCCACCTGGCCGGCAACCTCTCATTTTGCTCGGGTCTTTTGCTACTGCCTGGGCGTATGCCTTGCAGCTGCTAAAACCACAAGCTCCGCAATTTAATCCTGGCAGTACATTTAATATTTTTTTCACCTTGGGATCTTCAGGCACCTTCAGCTTTCGGTTTAAAAAAGCTAAAAGCAAAGAAAAAGCTAAGCCGATTAATCCAAAGATTATAGTTGCAGAAATTACCTGGTTCACTATCCTCCTCCTAATCCAGAAAAACCCATAAAGATTAAGGCTAAAATTCCTGCGGTAATTAAAGTAAGCGGAGCTCCTTTGAAAACTTTTGGAATTTGAGCAAATTCCAACTCTTCTCTTATTCCTGCCATAACTACTAAAACCAAAGAAAATCCCAATCCTCCTGAGAAACCAAAGACTACAGCTTCTAAAAAGGAATAGTCTTTGACAACCATAAAAAGCGCTACTCCTAAAATTGCACAATTGCTGGTAATCAAAGGAAGATAAATCCCTAAGGATTGATAAAGATTTGTTGAATATTTTCGGAGAAACATCTCAACGATTTGGACTAAAGAGGCAATAACTAAGATAAAAACTATATATTCTAAAAACAACAATCCGAACTTCTCTAGTACTAAATAATAAATTAACCAGCTGATTGAAGTAGCCAAAGTCATTACAAAGGTTACTGCCATACCCATCCCTAAAGCAGACTCCATTTTGCCGGAGACGCCAAGGAAAGGACAAATTCCTAGAAAATAACTTAAAACAACATTATTGATCAGTATCGTTGAAATAAAGATTAAAATTAAGTTTTCCATTGTTCAACCCGGTTCATTATCGCCACCAAAAATCCTAAAACTAAAAAAGCACCCGCAGGAAGAATCATAACTACCAGCGGGTTAAAGCCAGCCGGCATTAGCCTGTATCCAAAAATATTACCTGATCCTAAAAGTTCACGTATTGAGCCTAAAATTAAAAGGCCCCAACAAAATCCTACTCCCATTCCTAGTGCGTCAAGGAGAGAATTAGATAGTTTATTTTTTGAAGCAAAAGCTTCGCACCTGCCTAATATTATACAGTTTACAATAATTAAGGGAACGTATGGCCCAAGATTTTTACTTATTTGGGGAAATTGCGCTTTTAAGAAGATGTCTACGATGGTTACAAAGGTTGCAATTATTACCGTATAAACTGCGATTCTAACTTGATGGGGTACGATTTTTTTAATAGAGGTTACCACAAACTCTGAAAAGAAAAGAACAAAAATTACTGCCAATCCCATCGCCAGTCCATTTTCGGCAGTAGTTGTAACAGCCAAGGTAGGACACATTCCCAGCAACTGGCGGAAGATAGGGTGTTGCTGCCAAAGGCCTTTTAAGATTTGTTGCTTTTTCATTTTATCTTTTCCCTCAGCTCCTCTATTTTTTTATTCAATATCTTGACGACAGATTTTGATGATATCGTTGCGCCGGTTATTGCTTGGATTTGGTTTGATTCAGTTGGTTTTTCTTTTCTGTACTCAATAGGCTTTATGACTTTGAGGTTTTTAAACTGATCTTTAAAATCCTTTTCTTGAATTTTTGAACCTAAGCCGGGAGTTTCATTTGATTCAATAATTTCAATCCCTTTAATTTGTTTTAAATCCGTGTCGGTAACCGTCATTATTTTAATTTCACCACCGTAACCTTGGCCTGAAGCAATAACAGCATAGCCGATTAAATTATCATTTTGATAAAGTTCCCATAAAGTTTTACCGTCAACTTCAATCTTTTCTTGCCTTGTTGCCTGAGGGGCTAAATTATTTATAGATTCTTGAATCGCTTTTTTTCGATTCGCCTCTATTTTTCCTTCAGCTGTATTGTAAACAAGAGCCAGCAAAAAAGCACAGATTAAACAAATTAAGGTTAAAGTAGTAGAAATTTTGATTACTTCTTTCATTTTTTCTTCCCCCGGCCAAATGGCTTAGGTTTGGTATAACGATTGATCAAAGGTACGGTAGCGTTGGCAAAAAGAATTGCATACATAACTCCCTCCGGTAAATTACTGAAATATCTTATTATCATAATTAATATACCGCAGGTTGCTCCAAAAATGAATCTCCCCTTTTTGGTTACCGGCGTTGTGGCTGGATCTGTTGCCATAAAAAATGTCCCTAAAAGTAATCCTCCGGCTAAAAGATGAAAAAGAGGCGGCCCAAAATTTGGATTTATTAAGTACCCTATAGTCGAAACCAAACTTAGAGAAACTAACAAACTAAGTGGTATCCGCCAGTCGGCGCTTTTGCGTAAAAGAAGATAAACTCCTCCCACTAACAAACAAATTGCTGAAGTTTCCCCCAGACTGCCGGAGGTGTTGCCTATAAATAATTTATCCAGAGAAGTTATTTCATGACTGAATTTCTGAAGCATCAAAGGAGTTGCTTCGGTAACTGTATCAAATTGGCCTGGTTTTGTGTAAGTTGTAAGCATCCTGGGATAGGCGGCAGCTAAAAATGCTCGTCCTAAGAGGGCAGGATTGAATATATTTGAACCCAAGCCGCCAAATAGATGTTTACCTACCAACACCGCAAAGACAGTTCCAAGGGTGGCTCCATACCACTTAATTGAAACCGGTAAAATTAAAGCAACTAAGATTCCGGTAACTGCTGCGCTATAGTCGCCGATAGTAGTTTTTTGTTTTCTGATTTTATTTATAATTCTTTCTGTTATCAAAGCGGTAAGCGTGCAGTTAAAGATTAAAATAACCGCCCAAATGCCAAAAAAATAAATTGAAGCAACGATAGCCGGAAGTAGGCCAATAATTACATCCCGCATTATACGAGGTACTTTTGCCTTATTTTGAAGATGCGGTGAGCCACTAACTATTAGTTTTAACTGATGGATCATTTTATCTTCTCCTTTCCCAGCCTTATGTAGTCTAAGATTGGGATTTGGGCTGGACAAACATAGCTGCAACAGCCGCATTCGATGCAGTCTTTTATATAATAGTCGTCTAAATTTTTATATTTTTTATTTTTTACCATTTTTACATATTCAAGCGGCATAAGATTCATCGGACAATAGTTTATACAGCGGCCGCATCTTATACAGGCTGATTCTTCTTTTTCTTTAGGTAATTCTCCTAAAAATAAAACACCACTTGTTGTCTTAAGAATCGGAGTTGCAAGATCAACTGCTGCATCCCCCATCATCGGGCCGCCGAATATTATTTTTTTAGGTTCTTTTTTAAATTCAATTATTTTTTTATCGACTAATTCGGATAAGGTGGTTCCAATGTTTAACCAAATGTTTTTTGGCTTAACTAAAGCATCTCCGCAAAAAGTTACAATACGCCTAGTTAAGGGTTGGTTGAGGCAAGCTGCTTGATAAACGGCAAAACAAGTTGCCACATTACCTACAATGCAGTCAACATCAAAAGGAAGCATCTCACCTGATATTTTTCTGTTGGTAACTGAATCAATTAACTGTTTTTCTCCTCCTTGAGGGTATCTGGATTTTAAAACTTTTAGCTTTATTCTAGATAGATTAGCTTTTTTTGCATGAATAAAAAGATTTATTTTTTTTATAGCCTCTTTTTTATTTTCCTCGACTGCAAAAATTATTTCTTTTGGCTCAACTAATTTAGAGATTACTTCTATTCCTTTAAAAATATCTTTTAAATTTTCAATCATTAAGCGATGGTCGGAAGCAAGGTACGGCTCACATTCACAACCATTAATTATTAAAGTATCTATTTTTTTAGGCGGTTTTAACTTTACTTGGGTAGGAAACCCTGCTCCCCCCATTCCCACTACCCCGGCTTTGGCAATAGCAGTTAGTATATCTTCTTTTGTTAACTGGCCTAAATCAAGAGAATGATCAAGGGGTTCTTTCTTTTCTTTGTCAAGATGAGTCTCAAGAACTATCGATTCGATTTTTCCAAATTTTGGGTGAAAGTGTTTTTTTATCTCTGAAACTTTCGATTTAACAGGCGCGTGAAGGGGGGCTGAAATGAAGCCATCACTTTTGGCAATTAATTGATTTTTTTGGACTGTTTGATTTTTTTCAACACAGATTTTAGAAGGTTTTCCGGTGTGCTGAGAAAGAGGTAGATAGAGTTTTTCTGCTGATAAAAACTCTTCAGTTTTGAGACTATGCTGAGGATCTTTGTGCTCGGCTACCTTTAGCATCGCTTATTAAAAAAATTATTGAAAAAAGAGAACCAATTATACCAATTGAGGTTATTATTATAAAGGGATTAAACAAATCAGCAAGGATAGATGCAATAAACATGGTAATTAAAAATCCGAGATGAGCTATAAACTCCAGGCTGCCAAAGATTCTTCCTAAAAGAGCTTCTTTGGTTGTGCTGTGAATTAAACTATTAACAGCAATAAAGATTGGTGAAATCAGAACTCCCAAAATGGAAGAAAAAACTATAGCGTGCAAGATAAAGGGGTTATGTTTAATCCAAATAACAAAAAATAAAAGAAAAAAAGAAGCAAAAAGAGAAGAGTAGTTTACTATTTTTTTAATAGATATTTTGTGGGCAATTCTTCCGTAGACAAGTGAACCGAAAAATACTCCCGCGCCAATAAATATTCCAATAAAGGCAACTTCCTTTACATCTTGAGAGGATGCTCCCAAGGTAGTTTGGATATAACGAATATAGACAGTAGATATTGCTCCTAGATAAGAAAATAAAAAGAGAAAAGTTCTAAAAGCATATTTTGTTTCATCGGTAGCTAAAATGTATTTAAATCCTTCAGTTAACTCTTTGAGGAAAGATTTTTTGATGTTTTGAACAACTTCTCGGCTTAAGCCGACAATATCATTTGGCGAAAAATGTTTTTTTTCTATTTTGGTGATAAAGAAAATAAATGCAGCCGAGATAAAAAAGGTTAAGGCATCTATATAAAAGGTAGCTTTAAGGCCAAGATTATCGACGATGATACCCCCCATACCAATGCCAAATATGGCAGCAGTTGTTGCAGTTACAGAAATTAGAGTATTTGCAATGAAGATATCTTTCTTTTTAATTACTTTCGGGATAAATGCCATCTTGGCGGGAATAAAAAAACGGCCTAAAGTAGAAGAGATAAAAATAATTAAACAAACCAAAGGAAAGTAAACTGCTCTGAGAAACAACAGTGGGATCAAAAGAATTAATATTCCTCTGAAAAAATCACAGAAATACATTGTTTTTCTTTTATCCCAACGGTCAACATAAACACCGGTTACCGGGGAAAATATTATTACCGGAATTATAGTCATGCTAAAGATTATTGCTAATCCCAGGCTGGATGAATCTTTAAAGAAAAATCCAACTAAAGATACTAAGGCTAGCTGAGTTAGTTTATCGCCGAATTGAGAAGTGATTTGGCCGGACCAAAGCAAAGAAAAATTTCTTTTGGTCAGTATTTTTAGGTAAGGAATTATCATAATTAACTATTTAACTGTATATACTTTTTAAGCCAAGGGAGAGATTCGAACTCTCGGCCTGAGCATTACGAATGCCCTGCTCTTCCCCTGAGCTACCTTGGCGCAACTAAAGAAATAGCTAGAAAAAATTGTAACAGAAATTAGTAATTGCTCAAGCACTTTATAGATAATTATTTAACTGGATGGATTGTAACTTATATTGCGACACTATTCAATTTAAAATTTTAAATCTCATTTTAAGACTGCTATTAGTCGTTTCTTGCGATGATAAGTAAGAATTTACTTTTTAGATTGTTGTACTTGTAAGTACAATCTTCTAAAATGAAATTTTTTGAAAAAATTTGCTGATTTAGATCATCTATTATATAAGAAGTGACGATGTTTGAACGGTCGTATATTAAGGAGGTTTGAGATAAATCTGGAGAAAAATTTAATCTTCCATCAGATTATCTATTTCTTTTTTCAATTGAGGCAGATTATTTTGGAGAGCATCCCAGACAATTTTAGAGTCTAAAACATCATATCCGTGAATAATAATGTTTCTGAAACCAATAATTCTTCGGGCATCAGTAATATTATTTAAAATATCTCCATCAAGCTTTCCAATTCGATTAAGTGCTTCACCAACGATTTCTAGTTTGCGCTCAACTGCCGATTGAAGTAAAGTTCCATCGGCAAAATCTTGATAATTTTTATTTTTTATAAAACTTTCAATTTCTCCAATTGCTTTCTTAACATCAAAAAGATACTTTTTAACTTTATTTTGCATATACTGTTTTCCTTGTAGAATTAATAGTTTGTTTTAAGTAGGGATTTTTAATCGAATTCTTTACAACAATATCAACTGGTCTTTGAAAAAGTTTTTCCAATTCTTCTTTTAAAATAAAATAGGTGTTGAATAAGTTTTTATTTTTTTGTCGATCAAACTCAACTATTATATCAATATCACTTTTTGGTCCGAACTCATCAGTTGTAGCTGATCCAAACAAGGCAAGCTTTTTGATGTGTAATTTATCACATATTTCCTTAATTTTACTTTTGTAATTATTTATATTTAACATAATTTATCACTATTTATTTTATAAAATTATATCATATCGAAATAAAAACTTCATTATTTTTTTCATTTTTTACACATAACATTCGAACTCAGCGGCCGAAAACCGTCCGCAAGCCTAAAAGGCCGCAGTTTTAGGTCCGCTGGAGTGGGTTGTTAGACATTTTATTTCCAATTATCTGGATTATCGCATTTTGGATTACTTATGCGTTTTTTTATTAATGTAGTTTCAAGTGTTTCACCGGTACATTTACCAATAATTGATCCCCAATAATTACCATCTTCTGGTTGTTGTAATACATTAGGAATTTTGTCTTTAAATTTATTTATACAGACCCTAGTAGCTGATGTCGCTGTTTCTTCACATTCTACTTGTGATATTTTGAAACACTGCCTAAAGTATTGATGAGATTGGCAAAATGCTGTCGGTAAAGCCGTGGATACAGAATCAACCCAAGAATCTTTTGGTACTTCTTCTGCACTAACAGTATTTAAAAAGCCCAATAAAAATAATAATACACATACCTTTATTATTTTCAATTTTATATCACCTCCTTTTTCTATATGTCTAACATTCGAACTCAGCGGCTGGACGAGCTTCAGATCCAAGAAGCGGCGAGTACAGTCCGCTCGAATGAGTTGTTAGTTTTTTTTATTTTAATTTACTTTTGATATTTTTATAAATATCTTTTCTATGGCCAATAGTTAATATTAGAACTAGTACTTTTTCATGATAAATGCGATAAATAATTCTATATGTTCCGGAACGGTAAGAGGATAAACCTTTTAATTCATGAAGAAGGTTCTTGCCCATTTGAGGATTTTCTGCGATACGTTCAACGGCTTTTTTGATTTGGTGTTTTTTCTTAGCTGATAATTTCTCTATAGAGGTTTTAGCTTCCTTTGTATAGAGTATTTTATACATCCTTAAATAAATCTTGGTGGGAATACAGTTTTTCTTCTTTAATATCTTCTTCTGCCCTCAAGATAGACTGTAATAACTTCTGGTCGGCTTTGATTTCTAAAGTTTCTAATTCTTCCGGTGATAGCATAATAGCTTCTGGTTTTCCATTTCTGGTAATAATTAAATGCTTGCCTACTTTAGCAATTTTTGTAATTAATTTTGGTAACTTGCCTCTTACTTCTGATATTGGCATTATATAATCCATTTTTTTCCTCCATATAAAACGTACAATATTTTGTACTATTTGTCAAGGCTATTTTTTATTTTTCTAAATCTAACATTCGAATTGAGCTGCCCGAGCTTCAGCAAGCGCGCTGCGAGGGTTAGGTGGAGTGAGTTGTTATGCATTAATTTTTATTTTCAACATTATTTATTATTTCTTGAAGTAATTTTTTCGTTACTCCTTTTGTATATTCGAGAGATTGCTTACAAATTGATAAAACTTCCGGGTGTTCCTTAGCGTTAGCTTCTAAGGACCATTTTGCTGCTTCAGCTATTAAAGCATCTTCAAAATGAGGGGATTCTTTTCGCAAGCGCAGTGCAGAAATAATACGTTTTATTGCCCAAGGATTTTTTGATCGGAGATATTCTGCCCACAATTCGTCAAGATGTTTTGCATCTCTAATGGGTGACATTATTATATTTTTAGACTTTTCTGAATCGAAAAGAAGGAGGGTTGTTTTTACAGTATTTTGGGTACCATCAATGTTATCTTTTATCAATGCTTCTAATGTATACATCCCGAGTGGATCACTTTGTTCAAAACTTATATCAAAAGAGCTATCTAAGGTGATTATTTTTTGATCTTGAACAACAGAAATTGTTGATTTGGCATAATTTTTTTCTTCAAATAGAGTTTTGCCGTGAGGATCGATAAACTTTATGTCCGCAGCTAAATTGACGGCTCTATTAGCATCTGTAGAAAAACCTTGAACCAAAAAAGCGCAATATGCGGTTTCTCCAATGACATATTCACGTACGATTTTAGTTTGATCAAATTCTTCCATTTGGTTGGAGACATATATCATGCCTTTAAGACTTTGGGCAGATATCGACAAAGACAAGAGGCTAAATATAGTGGCAAAAACGATTGGTTTAAATATTTTCATTTTTCCCCCCATTTCTTTGTGCATAGC
>JAWOBO010000035.1:0-7675 GCA_046484225.1 Candidatus Omnitrophota bacterium | reverse complement strand
AAGAACACAAAACCGGGCAAGTTAAAGCAACTAAAGGGAGACTACCGGTAAAATCAATTTATTATGAAGCTTATACAAATAAAAAGAAATGGTCAAAGCAAGAAATGTTTTACAAATCAGGAGTCGGTCGAGAAACTTTAAAGCATAAAATTTAAGAAAATTACTTAATTGGAGAGGTGCCAGAGCGGTCAAATGGACACGCTTGGAAAGCGTGAGCTTTTTTAAGCTACATGGGTTCGAATCCCATCCTCTCCGCCAATTGGAAAACGGGGCGCTTTGCGCCAACACTTGCCAGCCTTTTTGGGCTTCAAATTGGAATTTTTTATCTTTGTCCCGCTGGTAGAGGGATACCAAAAGCGGGATTTTTCTCTTGCTTCCTCATAATGGACTTTTAATATTTTTAAGTCTTGGGTTAGTAACTTGGGTGTAGCGCTGTGTTGTTCTAATGTTTTGATGTCCCAGTAACTCTTGAACATAACGAACATCGACACCATTTTCCAAAAGATGTGTGGCGAAGCTATGACGGAGAGAATGAAAAGTAGCTTCTTTTTTGATTCCAGTTTTCTTTAGAGAATCTTTGAACACCTTCTGTGCTGTTCTTGTAGAAAGCTTGCCACCGCGGTGGCTGGAAAAGACAAAATTATTTTTATTCTTTCCTGCAGTCAAACTTTTCAAGTTTACCTTCAGCTTATCTGGAAAAATAGTTATCCTGTCTTTTTTCCCCTTTGAGTTTTTAAGATGGATAGTCAGCTCTTCAAAGTCAATGTCTTTAACTCTAAGGTTTACGGCTTCGCTGACCCGAAGCCCGGCCCCATAAGCTAGGGAAAGAAGGAGTCTGTGTTTTGTATTCTTTGTTTGCTTTATTAGGTTTTTGATCTCACTTCTTGACAGCACTACTGGTAAGTTCTTCGCTCTTTTGGCTGATTGAATGTCAATTTTTTGGGCTGTTTTTATAACATTGCGGTAATAAAACTTAATGGCATTTAAATAAAGGTTGCGGGTTCGGGCAGAAATACCTTTCTTTTTAGCAACGAGTAAAAAGTTTTTAATATTTTTTATATTCAGGGTTTCTAGATTTGATTTTTTAAACGAAAAATATTCTTTGAGTCCGTATAAATAACTCTTAATAGTTTTGGGGCTATAATCACGGACTTTTAATTCTTTTTTAGTTTGGTTTAGTTGTTTTTGCATATTATATTTTTTTCTATTATCATTAAAGTGAAATTGGTTAAGTTAATAATAGCAGTACTGCGTATAATATACAGCCAGTTGTTGTAATTACGAAAAAATTTCGTATAAAAACGAGTTAAACGAAATCGAAAAAAGAGCTATGATACAATTGAGGGGCAAAACTTTTAAATATTTATAATTTTTCAATAATACTATGACAACGAAAATCACTTATTTTGTTCACGGAACTACAACTGATAACGAACAGGAAATCTCTTCTGGCTGGTTTGATGTTGAGCTTTCGGAGTTAGGGGTTCAACAATCAAAAGAGCTTTGGGATAAAATCAAAGATAAACATTTTGATGTCGTTTTCTGCTCTGACTTAAAACGGGCTGTGCATTCTGCTGAATTAACATTCAAAGACAAAATAAAAATTATTCCTGATGAACGATTGCGGGAGTGTAGTTATGGAAAATATAATGCACAGCCCTCTAAAATTGTTGAACCCCTTCAAGAACAACATGTAACGAAGAGATTTCCTGACGGCGAATCTTACGAGGATGTCAAAGCGAGAATAAGTGATTTTCTTGATTTTTTGAAGAAAAATTATGATGGAAAGTCGGTTGCCATTGTTGCGCACAAAGCCCCGCAGTTAGCATTAGATGTATTATTGAAAAATAAAACATGGGAACAGGCTTTTGCTAATGATTGGAGGAAAACAAAGGCATGGCAACCAGGCTGGGATTACACATTGGAGTAAAAGTTTTGCCCATTTTATTATGAACGCTCTTTTTTCGACTCACTCCGCTTCGCTCCGTGCCACGCTGCGCTCTTGTTCCGCTACGCTCCACTCGGATCGTTTAACAAGGGATATACGGTTTGGGGCTCGGCTCGCCCCTCACCCAAATTTTTCTTCCGCTACGCTCCAGAAAAACTTCGTATATCCCTGACGTTATCTAAAATTCAAAAATGATTTTCAAAGTATGAAATTAAACAAAACAATTATTAAGTTTATTTCAATATTGACGAGTGGTATCGATAAAACCGATAGATTTTTGTCCCTAAATCAGAAATCAGCTACTCTTCAAATTGAAAATAGTCCTTTAGTTAAAATAAATGAGGAATCCATACTATTTTTAGGTAAAGAAGATATTAGTAAAAAGATATTCCCAGCTTTACAAGAAAAGACTTCTTCACACACAAATTTTGAGCAACTTAATAAATTTTGTTCCAATATTAATGTTTTGAGATTAAACCATCTTGGTGTCAGCTATTCATGTGCTGATATTAACAAAGAGATAGGTTATCTAAAAAAGCTATCCTCCAAAGCCAATTTCAAATTATTCGAAGAAAAATCTGGCATGAATAACCAACGATGGTTTTTCCTTGGGAATCTTAATAGCTGGGAATATCCTCTTTTCGAAATAGTCTTAACTGAAAGTAAAGAGTCATTGATAAATGAATGGATTCCTCATTTTCAAATTGATATTGATACTGCTCAGAGTTTCGAAGAATTGGAGAGCTTAACAACCAAGTATTTGAACGCTGATTTCTTTGGTTGGAAACTTGATGTTCCTAATTATGGAATTGTTCTTGCGATGGGTAAATTGGGCAATATTAACGGGACAAAAATCTATCTTGGTATGGGGACAAAGTTGCGTGATACGAAATTTCATCGAAATAAACTTTTAATAGAGGTATAAAAATCTTTTTTGAACTTGCTCCTTTCAGTCGCACCACGCTGCGCTCTCGTTCCGCTACGCTTCACTCGGGTCTGCTAACACAGTGTATACGGTTCAGCCTTCAGCTCAGGCTTCACCCATATGAACAGGTTACGAAACATTTGAGACTTCTGGGACAATAGGAATATGTCCCATAATGAGCAGTAAAAACGAGCCAACAAAATTACACCAGCTTCTATGGAAGGTCCCAGGGTACAATGTAAGTATTATGAAAACATACAAAAGTATCCTGGGACACTCCCTCAACGAACCAGCCAAGTTTAGGCTGGATGTAATCAAGTTTAGCACCAAATACGGTGTAAAGGAAGCAACAGTAGCTTTCAAAGTAAGCAGAGCAACAATCTATCGTTGGAGAAAGAAACTTAGAGATTCAGGGGGAAAGATAGACTGTTTAATACCAGAATCAACCGCCCCTAAAAGAAAAAGAACGATGATGGTTGATCCTGCAGTAATACAACACATCTCTAAACTCAGAAAAGACCATCCTCATCTGGGAAAAAGAAAGATAAAACCAATACTAGATAAATATTGTCAAAAAGAAAACCTAACGACAATATCAGAATCAACAATAGGTAAAGTAATTAAAAGGTTTAATCTCTTTTTCTATCCCCCAAATAGTAAAAAGGTTTACCACAACCCAAATCACAAACACAGAAAAAGGAAAAAGAGAAGAAGAGTAAAATACTCACCTAAGCCAAAAAGTTTTGGTTATCTGGAAATGGATACTATCGTTAGGTTTGATCAAGGGATTAAATACTATGTTTACAACTGTCTGGATATTAAACTTAGGTTTCAATTTAGTTTAGCCTACAGAAAAGCTAACAGTAAAAACACCCTTGACTTTTTTAAAAAGTTAGAAAAAGTTTACCCGGTTAGGCAGGGCATAAGGATAGTTCAAACTGATAACGGTAGTGAATATCAAGGTGTTTTTGAACAATATCTTAAAGACAAGGGTATTAAACAAATGTTTATCTACCCAAGATGTCCCAAGATTAATGCTTACGTAGAAAGGGCTAATAGAACCTTACAAGATGAATTTATTGACTGGCATGTTCATTTAGCCGTGACTGATCTCGAGTTATTTAACAGAGAGTTAATTGACCACTTAGTTTGGTACAATATAGAAAGACCGCATGAGTCTCTGGGAGACAAATCGCCCATTGACTATCTCATAACAGTTAGCCCGGAGTCTCAAAAGTATGTAACCTGTACACCATATTGCTGTTCTTTATATTTTTTGATAAAATACTAGTAGTATAAAAAAATCAGCAACATCGTATACGCTGAAACGTTATATGAAATTTATTTTAATCTCCCTAAATTTTATATAGATGCTTAATTTTTTATCTACTATGAAAACAAATCTGGGTAAATTTGACAAAGAATATTTTAAAACTCTTGATGGGCACGAGGAAATTTCGCTTGTAGAAGATGGTGTTTATTACACAATCTTATGCAATAATGAAAAGGCAGGAGTTGTTGGCTATATACCAGCGAAATTTCCAGAAGATTCAGGTTTTGTGCAAATTATTATTGACAAAGATTTTAGGGGTCAAGGTTTAGTCAAAATTGCAGAAGATTTACTTGCACAAAAACATGATCTTAAGGTTTTATATGCCACAATCAAGAAAGAAAATATTGCTTCAATTCGTGCCCATCAAAAAACCGGTTTCAAAATGATTGACGATAAAAAATTAAGTGAATTAAAACAGAAAGGTTTTCTAAAAGAAAATGAAATTAGATTAGAAAAAGAGTACGGGAGATTAAAATAAACTCAAGCCACGCTGCGCTCTCACTCCGCTTCGCTACGTTCGGGTCACTTAACAAGGATTATGAGGAAAATGCCTCGGCTTGCCCCTCAACCAAATTTTGCTCCGCAAAGCTTCGTATATCCCTAACGTTATAGAGAAAAGAACTTGCCGCCAAAGAAAAACTTGAAATTGTCAGAAACAGAAGGTTAGCCCGCCGAAGGCGGTCAATCCATTCGGCAAGCTCAGGACAGGGTTGGCGGCGGCTGGCGCGCGAATTTTTCAGCCGCCGCCAGCGAATACCGTTCGAATTTTTTCGTAAACACACCGCCGAATCTGATTCAGCTCCGTCTTCGTTTCTTGTTATAATTCATTTATGCTCAAATTTTGGCAGGGGGTTTTACTGCTGGTTGGAACAATTATTGGGGTAGGTGTTTTCTCACTTCCTTATAGTTTTGCCGAGTCTGGTTGGGGAATTAGCCTGATGGGTTTGATATTTTTAGCTTTTGCGGTAACCGTTTTAAATCTTTTTTATTCTCAAATAATTTTAGACAATCATGGTGATCGTCAGCTAGTTGGTTATGTTGGGGAGTATTTGGGGCCTTTTTGGAAAAAGATTACTCTTATTTCTTTAGTTTTCTCGTTGACCGGGGTAATGATTGCTTATGTTGTTTTAGGCGGCGAGTTTTTAGCCTTAGTTCTTGGTCAATCAGCCGGCTTTTTCTATCCAATTTGGTTTTTGTTAATTATTGCTTTCTTATTTTTGCGTGATTTTAAATCATTAATCAACGCTTCGTCTATTTTTTCAATTATTTTATTAGTTTTATTTTTAGTTTTTCCAATATTTATTATTAAGTATGTTGACTTGACCCAAATAAGTTTAATCGGTCGACAGCCCTTATTTTTTTGGGGACCTATCCTATTGGCTTTATCTGGTTTTAGTGCTATTCCTGAAGTTGAAGAGGTTTTAAGAAAAGGCAGTCAACGAAAAAAATTAAAAAAAGTAGTTGTTGTTGGTACTTGGTTGCCGGTTTTGGTTTATATCATATTTTCTTTCAGTGTTTATGGTGTCACCGGGGTATATACAACGGCTGATAGTTTAAGCGGTTTAGTCCATGTTGCTCCTTATTTAGTTAGAATTGGTTCGGGTATTGGATTATTAGCCCTTTTAACTTCTTTTTTAAGTTTGGCCAATGTGGTTAAAGAAACCTACTATCGCGATTTGAAGATTGACGAGGGTTTATCTAGAATTTTCGCTTTAGCTCCAACAACAATTGGCATATTTTTAGCCTTGGACCAATTTGCCAATATAATTTCCTTTGTTGGAGCAATTGGAGTTGCCGTTACCAGTAGCTTAATTTGCTTTTTATTTGCCCGAATTAAAAAAGGCAAAAAATGGGTTGCTTTATTGGTAAGCTTAGTTTTTATTTCCGGCGCGATAGCTAAAATCCTGGAAATGATAAAATAGATTATGGACCAGGCTGAAGAAGTTAAATCAAAAATCGATATTGTTTCTTTAATAAATGATTACCTTCCTTTGAAAAAGTCTGGCCGCAATTATCAAGCTTTATGCCCTTTTCATGACGAAAAAACCCCTTCATTTATGGTTTCTCCCGAACTTCAAATATATAAATGCTTCGGGTGTTTTCCACCTGGTTCTCTTATTAAAACTTCAAAAGGACTAAGACCAATAGAGGCGATTAAAAGGGGAGATGCTGTTTATTCGCATAGAGGAAGAATAAGAAAGGTTCTATTAACATTTGAAAGACCCTATTCCGGAAGCCTAACATCAATTAAATTAAGAAAACTGGGAGGTCGTGTTACTTTAACTGATGATCATAAAGTATTTGTTTTACGAGGAGCTCCTTATTTACATAAGAAATTTAAGAATCTTTCAAGAAGAATTAGACATGATAAAAAGAATTATGATCGTGAAACTTTTTTGAATAAATTTGAAAAATATTTTTCAATAAAAAAAATAAAAGCAGGTGACTTAGCGAAAAACGATTATTTATTATATCCCGTTGTAGAAAAAGTTAGAGATGTTTCATTATTGCCTTTGAAACATTATATTAATAAGAAGCATCCACCCCATGGCACAAAACCCAGGAAGATTGATTATAATATTCCGGTAAATGATACCTTTCTAAAACTTCTTGGATATTATATTGCAGAGGGGAGCTCAAATCGTGCCTACATCCGTTTTAGTTTAGGGCTGCATGAAAATGAATTCAGCGAAGATATTAAAGGAATAATTTCTGATTTATTTAAGCTCAAGGTTGGAGTTCATAAAAGAAAGAGAAAATCGGGTAGTGGTTTGGAGATAACGTGTTGTCACTCTTTACTAGCCGATGCCTTTAGTAATATGTGTGGAACCGGTGCCTCAAATAAACATATTCCCTATATTCTTAATTTTTTACCGTGTAAAAAACAAAAAATTCTTCTAAAGGCTATACAAAGGGGAGATGGCCATCAATTCAGGTCAAGTCGAGGGGGAAAATTATTTAATGCTATTAATACTACTTCGCCAACCCTGAAAGACCAAATTAAAGATATTTTGTTAAGACTTGGCTACTTTCCGACAGTAACTATAAAAAAACCAAGAGTAGATGAAAATGGGGTTAACCATCAAAAAGCTTATGTAGTTAAGTGGTCCGATGAGGCCGAGTCAAGATATAAATTATCTATACGGACAAGAGATAATTCATTATTCTGGGTCTTGCCAATTTATGATTTAAAAAAAGAAACTTATGAGGGGAAAGTTTTTAATTTAAATGTTGAAAAAGATCATAGTTATGTATCTGAAAATTTTGCGGTTGGAAATTGCGGCGCCGGTGGAGACGCAATTAGTTTTCTTGAGGAATATGAAAAAATAGAATTTTGGGAGGCTTTAGAAATTTTAGCCAAACGCGCTGGGGTGAAGTTGGAAAAAAAAGGTTTTGGTAAAGGTGAAGAAAAAAAGAAACGTCTTTATGAGATTAATCATTTAGCGGCCGAATTCTATCATTTTATTTT
>JAWOBO010000084.1:0-22159 GCA_046484225.1 Candidatus Omnitrophota bacterium | reverse complement strand
ATCGCGGTGATATTTAAATATGGAGTTATAAATATCGGTTTTAAAATGATCTGGTAAGTTAGAAAAAACTACTCCAATTTTATTTTTTTCTGCTACCTTTTTTTGCCAAATTATTTTAGCTTTAATATCTAAGGTAGTTTCAGGAAATATTAAAGACAAAAAAATAGATTTATCAGCAGGCAAATCTTTATCAGAATCAATCAAAACACAAGCACCGCTCATACTGATATCTCTTATTGCTCCAGATAAATTTTGTTGATCATCTGGATGCTTGCAATCAATACAAAATGGCGCCCTAAACCTAACACATTTTCTTCGTTCTTTAGAATTTTCCATATTTATCAACTACTGGCAACATTATTTAAAAATTGACGGTATTGGCTTTTGTAAAACTGAGGTGTTTCAACAAATTCACACCCTAAACAATAGCGATCTGAAAACCTTTCTCTGTTACACCAAGCTACTCTAGTTTTAAAATTGAAAACCCGCTTAGGTAAATTTAATTTCAACTTTAGCATTTTTCCTTTAGAAATAAAATTTTCTCCGATAATTTTTACTCCCCCGAGACTCAAATCTTTAGTAACAGTATGGGAATATTGCAATGAACTCATCTGCTGATACTCAGCAGGAAAAGCCAATTTATGCCTGAAATATCTTCTTTTATCTGCCATAAGCCTCCTGGTTAACTATATTACCGGCCTTAAAATAGAAAAACCTGGTACTGCCGCCTCCCAGCAACAATTCCAGGTTCAAGCTAAATATAACATATTTTTTTTCGTTTTACAAGAAAACGCTTACTTTTTTTTAAAAAAAAATTATTTTTCTAATAAATTAATTATTTTATCTAGTTTTTGGGAAATTTCTTTAAGTTCTTCTAGCTGCCTCTGTTGAAATTCTTCTTGTTTTGCCTGCAGTTTTTTTGCCTGAGATGCCATTTTTGACATATCACCAAGTTTGTTGAAATCAAACATGCTCTCCTCCTCAATTTTGTTATTTCTTAATAGTTTTTATGTAATTTCTATAGTTACTACGAATTTGGGCCAATGAATCACTGCCAAATTTATCAAGATAACTTTCGGTCAAAGCTATTGCACACATAGTTTCAGCCACCACCGAACATGCTACTATCGCTGCGGTATCTGACCGAATTAAAGAAGCTTTCTGTTTCCTTTTAGTTTTAAGATTTACCGAATCTAGGGGTTTTGCCAAAGTTGCGATTGGCTTCATAGCAATACGGACAACTATCGGCTCCCCATTAGATATACCAGCTTCTATACCGCCGGAATTATTAGTTTTATGATAATAACCTCTATTTTTTGAATAATAGATAGCATCATGAGACTGTGAACCTTTTTTGCCGGCATAGCCAAAACCCGCTCCAATCTCTATACCTTTTATAGCTGGTATACTCATCAGATAATTAGCTAGCTTAGCATCAAGCTTTTGGTCAAAATGCATAAAACTTCCTAAACCAACCGGAACAGCCGCAGCCCAAATTTCAACTACACCCCCTAAGCTATCCTTTTTTTCTTTTGCTTGGCTAATTTGCTTAAGCATCGCCTGTTCATCTTCTTTATTTATTGCTTTTAGCTTAGATTTTTCTGTTCTTTTTAAAATGGAATTTATATCTTTTGGATTCTTGCTGCTTTGATAGCTGCCAACTTGCTTAGTATAACTTGCAATCCTCATTCCAAATAATTCCAGAAATTGTTTACAAACCGACCCTACACAAACCCGTGCCGCAGTCTCCCGAGCTGAAGCTCTTTCTAAAATATTATTAATATCTTTTTCCTGATATTTTAATGCCCCAGCTAAATCTGCATGAGCCGGCCTAGCTACATTTTTTTCTTCTAAGTTATCTTTGCTTTGAGGATTAATCTTTGCATCTTTATTTTTGACCATCATTGCAATCGGAGAACCAAGACTAACCTTGTTGCGCAAACCGGATAAAATTTCTACCTTATCTTTTTCAATCTGCATTCGTCCGCCTCGGCCAGGACCCTGCATTCTCTTTTCTAGCTCAAAGTTAATAACTGAATCATTAATCTTCACCCCTTTAGGGAACCCTTCTAAAATAACTGTTAATGCCTTCCCATGGCTTTCTCCAGCAGTTAAAAACCTCATTTTTATCTCCTTTTATTTTATAATATAAAGTTCCATATATTATTACCCCAAACAAAAACAATAAAAGTTGCAATAGATAAATACGGCAAATAAGGTATAAGATGAGACTTTTTAAAAATCAAAGCGAATAGAGTATAAGCTAAAGCCACAAAAGGTGCTAAAAAGAAAACTAAAATAACAGCTTTTATCCCTAAAAAAGCACCAATCATTCCCATAAAATCTACATCTCCTAAGCCTAAAGATTCTGTTTCTCCCTCAATAGACTCTTTTTTGCGAAAAGTTAGATAAATTCCTATGAAAAAATCTCCGAAAAGTTTAAAAAGATAAGAAAAACCTAAACCAAAAATCAATCCTTTTAAGGTATTAAATAACGGTATTGAATTTAAATCAAAATTGCCTTCCTTGAATGCTTCTAGAGTGTAAACACTAGAAAAAAGTAAAGCTACTCCTATACCAAAGATGCATAGGTAGGCTGGTATGGCATGATATTTTATATCGATAGCTGAAACAACTATTAATAAAAAAAACAGTATACTATATTTAAATAGATTTGGATTAAGGCCAAATCGATCATAAAGAAATAAAAAGACAAAAGCAGAAATAAGTTCAACTAACGGATAAATAATAGATATTCTCTTTTTACAAAAGCGGCACTTTCCTCTTAACAATAAATAACTTAAAACAGGAATATTATCATACCAACGAATAGTTTTTTTGCAGTGGGGACAAAAGGAGCGAGGCTTTATTATCGATTGATTTTGCGGAAATCTAGCGATGCATACATTTAAGAAACTTCCTATAGATAAACCCAAAATAAATATAACTATTGTCTCTATCATCAATCAATCTCCTTAGTTAAAGCCTCTTTCATTATAGCCGCAACATCACTAACTTCCAAGTCAGCGCCGGTAAAATGGAGAAAAGAAGCTGCCCCCTGATAAACAAGCATGCCCAATCCGTTAGAAAATTTTAAACCTTTGCTTTTAGCTGCAGTTAAAAGCTTAGTCATGGCTGGATTATAGATAAGATCATAGACAACTAACTCTTTGTGAAGCAGATTTTCTGAAACAATTAAAGGATCATTTTGTTTTAATCCTACTGGTGTCGCATTTATCAATAAATCTTTTTTAGAAATATCTAGAGCTTCAAGGCTTTCAGCTTGATTAATTTTAACATCAACTTCTAGATCGGCTGACCACTTTTTAGCTTTTATTGTTAACTCTTCTGCCTTTTTTTTATCAATATCAAATATAGATATAGCTTTTACTTTATCTTTTAATAAAGAATAAACTACAGCTTTTGCCGCTCCCCCAGCTCCTAATAAGGCAACTCTAAAATTATTAGGATCAACTATCTCTTTAAGATGTTTTGAAAAACCTAAAAAATCAGTATTAAACCCTTCTATCTCACCTTCACTTACCACTAAAGTATTAGCTGCTCCAATATTTTTTACCGCCTCAGATTTATGCTTTAGGTAAGGCAATATCTTTTCTTTATAAGGAACTGTAATATTTAAGCCTTTGATATTGTTTTTGACTAAAGACTTAATAAAGTTATCTAAATTCTGAGGTTCTACTGGATAGAGGCTGTAATGATAAGGTAAGCCAATCCTTTTTAAAACTGCATTATGCATCTCAGGTGAAAGGGAGTGCTTAACTGGATAACCAATCAAACCAAATTTCATTATATTTTTACTATTCATTTTTTTAACACTACATTCCAAAAATGGTCCCAGTGCTGTTTTTGAAAATAAGAAAAAGGGAATTCATAACTATGGATTAGTTCTCGCTCTATCTCAGATTGAGTTAGGTATCTTTTCACTTTAAAATCACCCTGTTGATCATAAATTGGTTCATATATTAAGTTAAAAATATAATCCCAATCACTTTGATCAAGTTTTTTTACAAATTGATCCGGAAAAAAATTTTCTAATTTTGTTTTTGTCACAAGCAAAGACATTGGTGGTTTTCTATCTGATGCAACTTCTTGTTCATTATCCATCCACTCTTCTTTAGGAGAAGGGACATCATAGGTCATTTTAATATTATGTTTTTTTACTTGGCCCCACCGTTTTATATACTGAATAAAATTTTCTGCTTTAGTACGATAAGTTTGGTAGAAAGGACTGTCTTTAAATTGAATAGCGCCAAAGACTATCAAGGCAACAATTGCTAGAAAAATTATGGTGCTTAGATATCTCATGCAACTTGATTAATCGCATCTAGATAAGCTTTTACGGAAGCTTCTAGAATATCTGTGCTTGAACCTCGGCCGACTATTAATTTACCTTTAACTTTTAACTCCACTTTAGCCCGGCCCTGGGCATCTTTGCCTCTAGTTACTGCATCTAATTTATAGTTGAGAAGCTTGGCTTTAACTCCGGTAATTTTATCAATGGCTTTATAGCATGAATCAACCGGCCCATCCCCAGAAGCTTTTGCTTCTAGAACTTTTTTCTTATGTCTGATTTTTACCGAAGCTTGCGGCGTATCTTTACCAGTATTGATTTCCAGAGAAACCAACTTATAAGCTTGTATCTTTGGCTTGGTTTCTTCTTCTGCTAAAGCTATTAGATCATCATCAAAAACCTCTTTCTTTTTATCCGCCAAGCTTTTAAATTTTTTAAACAATAAATCATTTTTTCTCTTCTCAAATACAAAACCTAGCTTTTTGAGCCTTTTAGCCAAAGCATGACGGCCAGAATGTTTTCCTAAAATAAGCTGGCTTTTATCCAGGCCCACATCCTTGGGGTTCATTATCTCATAGGTGCTTCTTTTTTTTAATACTGCATCCTGATGAATGCCAGCTTCATGAGCAAAGGCATTCCGGCCAACAATTGATTTATTAGGAGCGATTGCAAAACCAGTAAAATTACTTACCAGACGAGAAATTCTAGATATCTCTTTTGAATTAATATCCAATTTAAAATCAGAAAATGCATCTTTTCTTGTTTTTATTGCCATCACCACTTCTTCTAAAGATGCATTCCCGGCCCGTTCACCAATCCCGTTTATAGTACAATGTGCTTGCCTGGCTCCGGCTGAAAGCGCTGCTAGAGAATTAGCTGTAGCCATACCTAAGTCATCATGGCAATGAATAGAGATTACAGCTTTATTGATATTGGGAACATTATTTTTTATATCTGAGATCAAAGAAGTTATCTCTTGGGGATAACTATAACCTACTGTATCGGGAATGTTAATAGTTTTAGCTCCACAGCTGATAGCAGCCTCAATCACTTGATAAAGAAAATCTTTTGAACTCCGGGTAGCATCTTCGGGTGAAAATTCAATATCCGGACAATAACCTCGAGCTAACTTAGTATATTTTTTAGTTAACGCTAAAATCTCTTCTTTTGCTTTTCTAAACTTGTATTTAAGATGGATTCCAGAGGTAGCAAGAAAAATGTGAATTCGAGGTTTTTTGGCTTTTTTTAAAGACTTTGCAGCTGATTCTATATCTTTTTTAGTGCAGCGAGCTAACCCACAGATAGAACTTTTCTTTATTTTACTAGATATGTTGCTTACTGCTTTGAAATCATCCGGACTTGCAACTGGAAAACCGGCCTCAATTACATCTACGCCTAACTTTTCTAGTTGATAAGCAATTTCAAGTTTTTGGATAGAAGTTAGGGATGCTCCGGGAGCTTGCTCTCCATCCCGCAAGGTAGTATCAAATATAAATATTTTCTCTTTTTTTTTACTCATCTTAAAAAGTTAATCACATCGTTCCGAGAGATGATAGACGAAAGAACGATGGACGATTTCGTCTTTTCGTCCTTTCATCTGTCGTCTTTCGGTACTTTCTTTCAGCCTCACTTGATCCAAGGCATCATCTTTCTTAATTTTTGCCCTATCTTTTCTATCAAATGTTTTTCTTCTTTAGCCTTTAAAGCTTTATAGACTGGCCGCTTAGCTTGGTTTTCTAAGATCCATTCCCGCGAAAATTCACCCGACTGAATCTCACCAAGTATTTTTTTCATCTCAACTTTAACTCTATCATCTATAACCCTCCGGCCTCGAGTTAAATCACCATATTCGGCAGTATCAGAGACAACCTTCCTCATTCCGCCAATACCTTTTTTATAAACCAAATCAGTAATCAGCTTTAGTTCATGCAGGCATTCAAAATAAGCAATCTCTGGTTGATAACCTGCTTCAACCAAAGTTTCAAAACCTTTTTGAACTAACTTAGTAACTCCTCCGCATAAAACAACTTGCTCCCCAAAAAGATCAGTTTCTGTTTCTTCGCAAAAGGTAGTCTCTAAAACACCGGCCTTCATTCCACCAATAGCCTTAGCATAAGAAAGAGCTATTTTTTTAGCTCCTTTAGTAGCATCTTGATAAACTGCAACCAAACAAGGAACGCCCTGTTTTGCTTCATACATCTCTCTAACTAATGTACCTGGCCCCTTTGGAGCAACCATATATACATCTACGCCTTTCGGCGGAACTATTTGATGAAAATGGATATTAAATCCATGGGAAAAACCTAAAGCATTGCCTTTTTTTAAATTAGGTTCGATTTGTTGTTGGTAAACTTTAGCCTGTACTGTATCTGGAGTCAAGATATGGATAACATCAGCTTTTTTTGCAGCTTCAGCTGCATCCATTGGCTCAAACCCATCTTTTTTGGCTTGTTTATAGTTGTCGGTGCCTTTAAGTTCTGAGACAACTACTTTAACCTTTGAATCTTTTAAATTTAAAGCTTGAGCTCTTCCTTGAGCTCCGTATCCAATAACTGCAACTGTTTTTTTAGCTAATGCATTAGATTTTAAGTCTTTATCATAATATACTTTCGCCATCTCAGCCTCCTTTATTTAGCCATTGCAATTTTTCCAGTTCGAACTAATTCTTTGATTTTAAAACTCTTTAAACTTTTAAAAATATCTTCTATTTTGTCTTTATCTGCACAAATTTCGATAATTTTATAATCTTTTTTGTCTTCAATAACCCGTACTGTTTTATCTTTCTCTATTTTGGTAAAATCCTGCTGTTTTTTATTTTTTTCTAACTTTATCAGTATCAACTCTCTGTCTATATATTCACGACGGGTAAAATCAATAACCGTTACTACATCAATCAACTTATGAAGCTGCTTTTTTATCTGCTCAAGTATCCCCTCATCTTGAGCGTTAACCACAATAGTCATACATGACATTGTTGGATCTTGAGTTTCTCCTACTGCTAAAGATGAAATATTATAACCGCGGGCACTAAACAGCGAAGCAACCCTAGCTAAAACACCAAACTTATTTTCAACTAATGCTTGTATTGTATGTCGCACTGTAACTCCTTCTATTTTTTAGGGCAGGCACATAGGCCTGCCCCTACATATTTGCCTATGCCATGCCTCCAATCATCCGGTTGATAGCTTCGCCAGCCGGAACCATGGGGAATACATTTTCTTCTTCCTCAATCCAAAAATCAGCTACAACTGATGTTTTTGATTCAAGAATTTCTTTAATAGCTTTTTTAACTGATGATTTTTTCTTTATTCTTATTCCTTTAACTCCATAACCCTGGGCTATTTTGACAAAGTCAGGATTTTTCAAAGGAGTAGCAGAATATCTTTTTTCATAAAAAATCTCCTGCCACTGCCGTACCATTCCTAGGCAATTATTATTCAAGATAATAACCTTAACCGCTATCCCATAGGTGGCTAACGTAGCTAGCTCCTGAATATTCATCTGAAAAGATCCATCTCCGGCAATAACCACAACTTCTTTTTTTAAATTACCAACTTTTGCTCCAATTGCGGCCGGAAAACCATAACCCATTGTCCCTAGCCCTCCGCTGGATAAAAAGTTATGCGGATAGTCAAACTTATAAAATTGGGCTGCCCACATCTGATTTTGGCCAACTTCTGTAGCAACTATTGCTTTACCCTTGGTCTGTTTATAGATCTCCTCAATTATATATTGAGGCATAACTCTTATCCTCTTTTTTTTATCATAAGTTAGAGGATACTTAGTTTTCCATCCTTTTATTTTTTTCTGCCAAGAACTAAGATCGGGTAGTTTTTTTTCATTTATTTCTTGAGTCAACTGTCCTAATACATTTTTAGCATCACCGACAATAGGTACATCAACCTTTATATTTTTACTAATTGAGGTTGGATCTATATCGATATGGATAATTTTTGCCTCGGGAGCAAAAGCATCAACTTTACCGGTAATCCTATCATCAAAACGACAACCGATTGAAATTAAAAGATCTGCATCGGTAATAGCCATATTTGCATAAACGGTCCCATGCATCCCCGGCATTCCTAAAAACATATTTTCTTTCGCTGGAAATCCTCCCAAGCCCATAAGGGTAGTTGTAACCGGTGCATTGATCTTTTTGGCAAAATCAATTGCTTCCTTATCAGCTCCTGAAGCAGTTACTCCGCCGCCAACTATAACAACTGGTTTTTTTGCTTTATAGATAGTTCTTAAAGCTTTTTTAATCTGGCCGGGATGGCCAAAAAGAGTTGGATTGTAACTGCGCAACTCTATTTTTTCCGGATAGCTAAATTCAGCTTCCTGCATCTGAATATCTACCGGTAGATCTATAACAACCGGCCCTGGCCTTCCGGTTGAAGCTATGTAAAAAGCTTCTTTAATAGTTTTAGCCAATTCTTTTATATCTTTTACCAAATAGTTATGTTTTGAGATTGAGCGAGTAATGCCGGTTACATCAGCTTCTTGAAAAGCGTCATTTCCAATCAAAGAAGTTTTAACTTGTCCGGTTATTGCAACCATAGGAATTGAATCCATATAAGCTGTAGCAATGCCGGTAGTAAGGTTAGTGGCGCCCGGGCCAGATGTGGCAACACAAACTCCAACCTTTCCAGTGGAGCGCGCATATCCATCAGCCATATGAGCTGCACCCTGTTCATGCCTGGCCAGATAAAATTTAATCGACTCTCCGTAGAGGCTATCAAACAAAGGAATAACCGAGCCTCCGGGATAACCAAAGATTACCTCAACCCCTTCTTTTTTTAAACTTTCAATTATAATCTGTGAACCTTTTAATTTTTTGCTCATAACCTATCCTCTCTATATTCTAAAGATTATATCATTGACTCCCAATATGACAATAATTAAATCACTAATATCATTCAAGAATTAAAATGAATGTCATTCTGAATCCAGCCTTTCTCGTCATCCTGAGGAGCGCAGCGACGAAGGATCTCTCTAACGGTTTGAGATTCTTCGGTCGCTCCCGCTCCCTCAGAATGACACCGTTTTGGTTTTAAAGACTTAAGACCTATGCACTTTTAAAATTTAGCTAACATAACTAAATCAAGGCTTTAAGGTATACTTAATAGAATTATTTTCGAGATTTTAGCAGTTTGTATTCGACCGAATCAACTAAAGCCTGCCAGGAAGCTTCGATTATATTTTCAGAAACTCCAATCGTTGTCCATTTTTCTTGGCTGTCTTGAGACTGGATAAGCACCCTTACTTTTGCAGCCGTGCCTTCTCTGGCATCAAGAACCCTTACCTTAAAATCGGTAAGATGCATCTGTAAAAGTTGCGGATAAGCACCAACTAACGCCTTCCTTAAGGCTTTGTCCAAGGCGTTCACCGGACCATCTCCTTCAGCAGCAGTATGTTCTAACTTTTTACCAATTTTTAACTTTATAGTAGCCTCAGAAATCAACTGATTATCTTCCCGCTTTTCGATAATTACCTTAAACCCTAAAAGAGTAAAGAATTTTTTTATTTTTTTAAGTTTCTTCTGCAGCAACAGCTTAAATGACCCTTCTGCTGCTTCAAATTGATAACCTTCTTTTTCGAGACGCTGAACTAATTTATGAATATCTTTTGCCTTCTTTGATTTTTTATCTAGGTCAAATTCTAACTCCTTGGCCTTGGTTACTAAAGTAGATTTTCCAGCCAGCTCAGAAACAACAAACCTTCGCTTGTTTCCTACCAAGTCAGGCTCGATATGCTCATAAGCTAAAGGATTCTTGATTACAGCATCAATATGAATCCCACCCTTATGAGCAAAAGCGCTCCTTCCTACCAAAGGATAGTTATCTTTGTGAACCATATTACAAATTTCACTAACATAGTAAGAAAGATGAGTAAGATCAGCTAATTTTCTTGAGCAACTAATAGATTTATTCATCTTTGTTTTTAAGATTGGAACTATTGTAGTCAAATTAGCATTACCGCATCTTTCTCCGTAACCGTTAACCGTTCCTTGAATTTGGCTGCAATCTTGATCAGCCACTATCAATGAATTGGCTACAGCCATTCCTAGGTCATTATGACAATGGATACCATAGTTTTTTAAGCCCAATTTTTCTTTAACTGTTTGGCTGATAAGTTCAACCTCCCAAGGTAAAGTTCCTCCGTTGGTATCACAAAAAATAATTAAATCTGCCCCTGCAAGCTTCGCAGCTTTTACGCTTTGCAACGCATAGTCCGGATTATTTTTATAAGCATCAAAAAAATGTTCCGCATCATAAAAAACTTTTTTCTTCTTCTTCTTTAGGAATTCAACGCTTTTTCTAATTAAGTTAACATTTTTATCCAGACTAATCCGCAAAACTTCTTTTACATGTAAATCCCAGCTTTTACCAAAAATAGTAACATACTCTGTACCGGCTTTAATCAAGCTTAGAAGATTTTTATCTTGGCTGGGAGGTTTTGCCGGATGAGCCGTTGAACCAAAAGGAACAACTTTAGACCTTTTTAGTTTATGTTTCCTAAAGTAGGCAAAAAAATCTGTATCTTTTGGGTTTGAATACGGCCAACCGCCTTCGATAAAATCAATCCCAAAACTATCTAACCTTTTAGCAATTGCAATTTTATCTTCTAAAGATAAAGATATCCCTTCAGTTTGAGCCCCATCGCGTAAGGTAGTATCATAAATAGATATTTTTTTCTTTGCGCTCATTTCTTGCCTCTCTTTTTTTTCTTATTTAGATCAAATTCTTTATGCAATATCCTTAGAGCTTTTAATCCAGACTCTTTTTTAACCAGACAAGATATACTAATCTCTGAAGTAGAAATCATGTCAATATTTATTTTATTCCTAGCTAAGGCTGAAAAGCATTTTGCCGCAACTCCAGAGTGACTCCTCATTCCAATACCAGCTACAGAAATTTTTGCAATATTTTTGTTACTGATAACATTCCCCGCCCTTATCTCTTTAGCAACTTCTTTAGTTTTAGCTATAGTATTTTTTAATCCTTTAGCTTTCACGGTAAAAGATATATCAGTCATCTTTTTTCGACTAACATTTTGAACAATCATATCAATATTGACACCAGTTTGGGCTAATTTATCAAACACAAAAGCTGCAATGCCGGGCCTATCCGGTACATCACAGATAGTAATTTTTGCTTCATCTTTGGTCAAAGTTACCCCTCTTACAATAATTTCTTCGATAAGCGGCGGTTTTTCCATAATTATAGTTCCCTCCTTTTTAGAAAAGCTGCTTCTTACATGCAGCCGTAAATTGAACTTTTTTGCAACTTCAATCGCCCTGGTATGCATTACTTGAGCTCCTGATGAAGCTAACTCTAACATCTCATCAAAAGTAATAAAGGGAAGCTTACGAGCCTCTTTGACTTTTCTCGGATCAGCTGTATAAATTCCTTCTACATCTGTGTATATCTCACAAACTTTTGCCCCCAGAGAAACTGCTAGGGCAACTGCGCTTAAGTCAGAGCCTCCCCGGCCTAAAGTAGTTATCTCTAAGGCAGTGCTGACTCCTTGAAAACCGGCCACGATAACAATTTTTCCTCTCTTTAGTTGTTTTTTAATTCTTTTTGCTTCAATCTTTAAAATTTTAGCTTGAGTATGATAGGTATCGGTAATAATACCTACTTGAGGCCCGGTAAATGAAAGCGCCTCAAAACCCCTTTTATGAATTGCCATGGCTAAAAGTGAAGAGCTAACCTGCTCCCCGGTTGAAACCAACATGTCCATTTCCCTCTCTGAAGGCTCGGGATTGATCTTTTTTGCTAACTCAATTAAGCTATCTGTGCTTTTGCCCATCGCCGAAACTACCACTACAACTTTTTTACCAGCTTTAGCAGAAGCAATAACTCTTTCGGCAACCTTTTCGACACTGGCTTGATCAGATACTGAACTGCCCCCGTATTTTTGTACAACTAAATTTTTCATTTTTTAAAATGTTTGTTAAATATCTTAATTACATCTATCAACATATATATAGCTAAAGCCAATAAGGATAAACAAATAGATAAAAGTAAATACTCCTTATCTTTATAAAATATAAAAAACTTATAAATTAACGCCCCTACCGATGTTACCAACATAAAGAGGGCAGGAACTATTGTAACCCAAAAGTTCCTCTTTTTCAATAACAACCAACAACTAACTATCAACAAGGTAAAGCTAGCTAATAACTGATTCGAAGCCCCAAAAAGCGGCCATATCTGCTTCCATCTTCCTCCCCAAGCTAACCAGCCACTAAGGGTAACAACTATCAGGGTAGGAAGAAACCGGTTTTTAGTCCCGGTAAGCTCTTCAATTATATATCGTGAAATGCGAGTAGCTGTATCTAAAGTAGTTAGCACAAAAGCATTTAAAACAGTAACTGCAAATAAACCGCCAACACTACCTAAAATAATTTTGGTGACACTGCCAAAACCTTTTCCAAAGGCTTCAATGGGGCCGGCATTTTTTAAAACAGTATTTAACTCCTCTAAATTTGTTAAGCCGCCGGCAACAACCAACAAAGCCAAAACAGCCAAAGCTCCTTCGGTCAACATCGCTCCATAACCTATCCTTGGCGCATGCCTTTCAGTTGAGAGCTGTTTAGAAGTTGTTCCGCCGGCAACCAAAGAATGAAATCCAGAGATTGCTCCGCAAGCAATAGTTACCAAAAGCATCGGCCACAACCACCCTGCTGAGCTATTCCAGGCGACAAAAACAGGAATATTAATATCAGGGGTTGAGATAAATATACCTAGATAACCTAAAATTAAACCGGCAAACAATAAAAAACAAGAAAGATAATCCCGCGGCTGCAACAAAACATGAACTGGAATAATCGAGGCAACAAATGAATAACCCAACAGGACAACCATCCAAATCTCTAGGCTATTTTCACCAAAACTTATCGGAAACTTCGAACCTACTAATATCAGAATTGCCAATAAACTTAGGCCTAAAATAGTTGCTAAAAATTGATTTAATTTTAGCCGATACAAGAGAAAACCAAAAATAAGAGCGATAAAGATAAGCCCTAAAGAAGGAGTAACTATTCTCGGATCAGAAACAAAACTATTAGCACAAACATAAACAAATACTGCAATAATTAAAATTAAGGTCAGTACAAGAAAAATTGAAAATACAATTTTGGCTCTCTGAGAAATAACATCTTTAGCTATATCGGCTATACTTCTTCCCTTATTTCTTACCGAAACTATCAACGCCCCGAGATCATGAATTCCGCCAAAAAATATAGACCCAAGAACAATCCATAAAATAGCCGGACCCCAGCCCCAAAGAGAGATTGCAACTACCGGCCCAACAATCGGAGCAGCTCCGGCAATTGAAGCAAAATGGTGGCCAAAAAGTATAAACCAATTCTTGGCAGGAACATAATCAACACCGTCTTTATTTTTATGAGCTGGAGTTTCCCGGTTCGGGTCAACACCTAAAACTTTATTCATAAAGCGGCCATAAAAAAAATAAGCCGCCAAAAGAAAAGATAAAACTACAAGCGAAATTATTGCACCCATGGCTAAGTCTTTTGAAGAAAATACCGAATTAAATCAGTTCCATTTCCAAAATACAGAGAGCTGGCTTGAGCTGATTTTTCTGAATAAGAAGAAAAATCACCTTGATCAATATTACTGCCGGAAATTAAAAAAGGAACCGGTTCACTAGTATGAGTTCGGATAGCTAAAGGGGTAGGATGGTCAGGTGTAACTAAAATTCTATAGTCTTGGCCTTCTAAGGCTTTAATAATTTTTCCTACAACCAACTTATCTATACGTTCAAGACAAGCAATCTTCATCCGTAGGTCTTGATTGTGGCCAGCTTCATCAGTAGCCTCTATATGAACAAAAACAAAATCTCGGCTTTTGAGTGCATCAATTGCAGCCTGGGCTTTGCCGGTATAGTTTGTATCATAGTAACCATTGGCTCCTTCTACTTCTAAGACGTCTAATCCGGCTATCTTTCCTATTCCCTTAATCAAATCAACCGCAGATATTACCGCGCCGGTTAAACCAAATAAATCTTTAAATAAAGGCATATTTGCTTTTGGCCCTCCACTCCAGAGCCAAATCATATTAGCTGGATTTTCCTCTAGGTCTATCCTTACTTTATTTACTTCATGTTCTTCTAAGATAGAAGCCGAAGCCTCCATTACCTCTCTTAAGATATTACTATTTTTGCCGCGGGGCAAATATTTGCTGATATTTTTACCGATTATATCATGAGGAGCAAAGTTTTTTGTTTTATCAAGCCCCAAATGCCGGCTATTTTTAAAAAGAGCTAAATTTCTGTAACTTGTTCCAAAAAAGAACTCTAACTCATTAGAACCTAATTCACGATTAAGACAATCAATCAATATTTTTGCTTCTTTATCTCTGATGTGGCCAGCGCTATAATCAAAAAGTTTTCCCTCGGCATCGGTAACTAAATTACAACGAAAAGCTAGGTCATCTTCGCCTAATTCAACTCCAATATTTGCAGCCTCAAGCGGACCTCTTCCTGAATAATATTTTTGAGGTTCATACCCCAGTAAGGAAAGATTGGCAATATCTGAAGCCGGAATAAACCCTTTCGGTACAGTTTTTACCCTCCCTAAAAAGCCTTTTTTAGCTAGAGCATCAAAATTGGGAGTATCAGCAACTTCCAGCGGAGTTTTTCCTCCTAACTCCTCAACCGGCTTATCTGCAGCTCCATCTGGGACTACTATTATATACTTCATAATTTAATAATCTGTAATATTTGTTACCAGTTGCCAAGTCACCATGTCACCAGTATTATTTACTGGCAACTGGCAACTGATAACTGAAGACTCTTATCATTATTTAATCTGTATTATGAGTTTATTACAAATAGGTTCACCTTGCAAGAATTTTCTAAAAACTTAAAAGCTACGAACAGCTATTGTTCTTTCTTGATTTAAGAAATCTATCGTAGGTAAGTATCTTTGAACGGATAAAATAAGGATAATCGAGAAAAAGTTTCTCACGCAAGCTACTTTTTTTAGGCCCGGATATGCCTCTTTTTGAAGAAAGAATAAAAAGAGAGATCTCTTTTACCTTTTCTGAATCAATTGACTCTAACTCTGATAAAGCTTTTTTAGGAGGCAAGCCCTTTCTGTAAATTATCTTGTAAGCCTGCTTGATCTTTTTTATTTCAGGCCTTAAGAATTTTGCTCGCCTTAAGCCCACCAAATTTGTCCCCCAAACCCGGGAATCTCCTACTACCATCATAAAAGGAGGAACATCTTGGTTGACCCGGCTTAACCCCCCTACCATAGCTAACTTTCCAATTCTTACAAACTGATGCACAACTACACAACCAGAGATAAAAGCTCCATCTCCTACTTCTACACCTCCTGCCAACAAGCTCCCGTTGCAAACTACAATATTATCTGCCAATCTACAGTCATGGGCAACATGAGAAAAACCCATTAAAAAATTATTATCTCCAATAGTAGTTGAACAGTTAGCTTTAGTTGCTGTATGAATTGTCACATATTCACGGATAATATTATTTTTACCAATATAAAGCTTACCTTCTGTCTGGCGCATCCCCAGCATCTGAGGAACTTCACCAATAACTGCACCTGTACCCACTGAACTACCTTCACCCAGGTAACTATTTCCCTTAATATGAGCGTGAGCCCCGATAGAAACCCCTTTGGCTAAATGCACATCTCCTTCTATTACCACATAAGGGCCAATAGAGATATCTTCTTCAAGGCAAGCTCTCTTATCTACTCTTGCTGTTTTATCTATTTTTTTCATTTTTTAGATATTTTATCCGAATTTTCTGCCGGACTTTCTACTTCGTCTCTTCTAATTATAACTTTCCCCATCAAAGAGATAAAATCAAGTCTTAAAGGAATCCGGTTATCTAAAGAAAGCCAAAGATTAAACCTCTTAGCTCCTTTGCCCACTAAAAAATAAGCTTTCCTTTCTTTTCCGGCAACTTTTACTTTTCTTTTACTGTGAAATTTTATTTGTACTTTTTGGTTGGGAAGATTAAAGTTCATCCACTTACCTTTTTTTTCTTCTAAATCAATTCCTTTGGGGAAAAAATATAAAAGATCTAATATATTATGGATAGGAGTATCTTGTTCATAAACCTCTTCTTTAACAATCTCATCTTTTCTCTCTCTGGTTAAGGTAACTTCTCCTTTTTTCTGGTTATATTTTTCTCTGATTATTTCTTTTTTCCCAAACATCTTTACATTTCTCTCAACCTTAACTGGTAGGTGAGTTTTTCGATCCAGATAAATTTTTTCAGAGCTGACTAAATCTAGAAGTTTAAGGATGTTAGCATCAGATTCAACTGACAAAACATCAACTTCCCTGCCGCCAACTTCCTCTTTGCCCAGATAACTCCAGACAACATAGCCGGAAGGGACACCATTAAAAGAAATATTATAGCTAATCTCTTTAAAATCCCTCACCCCTTCTTTAACTTGGCTTTGAGAACCACTGTTTTTGTCAGAATCAGATTCAGCTCTGCCAACAAAAGATAAGTTTAATAAAAATACAAAAATAAAAGTTAACCTAAAATAAGAATAAATATTTTTTTCCATCTTAATTAATCCAATAAGAAACAAATTCTACTTGTCATCCTGAGCCCGTTTTCTTTTGTCATCCTGAGCCCGTTTTCTTTTGTCATCCTGAGCCCGTTTTCTTTTGTCATCCTGAGCCCGAAGGGCGAAGGATCTCTACAACGGCTTGAGATTCTTCGGCTTCGCCTCAGAATGACATCGAGATTGTTCGCCCTTGACAAGCAAGCCTCTAGAATACAAGTTTGCCAAGGGCCGCAATGACGCCAAGACAAAATTTTTTCAATTAAGCTGCAATCACCTCTATAGCTTTATCGTTATTATCAGATGCAAAGACTAACGTAGCTGATTGGCCTTGGCCGGGAGTCGTTCCGTAGATATGAGTCATGCTAATGCCGGCTTGGGCTAGCTTAGCGGATAAAGTGTCTAACTTTCCAACTTCATTTTCCATATCAACTACTACCACTTCATTTTCTTTTGTCTCAAGCCCAGACAAAACCTCTTTTGCTTTTTGATTATCTGAAGTTACTAATCTTATAACTGCTGTATCTTGTTGAATCCATCCCGATACTGCTCTTATATTTATATTCTCTTGTTTTAACAAAGAAGTGATTTGCCCTAAAGCTCCCGCCTTATCATCTACACTGACCACAATTTCGGTTGACTTTACTCCGTTCATCTCTTACCTCCTTTTTAATATATTGTCAAAAGCTTTATCCGCAACTTGTCATTGCGAGGCGAAGCCGAAGCAATCTCTCTATGGTGTCATCCTGAGCCCGAAGGGCGAAGGATCTCCGCAACGGTTTGAGATTCTTCGTCGTCTCTACCCCCTTTTATCACGGGACTCCTCAGAATGACGCCAGGGATTTTGACACTCCCAGCACGGTTTCGTTTCATCTTTCATCCCTTTACTCATATAACTCTTGCCAGTATCAATTATTCCCCTAAATTTTCTATCCCTATTTTTAAGCTAATTGACTCTTTTTTCTCCTGAAAATAAAAAAGAACAGCCAACTGCTGGAAAAGAACTTCTTTGCCAGATTCTGAAGAAGACAAAGTATAGATTGGATTAGTATAAACTTTAGCTTGATCAAAATCAAACCTTAATTTAACTGAATAGTTCTTATCTCCAACTATAAAAGAACTGTTTTGGCCCAGATCTTGTTCTTTTTTTAGATCAACTTCTTCTTTAGCTTCGACAAATAAATTATCAAGGCTAGATAGAGACAAGTTAAATTCTATACCGAAACCAAGATTATTTAAAGTATTATTTTGAAAGTTATATTTAACTTTCAAATCCTCTTTGTTTAAGCAAATATTTTTTATAAAACTTATATCTTTTTCCCCATAGATAAAATCAAAGTTTAAATCGCCCTTTTTTAAAAACTTATAAACCTTATTTGCTAAACTATATACTCCCGTTCCTTTGGCAAATTCTTTACTGGTTAAATCTTTTTTTATCAGATGATCAACCAGGCAAACTTTTTTATAACTATCATAGATCAGGTATTTAGATAAATCATTCCCTTTTATCTTATCATGATAAGGCTCTTTTACCCTATTTACTGTATTGATCAAATTGGTAGGTATCTTTTTTAAACTTAATTCATTTAAACTGCCGCCAACTTTAGAAAAAATATAAGTTTTGTCTTTTGTTTTTGCAACTATCTCTTTATGGCTGTCAAAATCTATATCCTCACATACCAGCTTATCTATTCCGATTTCTTTATCTAGAAAATCTTCTCCTTTAATTAAATAGTCATAACAAGCCTTGCGTAGGTGGGGTAGGTAAAATCCTCCAAATATCCCGTGCCAATAGGCACAGTTAGTTTGGGCTTTCCACAAATTTAGAAAAGCTTCTTTATTTTTGCTGTTATAATCTAGGCTTGAGTTTATCTTTTTTGCTAAATGAAGCATCCTTTTGTGCATAAAATTTAGGCGGGGGTATTTTATAAAAAAGTTTTTAAAGTTTTCTCCTTTGATAAACTGCCGATAACTTTGATAGCTTTTATCTTTTTTTAAAAGATTAACTAAATTTTGACATTTTAGCCGATCTTGATAGTCTAAGGCCCATTTTTGCATCTTGGGATAAGTGGAAGCTTCAATATAAGTTAGGTCTTTTTTAGCAAATTTTTTAGCTGCCTGTTCTGAGGTTACCATCTCAATTTCAGGGCTTTTCTCTAACAAATTAAAAAAGTCCTCAAGCCAGCCTTTATTGTAAACTAAATCATAACTTCCCGGCCACAGCCCAAACTTTTCTCCGTCACAAAAAAAGTTAACCAAGACATCTTCTTGTTCTTTTTGGCTAATCAATATATCAACCGCCTCTTCTGGCTTGATGAAAGGAATTTTGTCAGCAAGCAGTTCATCAATAACAAATAAACTTAAAGGATAACCCTGGTCTTCGGTTAAATAAAAACTTTTTCCTGCCTTGCTATTTTGTTTTTTTAGGTAAAAGTTTGCCTGATCGAGATAGGTATAACTAAAACCAGCCTCATTTAAGGTTTTTGCCAAAAATGGCTCCCAAACTCTTTCCGGAACCCAACAACCCTTAGGAGAAACTCCAAAAGTTTCCTCTAGGTATTGACTCATAAGCCTAATCTGGCCCACTCTGTCTTTTTGGGGTATTATGGGAAAAATTGGCTCAAAATAACCGCCTCCGACTATCTCAACTTGCCCTCTTTTAGTTAATTTCTTAAGCTTTTCTATCCAAGCGGGAAAATGAGTTTGAGCAAAAGAATATAGAGCTCCTGAATTATGAATAACTGCTTTTAAATTGGGAAATTTTTCTAAAGTTGATAGAAAAGGAAGGTAACAATTAGAGAAAGCTTTATCGAAAACAGAAGACAAGTTGCCGATGGGCTGATGGTTGTGCAACCCAAATACAAAGTATATTTTAGAATCTTTATTTTGCATAAAAGTTAAAGAATAAAGGAATTTTAACACCTTGGCCCTTTCTGTCAACAATTGGTTAGCCTTCACAATTGTTCCTTTTGTGATAAGATAGTTTTTAAAATAAAAGAAGATGGAAAAATATAAATTAAAATCTTATCAGAGCAAAGCAAATATAGACTACCTAAAAGGCTTAAACCCTCAGCAAAAAGAAGTAGTCACCGCGGCAAGTGGGCCGGCCTTAGTTTTAGCCGGAGCTGGCAGCGGAAAGACCAGGGTATTAATCCATCGGCTCGCCTATCTCCTCAGCCAGGGGATAAGCCCAAAAAGTATAGTTGTTGCTACCTTTACCAACCGGGCTGCGGCAGAGATGACCCACCGGGCAGAAGCTCTTATCAACTCAAGCTTAAAGGGGCTTTGGTCGGGAACTTTCCACCATATCGGAAACCTTATCCTGCGCAGAGAAGCCAAAAAGTTAGGTTATTCTTCTAGCTTCTCAATTGTTGATTCAGAAGATGCTAAAAGCTTAATCGATGATTGCCTGCAAAGCCTAGGTTACAATAAAAAAGAAAAGATGTTTCCTAAAAAAAGAGTCATCTATAACATCTATAGTTTATCGATAAATTCACAAACTGACCCGGATGATATTATTGCCAGGTTTTTCCCACATCTTCAAGAGTATGCTCCTCATATAAAAAAGATTATCTCTTACTACCAAGACAAAAAAAAGAGAGCTAACCTTATGGATTTCTCTGATCTATTAAGTAAGTGGCTTGAACTTCTCCAAGATAAGGATTTAGCTGAAAAATACTCAAAAATCTTTAGATATATCTTGGTAGATGAATACCAAGATACCAATAAAATTCAATTTGAGATTTTAAAAAAGCTATCTTCTTACCATAATAATATCTTAGTTGTCGGAGACGATGCCCAATCTATCTATTCTTTTCGCGCGGCCCAAATTAGCAATCTCCTAGACTTTCCTAAAATTTTTAAAACTGATAAAATTTTTAAACTGGAGATTAACTACCGCTCAACCCCCCAAATTCTTAACTTAGCAAACTCAATTATCAAAAATAATGTTTACCAATACCCAAAAAAGTTAAAAGCTGTAAGAGGAAATGATCAAAAACCTTGCCTGGTCAGCGCAAAAGATGTTTACCAACAGGCAAAATTTGTCGGCCAACGCATTCTTGAGTTAAGCCGGGAAGGCTTCCCTCTTTCTGAGATAGCAGTTCTTTTTCGTTCCCGTTTTCAAGCTCTTGAACTGGAGATGGAGATGACCAAACGCAATATCCCCTATATCGTAAGGGGCGGCTTACGCTTTTTTGAGCAGGCCCACATAAAAGATGTTATTTCATTTTTAAAAATTATAGTTAATCCTAACGATGAGATATCATTTAAGCGGGCTCTTTCTATTTATCGAGGTATCGGCAAAAATTATGCCTATCGAATTTGGGAAAACTTAATAGTTAAAAATAACTCTCCGGAAAAAACTCTAGAAAAATTGCCTAAAAGGCAGAAAGCCGGCTTTAAACAATTTAATAAATTGTATGAAAAATTAAAAAAATCCAAGCTTCCTGAGGATGCCCTTGAAGATATCCTTGGTATGTATAAAGAATACTGCTATCTAAGTTTTGACAATGCCGCTGAAAGGCTAATGGATTTAGATGAGATGGTTAAGATGTCAGGCAACTATCCTACCATTAAGAAATTTCTCGGTGACATTGGCTCCCATGAAGAGTTCAAAGGAGAAAAACGTTTTTTAGAAGAAAAAGACAAAGAAGTTATTACCCTTACTACCATCCATCAAGCTAAAGGCCTAGAGTGGGAAGCAGTTTTTATTATCGGTTTTTGTGAATATGACTTCCCTCACGCAAAAGCCCTTGGCAGCCAAGATGCGCTAGAGGAAGAAAGAAGATTGTTTTATGTAGCTGCAACCCGGACTAAATCTCTTCTTTATATAACTTATCCTCAAACTAAATTTAGCCATAGAACCGGAGTCATTATCACCAGGCCTTCGATGTTTGCCCGTGAACTACCTCAAAAAAATTATCAAGAAATAATTCTCGAAGAAGAAATATAAAAAAATTTGTATATTATATTTACAATCTTTGGTACAATAAACTAATGAATTTAGCAAAAAAGATATTAGAAATTTGCCAAGATAAAAAAATTACCTTAGCGGCAGCCGAATCAGAAAGCGGCGGCTATCTTTCTTATCTTTTAACTAAAACTCCCGGCAGCTCGAAAGTTTTCAAAGGTTCTTTTGTAGTTTATTCTTTAGCTAGCAAAAATAAATTATTTAAACTGCCTAAGAAATTACTTAAAAAGACCCAGGGAGTTTCTCAGGAAATAGCAGCTTATCTAGCTGAAAAAATAAGAAAAAAACTTAAAAGCAATAT
>JAWOBO010000004.1:0-8359 GCA_046484225.1 Candidatus Omnitrophota bacterium | reverse complement strand
AAATTTCCTTCTTGCTAGGTAAGTGGCTGTAAGAAAAATAATCCCATAACCTGCATCCCCGACTAACATAGCAAAAAATAGACTAAAAAAAAGCAAAAACCAAAAACTTATATCGTACTCCCGATAACCGGGTAAAGTTCCCATAAAATTAAAGACCGGTTTTATGATTTTAACCCATTTTGGATTTCTGATTAAAGTCGGGACTTCTTGAGGCTTGTCAGGTTTTTCAACGGCAACTCCCCAACCTTCCTTTTTAGCTGTTTTTTCTATAGTCTTTACCGAATCAACCGGGCAAAACCCTTGAAGCCAAGCCAAACTTTCTGATTCAGCCATACCAAATTTTACTTTTATAAATTCAAATTTATTAAGTAGATTATCTCTATATTTGATGAAACAACTACGATAAATTGAAAATGAGCTTAATTTCTTTTCAATTTCTTCTTTTTTTTGCTCTAGGCAACTGATTTTTTTTCTGAGCGAATCAAGGCTTTCTCCAGGAACTTCAATCTTTTTAAAACCTAAACTCTTATTCTTATCTGTAGCAATATCTACTACCTGTAAATTAGAGCCTTCTCTGCCTACAACATAAATCAGATTGTTTTTTTTAACTTTTTCAAACTCTTTTTGGCTGCAGGTATATAAACTTACAAAAATTCCTTTATCAGCTAATCTTTGAATATCTTTCTTTGAGATATCCCCCCATTCCTTAAACCAGACGATCCCAGCCTTAAGCTCTTCCAGCTTTTCTTTTAACTTATTTTTTTCCTGAGACAATCCTGCTATTTCTTTAGGAACGGATACCAACTCTTCTTTGCTAAGTTCTTTTTGTTTTTTTGAACCCCCAATTATAGTTAAAACTTTCTCTATCCTGGAGACCTTTTTTCTTACTGCATCTATATAATCAGCATGCGGTTTTCTTAGGTGCTGGATATGAACCACTCCTAATTCACGTAGATCGTGTAGGGCTGAATCAACACTTGCCCTTGACACCAAAATTGTAACTTTACGCATTCTTACGATCATATCTTGTAATTGTTTGTTTGTTTATTGTAACAAAATAAAACAGCCATTATAAAATTCATCACCACTATGCAACAAAACAGGTTCAAACGGAAATGTTGCATAGTAAAGGTGAAACAACTTCGATGTCATTCTGAGGCGAAGCCGAAGAATCTCTATGATAAATGAGATCCTTCGCCCTTCGGGCTCAGGATGACGCCATTTTCTTTTGTTCAATTTTTGCTTTGGCGATCTTGCCCCTTACCACAGCAGCGGTTCTTCTCTCTCCTAAATAAATTTGAATTATTCGAATATTTTCCTCTGCCTCGGGAATCTTTACTTTCTCAAATAAATTCACTCTTTGATTGGTAACCCTCAACTCTTCTTTTAAAGCATCTAATTGTTTATGCAACACAATTAACTGCGCCTTATAGCTAATCATTTCTTTAACGGCTTCTATTCCAGAATCAACCCAAAGAGGAGTTGTAAAAAAACTATAATCATCTTGCTTAAACTCAACTTTATCAAATTCTGGTAAATCAACCCCGGCAACATTACCTTCTTTGGTTTTTATGGTTTCTATGCTTAGTAACTCCTCTATAAGGTTTGGTTGAGCAAACAAATCAACCCAATCAATAACTTGATTTCTAAAATCTTCTTCTTGACGAGACACTTTATCTATCTGTTGATGAACTTTTAAGATCTGCCTCTGTAATTGTTTCTTCTTAAGCTGCAAGGTAGGAAGGTAACGCTGGAATCTGGCTAAAGAATCTTTCTGCTTCCGTAGTTCTTGTTTGGTTATTCTAA
Source organism: Candidatus Omnitrophota bacterium (assembly GCA_046484225.1). Lineage (GTDB taxonomy): Bacteria > Omnitrophota > Gorgyraeia > Duberdicusellales > 4484-171 > PXAH01. The sequence continues at coordinate 6,553 of JAWOBO010000004.1, read as the reverse complement.
CTTTTGCCATTAGGCCAAAACTCTTTTATTAAATCGCTTCTGAAACTAGTTTCTTCTGGTTCAAAACAATCAGAAAGTATCTGCCAACCATTGTCCAAAGCTTTTTCAATAGGTATGTTGACAGCTAAATCCATCATCTCCGACTCAAAAAGCTTTCCGTATTTAAGAAGCTTTCTGTCCCATGAACTCATTCTAAAACCCATAGAACGTTTTTCTTCGGTGTCTCTGTATTGTGCATAAAGCTGAATCATTCCATCCATAATCGCCCGATGGTCCTTTCTAGTTTTATCGTTTACTTGCTGTTTAAGACGGCTTAATGACCCAAAAGGTGCTATTGACCCACCGCGTAAATAAAATTGGCCTTCTGTAATATAACCTGTATTATCAGGAACCGGATGAGTTACATCATCCCCTGGCATAGTAGTTACTGACAAAACAGTGATTGAACCCGCATCTTCAAATTCAACTGCTTTTTCATATCTTTTGGCTAACTGGCTATAAAGATCACCCGGATAACCTCTATTGGAAGGAACCTGTTCCATAGTAATTGCAATCTCTTTTAGGGCATCGGCAAAATTGGTCATATCTGAAAGCAAGACTAAAACATCTTTATTTTGAAGTGCAAACTTTTCTGCAACCGCCAAACAAAGATCAGGAATCATCAGCCCTTCTACCACCGGGTCAGATGCAGTATGAACAAAAAACACCGAACGCGAAAGAGCTCCGCCTTCTTCTATCCTTTTTTTAAAAAATAAATATTGGTCATACTTTAGGCCAATGCCGCCTAAAATAATCATATCTGCTTCAGCTTGCAGGGCAATGCGGGCAAGTAGCTCGTTGTAGGGCTCTCCTGATGTAGAAAATATAGGCAGCTTTTGGGAAACAACCAAAGAATTAAACACATCAATCATTGGTATATTTGTTCTAATCATCCTATCCGGTATAGTTCTTTTCACCGGATTAACTGTGGGCCCGGAAATCTCAATTGTATTTTCAGCTAAAGTTGGCCCTTTATCGCGGGGCCTCCCGCTTCCATCAAACACCCTACCTAACATATTTTCTGAAAATGAAACTTTCATCGGATGGCCTAAAAACACCACCTGATCATTAGTTGAAATCCCACGGCTTCCTGCAAAAACCTGCAAAGAAACTAAATCTTTATCGATTTTTATAACTTGGGCCAAAGACTTTCCCCGCTGGCTCCTAACTTCGGCCAACTCCTCATAAGAAACATCTTTGGCTTTAACTGTAATTACATTTCCAACAATGCTTAAAATTTTACTATGGACTTTTTTCATTCTTCTTCCTCTTTTTGGTTTTGTGAACTTAAAAATTCATCGATTTCTTTTTCTAATTTTTTATATTCATCCGAATCTTTTTTTGTATAGTTCCAATCAATAAAAAGCGATCTTAACTTATAAAACGTCTTCCGGGCATGATCTTTATCAGAAAAACTAAATTTAGTATTCAGGATATCGGATATTTTATCAAATACATAGCTTTGCCTCTCAATGCCGGTTGCTGCATCTATCGGATTAAAGCCATTTTGCTGCAGGTAAACTGCGTCGAGAAGTTCGGCTTTTAAATAAACTTGATAATCATCTATTGAAGTTCCCTCTTCTCCCACAACTTTCATCATCTGGTCAACTTCATCTCCTTTAGTTAAAACATTTCTGGCTTCATTCACTTTTTCTTTATCTAAAGGAGTTTGGTAGCGAGACCAACTTTGCAAAGGATCAACTGAAGGGTACTTACGGGCATTGGCTCTATCTCGGGACAAGCCATGAAAAGCCCCCACCACCTTAAGGGTAGATTGAGTAACCGGTTCATCAAAATTTCCTCCCGCCGGTGAAACAGTCCCACCGATAGTAAGGCTTCCTTTTGCTTCAAAAGGAAGCTGGATTTGGCCGGCCCGTTCGTAAAATTCAGCAATACGGGATTCAAGATAGGCAGGATATGCCTCTTCACCGGGAATTTCTTCTAATCTTCCCGAAATTTCACGCATAGCTTGAGCCCACCGGGAAGTGGAATCTGCCAAAAGTAAAACATCAAGCCCCATCTGCCGATAATATTCACCTAAGGTTGCTGCAGTATAAACAGATGCATCTCTTGCTGCAACCGGCATCGAACTTGTATTACAAATAACAATAGTTCGCTCCATAAGCGAACGTCCTGTGCGTGGATCTTCCAATTTAGGAAACTCCTTTAAAGTTTCAACAACTTCTCCGGCTCTCTCTCCGCAAGCAGCAAGAATTACAATATCCACATCAGCATAGCGGCTTATAAGTTGTTGGAGAACAGTTTTCCCAGACCCAAACGGCCCAGGTATACAATAGGTACCTCCCTTTGCAACCGGGAAAAAAGTATCCAAAATTCTCATTTTAGTAGTTAATGGTTCTTGGGGGGTAAATTTCTGATTGTAAGCTGAAATCGGAACCTTAACCGGCCAAGTAGCTGTCATGGTTACTTTGATAGTATTGCCGGCCTGGTCTTTTAAGGTTGCTATTTTATCTTTAACTTTATAATCACCTTCTGAAGAAATTTCATCAACAGTCCAATCTCCTTTAGCAGAAAAAGGAACAAAAATAAAATGTTTAAAAATTCCTTCCTCAACATGGCCAAGAGGTTGGCCAGCTGAAACTTTTTTCCCTTTTACCTTTTCTTTAGGTTTAAAATGCCATTTTTTTTCACTGTCTATAGCTTCAAGTTGTTTCCCTCTTGGTAAAAAAACTCCGTATTCTTTAGCTAAATCATGGAGAGGATTTTGCAACCCATCGTAAACTTGGCCTAGGAGGCCGGGGCCGAGCTCAACTGAAATCATCTCGCCTGAAAATTCAATCTTATCTCCCACTTTTATCCCTTTTGTATCTTCAAAAACCTGCATTGAAGCAGTATTTTGACTTATACGGATAACTTCTGATTTAAGGCGCTGCTGGCCTACTATTACATAACCTACTTCATTTTGTGAAACATTTTCGTCAAATCCAACCGTAATCATGTTCCCGCTAATTGCAACTATTTTACCGTGTTTTTGCATCTTCTACCTCTGTTAATGAATCAAATTTTTTAGTCCCTTTTTCTTTATCAAAACTCAATACTTTTTCTAAAATCTGTAATTTAAGAAAATAAGCAATTATCGCCTCAAGATTAAAAACATAATCTTTGGAGCTTTCTTCTATTTGTTGCCAACGATAATATAATAACTTTTTCTCAACTTCTAAAGGGTTTCCTTCTAAAAGTGATTTTTTTAAAACTTCTTTAGGTTGATATTCTTGTTGCTTCTTTTTGTTTTCTCTATAAGCAGCTAACTCTTTTCTTAAGGTTAGTTCAAACTTTTTATATTCCTGCAAAAAACCAGCCTTGGTTCTTTTTTCTAAATCATCGATATCAGCTTTTTGCAACTTTTTAAAATCACTCTCAGTTAACCATTTCTTTGCTTCTTCTAAAAAAGAATCCTTGTTTAGATGATTTTGCTCTCCAAACTTAAGAAAAGGAAGTTGGGTAATAAGATAGTAGTATTTATCCATTCTTTTTATCTGAAATTAAATCTGATATGGCAGGATTTAGAAAAACCGACAAACTTTCTGTTATGCCTTCATCAGAAAAATCATAGTAAGTATCTTCTCCCTTTATCCCGACTTGAAAACCTTTATTTATAGAACTGGAACTTTTTATCTCTATTCCTTCTTTAGCTTCCTGGCTAAATTTTGCCAAAATCAACTCTTCTAGCTTTTTTTTGTCTTTTTGGCTTACCAAAACCTCAAACTCTTTATCCTTTTCTTGGCTCCATTTATCAATTATGCTTTCTAGCATTTTTGCTAGGGTGTCTGGAGTTAAAGATTCTTTTAATTCTTGTTTTAAAATGTTGTCAAAGATAGAAGTAAGCTTTTCTCTTACCGAAAGAATTACGTTGCGCGCAGCTTGTCTTATAGAATTTTGCGCATTTTCTTGAAGTTTTTGAGCTTCCTTTTTTGCCTCTTCTTTACTTTTTTCCGCCTGATCTTTGGCCTTTTGAACTATCTCTTTTTCTTTGGCGCGAGCATCTTTTATTATTTGATCGGCCTTTTCTTCTGCTTGCTGAACACCTTCTTTTTGAATTTTTTCTATCAAGCTTTCTAATTTAACATCCATTATTTCCTCCTGCCAAATTTAAACTAATATCTGTGTGTATCTATTTGAAATAAAATTATAAGACTTTCGGTTAAAAATGCAAATTATTTTAAAATCTGCTTCAATGTCATTGCGAGGCGAAGCCGAAGCAATCTCTATTATACTTGTTAAAGATTGCTTCGTCGCTTCCGCTCCTCGCAATGACAGGTAAAGCTTACTTTAAATTAATTCAAAAAGCACTTTTTACTAAACTTTCTGCAGCTTTGCGAGGATTGTCGCTTTTGACAATGGGCCGGCCCACCACAAAATAATCAGACCCCGCTTTAACTGCATCGGCTAAATTAGCAACTCTTTTTTGATCATCAGAGGCTCTATCTTCTCCAGCTTGTTGACAAACAGGCCTTATCCCCGGAGTTACAGCAAGCAAGCCAGTTTCTTGTTTGATCGCTTTTGCCTCCCAAACACTACAAACTATTCCGGAAACCCCGGCTTCTTCCCCCGTTTTAGCTAGATTTAAAATTTGCTCAAAAGAAGCTTCTCTTGAGGTTAATTCGGTAACTCCAAAAATCAAGGGAGCTTTTTTATTCTTTTCTTTAGCGTAGTTAGAAACTTTTTCAGTTAATATCGCTATATTTTCTTGGCCGGCTTTTAGGTGCACAGTAAAAGCCCAAATATCTAAATCTATAAATGCTTTAGCAGTCTCGGCCATAGTATTTGGAATGTCATAAAGTTTAAAATCCAAAAACACCTCTGCGCCTTTTTTTTGAACCCACTCAATAGCTTCGGGGCCAAATCTACTATAAGCTACCGGCCCTATTTTAAATTTTCCTACTTTAGATGAAAGCTTATTAACTATTCTCTGAATCTTGATTTTAGAATCTAGGTCTAGGGCAACAACTAGCCTTGGCCATAAATCATTCATTAAAACTTCCCCTTAAATCTTTTAAGTTTTTCATCTTATTTTTTTTCATATATTTTTTCATTTCTGTTAAAATATTTTTTGCTATATTTGGATAAGTTAAATTTATAGTTCCCAAACTTACTGCAGTTGCGCCGGCAAGCAAAAACTCTACGGCGTCTTGGTAATTTGTAATCCCGCCGCCGCCGATTACAGGAATCCTGACAGCCCCTGCCGCCTGCCAAGTTTTATATAAACTCATCGGTTTTATCGCCGGCCCGGAATAACCGCCGCTAACATTCCCAAGATAAGATTCTTTCCTTTCAATATCAATAGCTAAAGAAAAATAAGTGTTTACCATCGAAATCGCATCTGCACCGGCATCTTCAGCTGCTTCAGCAATTTTTACAATATCGGTCACTTCAGGAGTAATTTTTGCGATTAAGGTTTTTTTGGTCAACTTTCTTAAATTTTTAATTAAATTAAAAGTTAATTTTTGGCTTTGAGAGATTAATTCTTTTTTGTCCAAATTAGGGCAGGATAGATTAAGTTCAAAAGCGTCAACATTTTTTTGTTTGTCTAGCTTCTTTACCAGCTGCTTATATTCTTTTTCAGAAAAGCCTCCTAAACTTATAATATGTTTAGTCTTTAACTTCCCCAGGGCAGGAAGCCTCTCTTCAATAAAAGAGTCTACACCGGGATTAGCAAGTCCTATTGAGTTAATTACCCCAAAATTAGTTTCATAAATCCGTGGGGGAGGATTGCCTTCTCTGGGTTCAACTGTAATAGTTTTTGCCACAATTGCACCGATTGATGAGAAATCAACTAACCCTTTCAGCTCATCGCCAAATCCAAAAGTACCAGAGGCACAAATAATCGGATTTTTTAACTTTAACTTGCCAATATTAACTGCTAAATCCATCTTCTTATTCTATTCTATAACTCCTTAATTTTCAAACAATATAAAACTACTTACCCGAAATCATTTTTAAAGCAACAATTAACAAAAACGCGCCAAAACATCTTTTTAAAACTAAATCTGGTATTTTATGCACAAACTTTGCTCCTAAATAACCGCCGATAAAAAATCCTATGCACATTAAAGCTGCTACTTTTATCTTTACATTCCCAGCTTGATAATATTTAATAGCGGCAAGCAGTCCAATTGGAGGAATCATCATTGCAAGAGTAGTACCTTGTGCTTGATGCTGACTAAAACCAGCTAAATAAACCAAGGCCGGAATCATTACCGTTCCTCCTCCTAAACCTAAAAAACCACTAAAAATTCCTGCGCCCAGCCCTAAAGTTATATATAGATACCACATATTTTCCTCCAGAGTTTTAATATACCTCTTCTAATCTAAAAACTGGCCCATCCTGGCATACTTTTTTATAGCCAGCTTTAGTAGAGATAACACAAGCACAACAAACACCGAGGCCACAACCCATAAATTGTTCAAAGGAAAGTTGAGTGTTTATACCTTTACGATCTTTTACAATCTTATTTATTTGACAAAACATACCTTTGGGCCCGCAAGCGTAAAT
>JAWOBO010000003.1:0-5914 GCA_046484225.1 Candidatus Omnitrophota bacterium | reverse complement strand
GACCATTGTAATCAAAAAAATAACTATTAAAAAAGAACTTAATCTTTTCATCTTGCCTCCCTTTTCTTAGCTTCTTTTTTAAAAATCCTACCAGAATAGGATATATAAACAACGTTTTCTTTTATTTTAAATATAGTCGCATCCAAATCTTTAATTTCATCTCCAACATAATAAACTTCACCATCAATTATCGTCTGAGGTGAATCAGATCCCCATAAAACTGCTTCGACGATTACCCAATCTGGAAGTGATACTCTTTCCTGGGAACGTCTTTCCTGGGAACGTCTTTGCTGGGTAGGCTCTTTTTTCTCTTCTTCTGGTAAAACAGATTCAAAAGGACTGCTAGCCCAGCCAGAAAAAATAATTGATATACCCGCCAACATAAAGACTAAAATTTTCATTTTTCAACCAATACAGCCTTCAAATCAAGGTCTGACTTCAACTTCTTATCCCTCGCTTTTTGTAAAGACATACTTTTTATATCTATACTTTTTTCTTCAAGCTCTCTAATAAAATTTACTAAATTCTTATAAGAAGAATCTAACCCTAGTTGAATAGCCGCTTCTTGGTAAAAATCTTTTTCTTTTCTTGAGGTCCTTAAAGAATCGATAGTTACCTTTGTATTTCTAGCTTTTTCCTCTACATATCTTTTAAAAGTTATAGAGTCGTCTTTAAAAAAATCATCGGTTAGTTGATTATATTTATCTTTTGCTGTCTCCCATCTTTTAAGTTCAATTTTTGCCTGCTCTAAACCCTTCTTTTTGTCTTTTATTTTTTCTAATTTGCTTTGATAACCGCTATAACTATTATGGACAAATAGTAAAGCAGCAATAATCACCACGATAACAACAATTATATTTTTATACTGGAGTAAATCTTTAATATCGGTTTTTGATAAATCTTTCATAAAACCCCTTAACGTAAATTTACTACAAACTTAGTTACAGTAAAATCTCTAATTTTCTCTCTGTCTGTAGATGTAGCTTCAACAATATTAAACAATGAATTCACAGATTCCTCTGTTCTTAAATTACTAACAAAATCATTAACTGCTAACCTTTCTTGATAATCATCAGCTCTATAGATGTATCCTCTAATTTCAACCCTATATTTTTCTTCTTGCCCTTTAGATATATTAATCGAATCTAACCACATCTTATCTGGCATAACACCTTTATCAACAAATAAGCCTAAAAAATTAGATAACTTTATCTTTTTTCCTTTTAATTGTTTCAATTGTTTTATCTTATTAAGTTTTTTATCTGCGGCTATTTTTATATTTTGCCATCCTTCCTGTTGTAACTGTCCAGATAAATTTGAAGGTTTTCCTCCTAATTGAGATTGATCAGGTAAATTTGAAGTTTTTTCTCCCTGCTGCAGCTGTTCAGGCAGATTTAAATTTTCTTCTTTCCCCTTAACCTCATCTTCGGCTAAAGATAACGCATTACTAAAAAAGAGCGAAACCAAAAAACAAGCAATTACCGCTAAAGCCACCACTGAACCAATCAACCCCCAGCGCCAATCAACTCCGCCGGAAAAAGAAGCTTCGGCTTTTTTGGTTTCTTCAAATTCCTTTAAAACCGGGCTAAACCTATAAGAATAATCATTTCTTGAGGCACAACCCAAAGCTTTTATATTTTCTGTCGAGGCCTCCTGGCGTGAAGTTAATTCATAAGGAACAACCTTTTTAACATCCAAGGAAAGAGTCTCTTTTAACAAATCAGTTAAGCTGTCTAGCTCAGATTGATCTGAGACAACAAATATTCTATCTAACTTGCCACTTTTAAATTCTCTGCGAAAATACTGGAAAGAGAAGTTTACCGCTTCCACAAAATGCTCTAAGTCTAACTTTCCTTCTTTTTCCTTTATGTTCAAATAACGATTAAATACCGGAAGATCATTTTGAAAAAAAGTTAAATATGCTTCTTGTGAGGTTAAATCCAATAAAGCAAAGTTCTGTGTATCTTTAGTTTCTTTTTTTGATTTTAGAATACGGGCCAAAGATAAGCAACCTGGCTCTATAGTTGCCGCTTCAAGCTCAATATTAGATAAAATCTTTTTAGTTTGCTCTAAACTGCTTTTTCTAATCCCAACAAAAGAAACACTAACTTTTTTTTCTTTGGGAATTCGATTAAATTGATAATCCCAAACTAGCTCTTTAGGCTTAAAAGGGATATACTTTTCAATTTCATAGATAAGAGAGGATTCAATCTCTTTTTTCCCCATCAAAGGCATTTCCAAAGACCGGATTATAAAATCACGGTCTGCCAAGCTAAGATCTACTACTTTGCTTTCAATATTTGCCTGACGCAAACTTTTCCTAATCAAAGCCTGCCAGTGTAGATTTTCATCTAAAGTTTCAGTTTCTTTGGCTTCGATTGAAGAGATATCATTGCTTCCTAAAAAAAGTAAATCTTTACCTTCTTTTAAAGCCAATCCCACTAAACTTGTCCCTAAATATAATCCTACTTTTCTTTTAGCCATATTTATTATTCACTTAAGCTTTTCAGCCATTTATCTATATATTTTCTGTCAAACCGCCAAACCTTGCCAATTTTTATCCCGGAAATTTTCTTCTGATGCAGCCAATTATAGATAGTCTGCTTCTTTAGGCCTAGATAATCGGCCAACTCATCCACGGTCATTAATCTTGGTAACCTTTTCTTTTTTGCCATTTTTGTATTTTCCCTAATTTAATTATGTTTATAGTTAAACATTTACTCTTATGCTTGTCAACACCTTTTTAGTATAATTTTTTATAATTTTTGCCTATATGGTATATAGTTAACACCCCCACTATATATTGGGGATATATTAAAGCCAAAAATTAATTGAATTAATTAAAAGGAAGAAAATCGAAGCTAAAAATAGAGGTTTAAACAATTAAAACGAATTTTTGTTAAAATAAATCTTCTTTGGGAGCTTCAGTTATCCGGCTTACGTCTACGTTAATTTCTTCACCTTGTTCGGTTATCTCTAATTTTAAAAAATGATCTGATAAAACTTCATCGCTTTGACTATCTTCATCCCTCCTTAAAGGCATATAAGTAGTTATTCCTTCATCGGGAAAACTATCAGCTCTACTCTTAAGCTCTCCCCATTTAAGACCTGCTAAGGTAGCATTCTCATTAGCCCGGCGCATAAAATCTGATTCAGTTAAAGAAATGAAGTGGGGACTAAAAGATACAAAAGCTAAAAGAAAAATCGATATTGAAATTATAACTGCTACAACTATTAAAATCATTGTACTAAATCAACAAACCAAAACCGTAAACCTTCTTTTCTTTCAATTTCTAAATCTTTCCCTCCTACTGAGGCCTCTGCATCAATTGTTACTACCACAAAATTAGGTTCATCGCCGGTATTGTGCCTAAAAATTAAATTAGGATTATATTTTCCGTCAATAACTATATCTCTATTGGTTTCAGTAAAACCAGTGCTTTGACTATAAACACCCTTATCAAGAGATAAATTATTATTGTTATCAATTAGATATCGATACCAGCTATTATCTGTTAGATCGTTTGGGGTTATATTATAAATATCATCTTCTGCATAAAAAATAAAAGCACCATCTTTTTTTAAATTATAGCTTCCTCCTGCAGAAATTGGAGTAACAATATCTACCGCGCTTATACATCTAATTCTCATATCATCAAAGGTATAACTTATCTGGCTCCACAAATTATATCTTTCTTTGTTAACATTAACTTTTCTTATAAAAAACATCGATAATCCTGACACCGAAATAATTACAAATCCGACAAGAGCTATAACCACTAACAATTCAATCAATGTAAAAGAATAACGAAACCGAATATTATTACTCTTCATAAGCTATAATAATCATATCTGCTTTTTTAATATATATATTGCCATCAGATGTATTTTTTTCCCACCTGATATCAATTCGATGCGGCCCAGCCGAAACTGAACCTATATTTACAACATTATTTATCACTGGTTGAGTAAGAATTGGAGTACCTGTTTCGACAGATTTAGAATAATCATCCAAAAAGGTTTGAGTTAAAATTAAATCAACTGGATCTACTCCTCCTACGTCTTCATATCCCAAAACAATATTATAAGAGACTAATATTTGTTTATCTACCGGATAATCAATATCTATACTTAACTGCCTGGAAGAACTACCGATAACTTTTTTCACGCCGTTGGCAACTACACAACTACCAGTATTACAAATAGAATCTATTACCTGAGTTTCACTATGCACATACGGATAAACTGATAAGTTAGTTAAAAATACTTTCTTAGTAGCTTGGTCTTGGCCGCTACCCATAGTAGTTTCGGGATAGTTGACCTCTACTTCAACCTTCTTCCAAGGAATACCGCCTTCATCAAACTCTCTGACCTCGGTAGTCCATCTATAGCGATCTTCTTTGCCGGAATCTTTTCCTATTGTAAGAGTCTCGTAGGATTTAGTCATAAGACTCTCTTTTTTTCTGTAAGCAAGACTCATAGCCCTTGCTTTGTTTTCAGCTCTTTTTAAAAAATAAAGCCCGCTGGTTAAAACTCCTGCTACACCAGCTATACCAATTCCTATCAACACAGAAGCAACTATCAGCTCTAATAGACTAAAAGATTTCTTACGAAAAAGAAACATTTTTTATTCTCTTATTTTTATGAGAGTCATCTCCATTCCAGCAATATCCATTTTCATGCTCTCGACCTCGGCTATGTCTTCTGTAATATCAGGAAGATAATAGTAAATTCCTACACTATATTCTTCTCCAGTTTTTAGATAAGTAGAATCTAGGTGGGTTGCGTTAAAAATAGAAAAAGCATTATTAAAACTCTTCTGGTGCATAATACTAGAATAAACAGGATCACCGGAGGCATCAATAACCTTGACTATTGTATAAAAATAGGTATCTATAGCATCTCTGGCTTGAACCTCAGTATATCCAGCTGCGGGAGTAACATCGGGTTTAGATAAAATATTCCAAAAAATAGTAAGAGATTCCCCGCTTTTAGCTACAAAATCATGAGAAAAATTAATATCGATTTTCCTAAAACAAGAAGCACAACCTCCCAATAAACAATTAGTAATCCTTTCTTGAATTAAACTACAATCAGAATACTGAAGCTCAGGACAGCTTTTTATTCCCTCACCGGGGACTTTAACTAGTTCATCAAAATCCAGCCTCTCATTACAGCCGTCGGTACAATTACCATAGCCAGGATTCGGCTCTGAAGAACACGTCTCCTCTTGGCAGCATTTAACCTGTTTTTGACAAGACTCAGCCTCATTTGAATAACTGATACAGCTAGAAATATAGCTGCTGTAAGAGGTTAAAGATTCATATTTATAATATGAAGTTATACTCTCCCCTAATGAGTCAGCAATGTCAGAATCAAAGTCTGGATCACCATCTTCGATTCTAGGCGGCCTTCCTCCTGTATTAGTTTGATAAAAAAGTTCTGTTTTGGGGTCATCATGAAAATCTTGATCATAATTATCTATTATCGTCTCAGAATCAGGAACACATCCTCTATCTGCAGGAATTAAATTATCTTCTGTACAATACCATATGCCTGACTCTTCTGTACAAGCTTCATCTTCCCCGCTATCATATTCTGGTTTGTAATCGTCATCCGGGCACCCTTTTACCTGACATCCTGGGGGGTTATCATTGCTGCAATCAGGATTATCTAGCGCAAAACATTCTGCCTCAGAACAACTATCTCCGCTAAAAGCAAACGAATCACAACTGTAATCTTCACTATTTGCCTCCGGAGTACAATTTACTGCATCAAAATTTTGGTCAGAATCTGTATCTACCAGGCAGCAATCAGGACAATCATCTTTTAAATCCATGCATTGGGTACAATTATTATACTCTTGTTGAAGTTCATTTATGGTTTGACACAAATTTGGGTTGGCAGTTATCGG
>JAWOBO010000083.1:0-3239 GCA_046484225.1 Candidatus Omnitrophota bacterium | reverse complement strand
ACTTTTTGACGAAGCAGTTCTCTACTTCAAAAAATAGGGCTTGTCATGTACCGTACTTGTTCTGGTACGTGGGTGCCGCGGGTGGGGGTCGAACCCACACGGCCCGAGGGCCACGAGATTTTAAGTCTCGCTTGTCTGCCAATTCCAACACCGCGGCGGTGGGTTTATTATAACTCAACATCCAAATCGACTCAAATAAAAATTCAACCTTAGGGTTTTTAGGCCTGCCCTGTACCGAATGCAGTTCTGGTTCAGGGTGCGCAACCTTGGGAAAATTGAAAATATTTCAATTTAGTCTGTTATAATAAAAGTATTAAGGAGGTAAAAATGACTTTTGATGAAAGTTATCTGGGTTTAAGAACTATCTCAGCTGTTCCACCTCCAGAATTTCCCAAAAGTAGAACAGAACAACACCTAAAAAATTCAAATAAAGAATTAAAGTCAAGAGAAACCAAAGAAGCCCAAGATGGCAATTTAGGCCAAGAAAATCAAATACTTCAGGGTAGAAATTCAAAAAATTATTAAGTTTTTTTCCTCCCTATCCTAGAGCAGTTTAGACTAGTTTTACTTTTTATCTTTTTAGGGTAAAAATACCAAAAATCACTTTTAAAGATAATAATACGATCGTAACACTATCTTTAAAATCCAGCTAAATTGATTATAAACTATGATAACTTCCTCAAATAAGTTTTTATAAAATTATTCCGGGTGAATTTTCATCAATTGCTTTTTTGTGACAGGAGTATTGTTTGGGAAATATTAAGTATTTTTCCAACTTGTCTGGTTGAACCCATTTGTGTTTTCTAATCTCTTTAGTATTAAATACTAATTTATCTTTATTACCTATAAATCTAAGAATTACTTGGTTGTAAGATTGACCTCGATATTTACCGTTGTGAATTTTTAAAGCCGTGTCGGCAGGATAATCATATTCTATTTTGTGAGAACTGATGCCAATTATTTCAAAGTTTTCTTTTTCAGCACCAATTTCCTCACTAAGTTCTCTAAATAAATTTTCTTTTAGTGTTTCGTCTTCTTTTCGACCACCGCCTAAAAAGTTCCACTCGTTATCTTTATATTTGTTCTTTTGAACCAAAAGAAAATTGTTTTTATTATCAATAACAATAGCGTTTACACCCTCTCGATATGGTTTTTTGTGATACTTTTTGTTCACCCTGGTGTTTGATTAGGCACTAACATTTGTAGTAATTTATTTGTTATTTTCTCAGCCGTTTTATTATCTGTTTTTAAAATCTTTTCGTTGATTATTTCTTTGGGTTGAGCATTGCTGTACCAGGTTTTCATGTCACTATCACTAATTTCAGTTCCTTTTTTTCTTTTTCGATTTCTTTTTAAAGCCTTTTCTAAAGAAACTTCCAAAAAGACTGAATTAAAATTAATATCGTTGTTTTGGCAGTATTGATATAAACTTTCAAAAAGCTCTCCATTTTCGTTTTTTGGTAGTATTCCCTCCAAAATTACCAAATAATTTTCTTCCAAATACTTTTGAATAGCAAAATTTAAAACTTTATTTACCAGGTTTTTATTATCTTCGCCTGGAAAAACCTGCCAATAAAAATAGTCCGGTGTAAAAATAGCTACCTTTTTGGGTTCCAATTTTTGCTGAATATTTTTAGCAACAGAGGATTTCCCTGCCCCCGGCCTACCACGCAAAATTAAAAGCTGTTTCATAAAATTATTTTAGCATTAATTAAAATGAAGACCGATAAATAAACGATTTGGTTCTGCATCTCGCTCTAGAACCTACTTATCGTTATAACAAATTGTAAAAAACCGTCTCGCCGAATGGCGGATGAGACAATCGGGATATTTTACTTAATGCTTGATACAATAATCTATGAAAAAAATTAAAGAAATACTTATTAGAGAATATTCGGCCAAACCTAAAAAATCTCTTGAGTTAGTTAGAGAAGGGATAGATAACGATGTTTATATTTTTTACAACCGTAACAACACAAAGATTATCGCCAGAATTAACAAAACTGGGCAAATACCTTCACTAAAATTTGAAGTGGAATTAATAAACAAATTAGTTAAAAGTAAGGTTCCCACTGCAAAAATTGTACCTACCACAAGTGGCAAATATTTTAAAAAAGTAAATTCTAGGCAAGCCATAATTTGTTTTGAGTATGTAGAAGGAGCTCCAATTGATTACGGTCCAGAATATACTCCTCGATTAAGTTTAGTTAAACAAGCGGGGGCAGCTTTGGGTCAATTTCACCAAGCAACAATAAATTTGAATTTAGAGGAAAAAAGAAAAAGAACAATATACAGCGAACTAGAAAAAGCTCTAATTAATTCAAGAAAGATTATCAATACATTTCAAGACGCTGAAACATTCATCAATGAGGTTAAAAAGACGTTGGAAAAGGCTAAAAAGGGAGTGTTTAAGTCTTCGCAAGGAGTAATTCACAACGATTACAATACTTCCAATATACTTTTTAAAAACCATAAACTACAAGCAATACTTGATTTTGATTGGGCTTGTCCAGGGCCGTTACTAATGGACGTAGGCTATGGAGCAATGAGCTGGTCAACGGCTGAAAAAGACGCTAAACCGGGGAAAAAGGCTTTTAGCGCGTTTATAAATAGTTATAACTCAACTAGTCCTATTAAGGTTAACTTTAATAATAGTCTCTGGTTTTGGACTGGTTATAGTTGCCTTTATCTGAGCTGTGGTTTTCTTAGCCGAATGGCGATTGATAACGAATATAATTTGACTTCTGTTAAACAGAGTCATATGTATCGAAGGTTTCTGTACTACATAAAAAAAACTTCTTGATATATCATTTTTTTCTACTTAGTTTTATTTTTTACGGGCTAAGATTATCAGGTGTTTTTCTTCTCCGCTTTTATCAACTTCGTCAAATATAACTTCAAATCCAACTTGATTAATAATTTTACGGTTCTTCTCTGCTCCATAATGGCTCCACCACATTTGGTGACCAAAAAATTCATCAGTCCCCTGCCAACTAGTAGCTCCCATGGTAATTAAAATTAATCCCCCTTTAGGTAAAAAAGAGGCCAGTGTTTTTAATAATTGTTTATGTTTTTTCCGCGGGATGTGAAATATAGAGTAAAAAGCAATAATAGCATCAACCTTATATTCTCCCTTTTTTAACTCCGCCATATCCCCAACTTTAAATTCGGCACCTTTTACATTTTGCTTAGCTAGTTGAATTTGCTTTTCGGATATATCTATACCAATGACAGAAAAA
>JAWOBO010000037.1:0-2802 GCA_046484225.1 Candidatus Omnitrophota bacterium | reverse complement strand
ATTCCGGAAGGGGTAGCGGTTTTTACTTCTGTAACCAGTATGCGCCAAGGCCGGTATCTTTCAGAAATTGGAATTTTTGATTACCGTCATATTAAGCCTGATTTGTTTTGGGGGTATAAATCTGTTAAACTAAATAAACAAATTGGCTTTATTGCCGAGCCGTAAAAAGCTTTACTTGATTTTTTTTATCTAAAAACGCCTAAGTTTTCTAAAGATTTTATTTATGAGCTAAGGCTGCAAAGTTTAGAGAAATTGAATGTTAGGCGCTTCCTAGATTATGCTGATAAATTTAAAAAACCAAAAATTGTTAAATTTGCTAAGTTAATTACCAATAATATTAAAGATTAGTAAAAAAAGATATGAAAGATTATTTATTAGAGTTAGTTTCTTCTGTTGATGGGGAAAATAAAAAGCTGAATATAATGAGAGAGTACCTTCAATCTTATATACTAAGAATTTTGTTTGAAAGAAAGTTTTTTGATCATTCTGCTTTTGTTGGCGGTACTGCTTTAAGATTTTTATATGGTTTGCCGAGGTTTTCTCAAGATTTAGATTTTTCTCTAATCAAGAAAGATAATTTTTCCTTTTCTGAAATTATTAAATTCTTGCAAACAAAGCTTTCTTCATCTGGGTATAAAGTAAATATTAGATATGGTGAAAAAAATGTAGTTTATTCGGCGATGGTAAGGTTTAGCCAGCTGTTATTCGAAGTTGGTCTATCGCCTTTGCACGACAGAAATTTTTCAGTAAAGATTGAGGTTGATTCTAATCCGCCTCAAGGCGCGAAGGTAGAAGATAAGTTAATTAATAAGTATTTCCCTCTTTCTTTTTTAAGTTATGATTTAAGTTCTTTGTTTGCCGGTAAGATGCATGCATTATTGACCCGGAAATATGCAAAGGGAAGAGATTTTTTTGATTTAGGTTGGTATCTTTCTCGGTGGCAGGATATTTGTCCGAACTTAAAGTTACTATCTAATGCTTTAAAGCAAACTGGATGGAAGGCGGATTTTCCAACTGAAGATAATTGGCGGGATTTTTTATATGGGGTCGTTGATAACACAGATTGGAACTTAGTAAAAAAGGATGTTGAAACTTTTCTGGAGCGTCCGGCAGATTTAGAAATTTTTAATAAAGAAAATATATTAAAACTTATCAGAAATTAAGTTATGGATAAACCAAGACAGATGAATATGGATGACCTAACCAGTAAAGAAAAAGTCTATTCGATTTTAGAACTTAATACCGCGGTAAAGAATGCGATAAAAGCAAAGTTTTCCCAGTATGTCTGGGTTTGCGGTGAAATCCAGGATATGCGTGCATCCCGCGGCAGGGGCCATATCTATTTTAACTGTGTAGAAAAAGATTCTGATTCAGATACAATTATTGCTCAAGTTTCAGCTGCACTTTTTGCCGGAAGGGTTCCAAAGATATTTAATAAACTAAAATCAGTTGATCCGGAATTTAAGCTAAAAAATGATATAGAAGTTAAGCTTCTTTGTCAAATCGATCTTTATCCTAAAAGCGGCCGGTATAATATTATTGTCGTTGATATTGATCCAGTCTATACTTTAGGTAAAATTGCCCAAAACCGGCAGAAAATTATAGCTGACCTAAAGAAAAGAGATTTATTAGATAAAAATAAAGCCAAAATATTTCCCCAACTTCCTTTAAAGGTAGGCCTGATTACTTCTCTTAATTCCGCTGCTTTTGCTGATTTTACCAATGAGCTGGATTCGAGTGGTTTTGGTTTTAAAGTTTTTGCCTGCGGAGCTCATATGCAGGGGAAGTTAGTTGAGCCGGATGTAGTCAAGGCATTGGATTATTTTAATAAATTAGAAAAAGAGAAGTTAGATGTAGTGGTTGTAACCAGGGGTGGAGGCTCAACTGCTGATTTAAGTTATTTTGACAGTAAAAAAATAGCTGAAAAAATAGCCAGTCTTGATTTTCCGGTGGTGGCTGCGGTAGGCCATCAGATAAATACAACTATAATTGATCTTATGGCTCATACCAGCTGCAAGACCCCGACTGCTGCCGGAAAATTTTTGGTTGAAAAAGTTCAGTTGTTTTTGGATAATTTAGCTGAGACAGAGAAATCAGTTTTAGAAAAATCAGAAGAGATTTTAGAAAAGCAAAAGCAAAGCTTACAAAATACAGCTTTAAGGTTTGATTCTGCAGTAGGCGAATATTTTCAGGTTCAAAAAGAGACTCTTTTGGAGGCAAAACACTCGGTAGTAAATTTATCAAAGATGCACCTTCAGGATCAAAAAAATAAAATCACCAATATCGGAAAAGATATAGGCTCCTATACCAAAAAGTTATTAATTGATAGCAAAAATTATCTTAGCCATATCGATGAAAAGATTAAACTGCTTGATCCGAAAAATATCTTAAAGAGGGGTTATTCGGTAACTTACCTAAAAGATAAAGCAGTAAAGAGTATTGACGATCTTAAAGTAGGCGATAAGATAAAAACAGTTTTTTATCAGGGTGAGGTTGAGTCGGAAGTTGAGAGGAAAGAGAAATAATAATTGATAATTGATAAATGATAATTGATAAAAGGAAGGTGAGAATATGGGGAAAAAGGAGATAAAGTATAGCCAGGCAGTTGATGAGTTAAACCAGATATTAGCAGATCTAGAAGCAGAACGTATTGATGTTGATCAACTATCAGCTAAAGTTAAAAAAGCTGTTGAGCTGATAAAACTCTGTCGAGAGAGAATAGAAAATACCGAAATGGAGGTTAAAACAATAGTTAAGGAGTTTGAAGGAGCCAAAGAAGAGTCTTAAAAAATAACAATTGAC
>JAWOBO010000024.1:0-11752 GCA_046484225.1 Candidatus Omnitrophota bacterium | reverse complement strand
AAAATAATTCAAAAACTTAAAAAACCGGCAGATACTAAAATAGTACTTTTAGTTATGGATGGATTGGGTGGCTTGCCCGGTGATCAAGGGCTAACGGAACTTGAGAAGGCAAACACTCCTAATTTAGATAAGTTGGCAAAGAGTGGAATTTGCGGCCTGCATCAGCCAATTGCTTCTGGGATTACCCCCGGCAGCGGGCCGGCTCATCTTTCTTTATTTGGTTATGACCCTATTAAATATCAAGTGGGCAGAGGGGTGCTGGCTGCATTAGGGATAAATTTTGCGCTTGAAGATGGTGATTTAGCAGCTCGCGGTAATTTTTGCACAGTTGACAAAGAAAGTAAAGTTACAGACCGGAGAGCCGGTAGGATTAGCACTGAAAAAAATAAAGAACTTTGTAAACTGCTTAACCAAATTAAGTTAGACGGCGCAGAGGTTTTTGTAGAAACTGTTAAGGAACACAGATTTTTACTTGTGTTCCGCGGCAAAAACTTATCAGCTGATATAGTTGATACTGATCCACAAGTTACTGGAGAGTTACCTCATCAGCCAAAAACTTCCTCCGGAGAATCTAATCAAACTACTAAGATGATAGAAGAATTCATAGATAAGGCAAAAAAGCTATTATCTGACCAGCATCCGGCTAATATGGCATTGTTGCGAGGATTCTCAAAACATCCTAGCTGGCCTTCTATGGAAGAAGCTTTTGGCCTAAATTCTGCAGCAATTGCCGGGTATCCCATGTATAAAGGAATTGCAAAACTGTTGGGAATGGATGTTTTAGATACAGGAGAGACTATAGCCAGTGAGGTTGATACCTTAGAGAATAGTTTCAACGATTATGATTTCTTTTATTTTCATGTTAAAAAAACTGATAGTTATGGTGAAGATGGAAACTTTAAAGATAAGGTAAGAGTTATTGAAGAAACTGATGGTTTAATACCAAGGATATTAAAATTAAATCCGGATGTAATTTTAGTCACCGGTGATCATTCTACCCCGTTTTCACTAGCTAGCCACAGCTGGCATCCTGTGCCAACTTTACTTTGGTCAAAAAATGCGCGCACCGATAGGGTAGAAAAATTTGGTGAAAGAGATTGCCTTAGGGGAGCTTTAGGCCCAAGAATTCCAGCGGTTGATTTAGTGCCTCTTGCTTTGGCCAATGCACAAAGATTAGAGAAATTTGGAGCCTGAAAAACAGAAGTTAGAAAACAGAAGGTAGAAGTTAGAAAGAATAAAATAATATAATGGCAGAAAATAAAAAAATTTCAGAAGGAATATTGTTTACTGATTTTTATCAGCTGACTATGGCCCAGACCTTTTTTAAAAAAGGTCTTCATAAAAAAGAAGTACAGTTTGATTATTTTTTCAGAAAATATCCCCGCTATCTTTCCGATCAAGCCGGTTATTGTGTATTTGCAGGTTTGCAGCCTTTGGTTGAATGGATGCAGAGTTGTTCCTTTGAAAGAGATGATATTAAATACTTGGCTGAGCATAAAAATCCTGCCAATAAGCCTATGTTTAGCAAAGATTTTCTCGACTGGCTGTCTTCAGAAGGAAATTTTGGGTCTATTAATCTTGAGTCAATTCCTGAAGGTAGGATTGTTCATCCTAATATGCCTGTAGTTTCAGTTAGAGGGCCTCTAGCAATGGCTCAAATTCTTGAATCTTCTCTTTTAAATCATCTAAACTACCAAACTCTTATCGCCACTAAAGCTTGCCGGATTCACGAGGCAGGTAGAGGCAATTTACTCCTAGAGTTTGGCCTAAGGCGGGGGCAGGGCAAAGGCGCAAATGCCGGAGTACGGGCTGCTTTAATCGGCGGTGCAGATTTTTCTTCCAATATAGGAGCCTCATATGAATTAGGTTTTCCTCCCAAAGGAACTCATGCTCATAGTATGGTTCAAGCTTTCATTGGACTTGGTTATAGTGAACAAGATGCATTCAGGGCCTATGCGGACGTCTATCCAGACAGTTGTATCCTTTTGGTAGATACAATAGATACATTAAAAAGCGGAGTGCCAAACGCAATAAAAGTTTTCAAAGAGCTTAAAAAGAAAGGTCACAATCCTTTGGGTATTCGCCTTGATTCAGGAGATCTTGCTTATTTAAGCATTCAAGCAGCCAAGATGTTAAATAAGGCAGGGTTTAATAAGGCAAAAATAGTTTTATCTAATGAACTTGATGAATTAGTTATCTGGCAGGTGTTAACTCAAATTCAAAAAGAAGCCTCTCGTTATGGGATTGATCCAGATCAGTTAATTAATAGATTAGTCTATGGTGTAGGAACAAAATTAATAACCTCAAAAGGTTATCCTGCTTTAGACGGAGTGTATAAACTGGTGGCTATCTCAGATAATAAAGGTTTGAATCCGGCAATTAAACTTTCTGAAACTCCGGCAAAAACTATAAACCCGGGTAAAAAAAATAGCTGGCGCATTTATGATCAGCGCAATAAAGCTGTAGCTGACTTGTTAACTAAAGAGCAGGAAGAGCCATCAAAGAGAGAAGAGTTAGCTCTTCATCATCCCAGCGAAGAAAAACAAAGGATATTAAAAAAAGAAGATATTTCTAAAATTGAAAAGTTACATCAGGAAATAATTAAAGAAGGTAAAGTTGTTTATGATTTTCCTTCTATCGAAGAAATCAGAAAGATTCGGAAAAAAGATTTAGATTTTTTAGATTCCGGGGTTAAAAGATTAATTAATCCCCATCGCTATCATGTGTCTTTATCGGATAATTTATGGAAATTAAAAAGAAAACTTATTAATTCTCAAAGTAAGTGAGGTGGATATGGAAAATAAAATATCAATAATTGGAGCCGGGGCTGTAGGAAGTACTTTTGCTTTTCGGTTGATGCTTTCTGGGCTGGTTAAGGAAATAGTTTTAGTTGATAAAGATATAAAAAGAGCTGAAGGCCAAATTATGGACCTAAACCATGGTTTGATGTTTGCCTCACCAGCTAATATCTATGCATCTGATTTCTCGGGTATAAAGAACTCAAATATAGTAGTTGTGACCGCAGGGGCAAAGCAAAAACCCGGCCAATCAAGGTTAGATTTAGTTCAAAAAAATACAGATATTTTTAAAAGCATTTTACCTCAAATTGCAAAACATGCACCGGAGGCTATAATTTTAATAGTTACTAATCCTGTAGATATTTTAACTTATGTTGCTTTAAAAATATTAAAATATCCAGAAGAAAAGATATTTGGTTCAGGAACGGTTCTAGATACATCTCGCTTTAGATATCTTATCAGTGCTAACTGTGGGGTTGACCCTCGTAATGTCCATGCTTATATTATTGGCGAACATGGTGATACAGAACTTCCTGTTTGGAGTAATGCTAATATTGGCGGGATGCTCCTAAAAGATTATTGCCCGCTTTGTGGCAAAGGTTGCTACTATAGGGATGAACTTGGAAAAATATTTAAGAAAGTAAAAGAAGCTGCCTATGAAATTATCGATAAAAAAGGAGCTACTTATTATGCAATTGCCCTAGCTTTAGAAAAAATTGTGGATACAGTAATCAGAAATAATAATTCAGTTTTACCGGTTTCAACTCTAATTAAGGATTATTATCAAATAAATGACGTTTGCCTGGGTATTCCGGCTATGATTAACAATAAAGGAATCGATAGGATTTTAAAAATTAAATTGTCAGAAGAAGAGCAACGTAATTTGAAACAATCTGCAGATACTTTAAAGGAAATAATCAAAAAAATAAAGATATAAATGATTAAAATAGATACAGTAATATTTGATCTAGATGGCACTTTAATTGATTCAAAACAAGATATTGTCGCTGCCGTTAATTACACTTTGGAAAAATTAGGCAATGATACCAAATCAGCTCAGGAAATTACACCTTTTATTGGAACAGGTTCCAAAGATTTAATCAGAAAATCTTTGGGCAAATCAGAAAATGATCAAGAATTAGAGAAAGCGCATTCTATATTTGTGGATTATTTTGGCAAGCATCCTCATGACAAGACTGTTCTTTTTTCGCATGTAAAAGAAGTTTTAGATTACCTAAAAAATAAGAACTTATTTATATTAACTAATCGCCGTAAAAGTTTAGCAGAAGAAGCGCTAAAGCATTTTGATATCCACAAATATTTTAAAGATATAGATGGCGGCGACTTAGACGATTGCCGGAAACCTTCTGCTTGCCCGGTGAATAAATTTTTTAATATCTATAAAATAGATAAGACAAAAAGTATGATTGTCGGGGATATGGATATAGATATAAAAACCGGCAAAGCCGCAGGAATCTATAGTTGTGGTTTTACCTCAGGTATCGGAGACAAAAAAGATATAGAAAAAGCAGAGCCTGATTATTTAATTAATGATTTAATAGAATTAAAAAATATTATAACGTGAGGTGAAAAATGGAAGAACAAAAGCTAAACAAAGAAAAAGAAAATAAACTTTCCTTGTTAGGTTATTTGCGGAGATATTTTATTGCCGGTATTGCTACGCTTTTACCGGTTATAGTTACTGCCTTTATTATTAGAATAGTTTTTCGTTTTACCGATAAATTTGCTGGTAAATATATTAATTCATATCTTGTTGATAATTACGGTTATTCTATCCCCGGCTTAGGTTTTATTGCTACTATCTTGTTTTTCATGATAGTTGGCTTGATCTCAAGTCATTTTATCGGGAGAAAAGTTATTCCTTTTTTTGAAAAATTATTTATAAAAATTCCTGTAGTTGCAAGTATCTACCCTTCGCTCAAAAGACTATCTGATTTTTTGTTTGGTTCTAGTCAAAAACATAAATTTAAAAAAGTAGTTTTAGTTCCTTATCCCAGCCCTAAGTCTTATTCTTTAGGTTTTGTCACCAATGAAGATTTAGGTGATTTGGAAGGTAAAGTCGAGGATCAATTAGTAACTGTATTTGTGCCGATTGCGCCGACGCCTTTTTCTGGGTTTATATTATTTGTGCCAAAAAAAGAAGTAAAATTTTTAAATATTTCAGTGGATGTGGCTATCCGTTGTATAGTTTCCGGTGGAGTTGTTCCTCCAGTAAAATAATTGTTGATGAAAATTAAAACTAATAAATAATACATGTGGTTTAAATGGTTACCCTGGAAATTTATAATCAGAAAGGTTGCTCGCGCTAAAGGTTTTCTTGATCCAATTAATTTAATATCTCAGTTGCAGAATTTTTCAAAACCTTCTGAAGTTGCAGTTCCCACTGAATTAATGCGCTTATCTTCTGTGCTTCATGCCAGAGGCCTCCTAAACAGTCAAGCTATTCAGCACAATCTAGATTGGGTTTGGCCATACTGGGTAGAAAAACAGTTTAATCCAAAAAGCTCTTCCTTTATCCCGCGGGCTTTTTCTCTTACCCATATTAATTTAACTCATAGAAATTGGACTGCAATTGGCTTGCCTGATTTAGAAAGTTTACCAATAGTTGATCCGCGAGGTTTAGTTACTCCCTTTTATGATCGATGGTCCCTTGATTTTTGGCTAATTTTAGAAACAGGCGAGAAGTTATTTCCTTCTAAACTTAAAAGCATAGAACAGAAATTAATTAAAAATGAATTTGTTTCAGTTGTTACCGAAAGTAAACAAAAACAAGGATCACTTAAAACTAAAGCTTATGTTAGAAGAAAAAACGATGATATAATTTGCGAAATTTCAGCCCAAGGATTAACAGAAAAGCGCGGCTGGCTGGTCATGTCTATACGGCCTTATAATCCAGAAGGGGTAAGTTTTGTAAAAAATATTGAGATAAACAAAGAAAAAAATAAAATAACTGTTAATAAAAAGAAAGATATTTTTTTCAATTCCGATTTTGAAAAACACAAATTATCTAACTACCATCAAGGTGATGTTTCTTATGACGCTTTAGCTTTTTCCAAGGAAACTAACATCAATTGCCCGGTGGAGATGGCAACTGGAGCTTTTTTTTATAGGTTAGAACCAGGCAAAGAAAGAACGCTGAATTTTAAAATTCCTTTAGAAAAAATTAAAAATAATAAGAGCAATAAAAAGAAAAAAGAAATTACCTCTACTTATTCTTGGCAGAATTTAGAAGAAGAAAGTACTGAATTAAAGATTGCAAATGAGAAATATCAATATTTATATGATAGTTCTAAAATTACTTTAATACTTCATTCCGGAGATATTTGTTTTGCCGGCCCCTTTACTTATAAGCGGTTTTGGATCAGAGACACCGTTTTTGCCCTGCAAGCCCTTCTTTATATTGGTTTAGAAAAAAGAGCTAAAAAGTTAATAGATTTACTTTTGTCCACTCAGAAGATAGGAGGGTATTTTTCTTCTCAATACGGAGAATGGGATTCAAATGGACAAGTTTTATGGGTACTTAAAAAATTTGCCCAATTAACTAATCAAAAGGATTATTCTTTGTGGCAAAAAGCCATAAAAGACGCAGTTTTATGGATAGAAAGGAAGCGTTTGCCGAAAAAGGAAGATGATCCCTACAGTGGGCTTCTTCCGGCTGGTTTTAGTGCCGAACATTTCGGCCCCAATGATTTTTATTATTGGGATGATTTTTGGGCTCAAGCTGGGCTTAAAGCAGCTTTATTTTTACAAAGTTCAGAATCAAGGGAAAAACAAAATCAATTATTTGAAAAGTATTTAAAAGATTTAGAAAACTCAATTGAAAAAAACCTGCAGCTTTTAAAAAGAAAAACTGGTAAAAATCTTATCTCTACCTCTTACTCAAGACGTATGGATTCAAGTGCAATTGGTTCTTTGGTTTCCGGATATCCTTTGCAACTGTGGGGGCCAAAGGATAAACGATTGCTTGATACAACTGAATACTTAATAAAAAATTGTTTTTATCAAGGGGCTTTTTTCCATGATATGAGCCATTCCGGACTTAATCCCTATCTTACTTTATCTATAGCTCAGATTTTACTTAGAGCTGGTGATAATCGCTTTAAAAATGTTATTGATTCTGTGGCCCAACTTGCTTCTCCCACTGGTCTTTGGCCGGAAGCGGTACACCCTGAAACTAAAGGCGGCTGTATGGGGGATGGTCAGCATGTTTGGGCTGCTGCAGAATGGATTTCAATTATCAGAAATTGTTTCCTCAGAGAAGAAGAAAAGAAAAATAAGTTAATTTTATGTTCGGGAATATATCCTGATTGGTATAAAAATAATCAACCTATATACCTAAAGAATGCATTAACTATTTTTGGAAAAATATCTATAAAACTTATCCCTAAAGAGAAAATTCAAATTAATTGGCAGGCAAGTTGGTATAATAAAGCTCCTGAAATAGAGGTTTGTTTGCCGGGATATCGAATAGTCAGAGACCAAGGGGGAACCAATAAAACGGTAGTCTTAGAAAAAGAATAGTTATTATGAATATATTAATGATGACCAATACCTATAAGCCGATAGTGGGCGGCCTTGAAAAGTCGGTTGAACTGTTTAGCAAAAGCTATCGAAAGCTAGGCCATAAAGTTTTAATAGTTGCCCCTAGTTACAGGAAACAAGTTAAAGAGAAGGGGGTGTTTTATCTTGCTGCTATTCAAAATTTCAATGGCACTGATTTTTCTGTTAAATTGCCGATATCAACTAAGTTATCTGACAAACTTACAGAATTTAGGCCGGACATAGTTCACACTCATCATCCCTTTTTAATTGGTGACACTGCTTTAAGAGTTGCAAGGAAGTTTAATATCCCGCTTGTATTTACTAATCATACCTTATATGAACGTTATACTCATTATGTGCCGGGTGATTCACCGCTTATTAAAAAATTTACTATTCAATTAACTGCCGGTTATGCAAATCTTTGTGATTTTGTAATTGCACCTTCGAGGGCAATAGAAAATCTATTAAGAAAAAGAGAGGTGAAGGTACCAATTGAGGTTATTCCAACCGGAATAAAAGTAAAAGATTTTTCAGCTGGTGACGGCAATAAATTTAGAGAAAAGAAAAAAATTCCAAAAACTAATTTTGTAGTGGGTTTTGTAAGTAGAATTGCCAAAGAAAAAAATATCTATTTTTTAGCCAAGGCAGTGGCTAAATTTTTAAAAGATCAAGAAAAAACACACTTTCTTATTGTTGGTGATGGTCCCGATAAAGAAGGAGTCAGCCAATTTTTCAAAGAACAAGGTTTAGGAGAAAGAGTTACTTTTGCCGGTACCATCAAGGGAAAAGAATTGATGGATGCTTATGCAGCTATGGATGTGTTTAGTTTTGCTTCCTTTACTGAAACCCAAGGTTTAGTTATCCAGGAGGCGATGGCGGCTTCGATACCGGTAGTTGCTATTGATGCTTCTGGGGTAGGAGAAGTTGTAAACAATAAGGTTAATGGTTATCTTCTTGATTCAGAAAATATCTCAAAATTTCATTCTAGGCTTAAAAAAGTTAAAAAAATGAACAAGGCTGATTTAAAAAAGATGAAAAGAAAAGCTTATCAAACTGCAGTTGGTTTTTCTCTGGATAAACAAGTAAAAGAAGCGCTAAAATTATATAAAAGATTAGTTTCACACAAATCTGTAGTTAAAGATAAGGATAAAACTTATTGGGAAGAAGCAAAAAGAGCAATAAAAGCAGAGATTTCCTTATTTAAAAACTTTACCCAAGCCACCCAAAAAGCCTTCAAGTCAAAAGGGGGCAGGTCTTAAACTTGTTGATTAAGGGGACGTTTCCCTCGTTTATAACCTTTTGTTAGTCAATGGGTTGTAAACTGGCATTTTACGTTTATTTCCGGAAAGCGTTGCTTTATAACTTCTTTATCTGCAGTAACTTATAACAGAGGGAAACGTCCCCTCCTAAAGAAAAGCATCTTATGCAACATTTTCGTTAACAACACTTTTGTTGCATAGTGGCTATGACACCGAGATGCAGAATTGCAGGAGAAATGGTTTTAGAGGTTACAAATAAAAATCTTGCTATATCTTTAAATATTTGTATAATAAATACATCTGGCCTTTATAGCAATACACGCCTAGCACAAAAAAAAGTATTTATTTATGGGCACAATTATCATCTATCGACTAAGTTTAGAAGGAGGAAAGATTTGACTTTTGACAACAAAAGACAACACGATATTATTACAAAAATATCTCCCAAGGATGCTGTTTTAACTAAGTGGAAAGATTATAAATGGCAGCTGAAGCATTCAATAAAAGATATTGAATCTTTTCAAAGACTAACTGGGATTAAATTTGATAAAAAGCAAAAGAAGCAAATAGAAGAAACTTTAGCTAAATTTCCTTTATCTATTACTCCTTATTATGTATCTCTTATCGACAAAAAGGGTTACAAGAATGATCCTATATTCAGGCAAGCTTTTCCCTCTCCCGCGGAGTTAGTTATAAACAAATGCGATATGAAGGATCCTTTATCTGAGGAAAAAGATAGCCCAGTTCCGGGAGTCACCCATCGTTATCCGGATAGGGTTTTGTTTGAAATAAGTAATACTTGTTCTATGTATTGCCGGCATTGTACCCGGAAAAGAAAGGTAGGTGAAGTTGATTCTATTCCTGATAAAAAAAGGCTGCGCCAAGGAATAAAATATATTAAAAAAACTTCTAAAGTAAGGGATGTGCTTTTATCAGGGGGAGATCCATTTATGCTTTCTGATCAGTACCTTGATTGGGTCTTGACTGAACTTCAAAAAATTCCTCATGTTGAAATAATACGCATTGGTACTAGAATGCCGGTTGTTTTACCTTATCGGATAACAGATGACCTGGTAAGTATGTTAAAAAAGCATCAACCAATCTGGGTAAACACTCATTTTAACCATCCCAGAGAGATGACAGTTTCGGCTCAAACGGCTTTGGCTAAATTAGCTGATGCTGGAATTCCGCTTGGCAACCAAAGCGTGCTTTTAGCAGGGGTAAATGATTGTCCGAGAATTATGAAAAGCCTGGTTCATAAACTTGTTCAAAATAGAGTTAGGCCATATTATATGTATCAATGTGATCTATCAGAAGGCCTTAGCCATTTCAGGACCCCAGTAGGTAAAGGTATTGAAATCATTGAGAATTTAATTGGCCACACTACAGGTTTTGCTGTTCCTACTTATATAGTGGATGCACCTGGAGGTGGAGGTAAAATTCCGGTGATGCCTAACTATATAATTTCTTGGTCTACCAATAAAGTTATCTTGCGAAATTATGAGGGAGCCATTACTACTTATAAGGAACCCGATTCTTATAAACCTATATTTTGTGATCGTAACTGCAGAGAATGTAAGCTACATCTGAAATTAGAAGGGGCAAAGGAATATAGCGCAACTGGTATCGCAAAGTTGCTTTGTGACTATGATGAGTCTATCGCTTTTACCCCCAAGGGAACTGAAAGAATCAAAAGAAGAAAAAGCAATGGGCGCTGATAAAACAAAAAAAATTTTATTAGTTGGTAGTTGGGCTAAAGAGCAGATTACCATAGAAAATATTAAAAAGAATCCTTCCTATAAAATTTTTTCTTATCTAGACACCAATAATCCTGCCATTATTTCATTGGTTGAAGGTTTCTTCGTAGGTAGTTTGTCAGATCCAAACTCTATCTTAAATTATGCTAAGAAAATAAAACCGGATTTAATTATAATTACTACAGCTTCTCCGCTTGCGGCAGGAAGTGCGGATAAATTGGAAGCTGAAGGGTTTAAGGTATTTGGCCCTAAAAAACTTTCAGCTCAGCTTGAGTCAAATAAAGCATTTACCAGGAATCTTATGTACGAATATTTACCTGAAAGCTTACCTGAGTTTAAAGTGTTAGAAGATAACTTTGAGGCGGTTGAATACGCAAAAAGTAAAAACTTTGAGGTTGCTGTTAAACCAATAGGGCTTACCGAAGGTTTAGGGGTTAAAGTGTTAGGTGATCAGTTAAAAAATGATGGAGAAGTTATTGATTATATAACTCAAATTTTAACTGATGAGAAAAAGGGTAAAAAAGTTATAGTTGAACAAAGAATTCAAGGTGAGGAGTTTACTCTTCAATGTTTTGTAAACGGAGAAACTATCTTGCCAACCCCTTGCGTGCAGGACTTTAAAAAGCTATTGCCGGAAGGCAGAGGGCCTAACACCGCAAGTATGGGGTCATATTCTTCTAACTCTCATTTATTGCCTTTTTTAAGTCAAGATGACTACAATCAAGCTTTAGGTATTATAGAAAAGACTATTTCTGCCTTTCGTAAAGAGACTGGACAAGATCCTTGTGGTTTTCTTTATGGGCAATTTATGATTACAAAGTTTGGCGTAAAATTAATTGAATACAATTTTCGTCCCGGCGATCCTGAATGGATGAATACAGTTGCTGTATTAGAAGATAATATAGTCGACGTTGTAGAAGATATTCTTTCTAAAAAAACAAGGAAGTTAAATTTTAAAAATAAGGCTACAGTTTGTAAATATATAACCCCAAAGGAATATCCTTATAAGTTATATCAAATCTTAGATGTAAATTTTGACAAAGATGAGATAGAAAAAGAAAAGGTGGGAATATATTATAGTTGTGGGTTAGACAAATCAGATAAATTAGAAGTTGGCTCAGAAAGAGGCATTGCTTTTCTAGCTGTAGCTGACAGGATAGAAGAAGCTAATAAAAAAGTAGAAGCTGCAATTGCAAAGATTAAGGGTGATTTTTATTATCGCCAGGATATAGGGACTAAAGAATTAATTGACCAAAAAATTAAAAATGTAGAAAAATTGGAATTAAAAAATGAAAATCAGAGAAGTTAAAGCAGAGGAATCTTCTAAGGTTATTGAATTGGTTAAAAATTGTAAGCCTTTGGAAGCTTATCCAGA
>JAWOBO010000016.1:0-5402 GCA_046484225.1 Candidatus Omnitrophota bacterium | reverse complement strand
AGAGGTTTAGTAAAACCGGCGACAACTTCTGGTGAGAAAAAGTTTTTAACAAAAAAACAATAGTTTGATTCTTCTATCTTCATTTTTTTTAGCATTGGGGATAACTTTAACTTCAAACTTCATCTTTTTGATTTTCGATAGTCTTTAACTGCAACGATACACTTTCTATTTTCTGGTTCAGCTCTTGATACTTTAAGCTCGCCGAGCGCAGGTGAGTTCCTAATACCCTATAATCTTTGATAAAACTTCCTACATCTTTTTCAAGTCTGCCCAAAGTATCATAGATTTGCTTTGCGCTTTTTTCAATTTTTAAAGCTCTAAATCCAATACATAAGGTTTTTAAATAAATATATAAACTATTAGGGCCAGTGATAAATACATTTTTAGATCGGGCAAAATCCAAAAGAGTTGTATCTGTAATTATAAAATAATATACACTTTCAGAAGGAACATACATTAAAGAAAAATCCACAGTGCCCTCATCCGGATAAATATACTGAGAAGTTTCTAAAATTCTTTTTTTAATACTTTCTATGCATACTTTGCGTTTTTGTTTTTTTTCTCCTTGGCCTGCTTCAATATAATTTCTAAAGGTATCTAAAGAAAACTTTGCATCAACAGGGACAAGTGCATCCGGCAGCTTAATCGCAAAATCAACCCTTTTGCCGTCTCGAAAAGTATGCTGGCTTAATATAGTCTCATCAGGTAGTACCTCCCGCAATAAATTTTCAACTAAGTTCTCTCCTAAAGTGCCTCGCTTCTTTGTGGGTATTAAAATATTTTGAAAAGTTTTGGTAAGACTATGAATCTCTTTGCTTTCTTTATCCAGCCCGCCCATTTTTTCATACAGTTTCGCTAATTGAGAAAAAATAGAGTTAAAAGAGTTTAGATAGCTGGACCGTTTGGAAACCTCTTCTCTTCTGCTCTTTGTTAAATAAACTAATAAAACACCAAGTGTTATGATTAAAACAAAAAGTAAAATAAAAAGAAGAATAATCTCCATATTAGATCTTATTTTAGAAGATTTTTTATTTTTTGATAGATTTCTTCTGGTTCAGCCATCCTGCCTATCCCTTTAACCCCGCAAGCAAGGTCACCTTCTTTAGGTAAAAGAATCGTGTAGTTTTTTATCTTTTTTAGGCGGGATACATTTTCATTAATGATCGGATTGCTCCACATCTTTTCATTCATTGCAGGCACAAATAAGACTGGCTTTTTAGAATCAAACGCACAAATTGCAGTAGTCAATAGATTGTCACAAATACCAGAAGCAACTTTTGAAAGAGTATTTGCTGATAAGGGAGCCAGTATTGCTAAATCAGCCCAATCTGATAGTTTTATATGTTGAACGTTTTCTGGATTATAAGAAAACATATCCAAATAAACCGGATTATTTGTTAATTCCTTAAATACAAGTGGCCGGATAAACTCAGAAGCAGCGGGAGTCATCAGCACCTTTACCGAATAGCTATCTTTTACCAAGATTCTTATCAATTGACAAATTTTATAGGCTGCTATTCCTCCACAAATTCCAACTAAAATATTTCTCTTTTTCTTTTCCATAGTCACCTATTCTAATGCTTCTTCCCTCATCTGTAAACCCTATTACCTCATTACCGCCCCCGGAGCGGTAATTGGTTTATTTTTTCGGTTAGAGTACTTTTCGAGTTGATCTTGGTTAAATTTTTGTTACGATCAATCAATATTGCTTTATAACCAGTTTTTAAATCTTCTAAAGCATTAGCTACCACATAATCTGAACCATTTTCTTTTAAACTGTGATAGGCTTTATCAATTATTCCTCTTTTTTTTACCTCAAGCTTAAACTGAATTAATACAGAGTCTTTGGCCAATCTTCGGATAGTTTTGATTATTTTTGGAGCCGGAACTAAAAAAATATTAAGATCTTTTTTACCTGAAGGAATTTTTCCCCTTTTTTTTATCTTGGGCAAATAATCATTTACGGCTGCCGCATGAATTACAGCATCAAATTTATTACTTTTTAGGAGGTCTGTAATTTTCTTTTTAAACTGATCAAAATAATGAAAATAAACACTGTTTATGCCGGCAACTTTACCAACCGAGTGAGGATTTATAACTAAGGTAACCTTATGGCCTTTTTTTACTAACTTATTTGCTAGATAAAGGCCAGTTCCTCCGGTAAAGCGATTAGTTAAGATTCTTACTTTATCAACTTTTGCCCAGGTAGAACCAGCTGTAACTAATATTCGCATAATTTTAAACTAGATAATCTCCTCTTATCTTGCCCAGAGAACGAAAAATATTCTTCTTTATTTGAGGGCAATTTTCTTCTAGCTCTCTAATTATTTTCTTTACTTTTTCCCGACGCGTCTCCTGCCCATAAGGACAGCTATGGCCTACAAAGGGTAGCAAAAGTTGCTGAGCAAACTCAAAAACATCCTTCTTTTTTAAATAAGCTAAAGGCCTGATTAATTTAACTCGGCCAGAAAACATATCTAAAGCCGGCGGTGCAGAACTAATTTGAGCAAAAAAGAACATATTCATCAAAATTGTTTCTGTTATATCGTCTAAGTTATGGCCCAAAGCAATTTTATTACAACCTAAAGTTTTTGCTGTCTCAAATAATATTTTCCGCCTCGACCAAGAGCACCAAAAGCAATTCCGATCTTCTTTTTTAATCTCTAAATTTTTAATTATATAATTAACACCATTATCTTCAAAGTATTTTACTAGCAAATCTTTATCTGTTTCAATAAAATTTGTATCAACAAAACAAGCGATAATCTTAAAATCAAAAGGAACCCTTCTTTTACGCATCAGGAAAAGTTTAAGCAAAGCCAAACTATCTGCCCCACCTGAAACAGCCACTAAAAGTTTGTCACCTTCAGAAAGCATTTTGTAGTCATAGATAGCTTTACCCATCTGTTTATAAACAGCTCTAACCTTACCTGTTAACTTAACTTTTTTTTTAAAATAAGTCACCTTTTTGATTTTTACTTGTATACTCTATTATTTTTCTTGCTATTTTTATAACCTCAACCGGATAGTTGCCTATTGCAGTCTCGCCGGAAAAAAGTAAAAAATCTGTTCCATCTAAGATAGCATTGGCTACATCAGATACTTCGGCTCTAGTAGGAATGAAGTTGTTGGTCATGCTTTCAAGCATCTGCGTTGCAACTACAGAGGGCCTTGAAGCTTTTTTTGTTTTTTCTAATATTTTTTTCTGAAGGTGCGGTACTTTATAAATAGGAACACATATTCCCAAATCACCCCGAGCTACAATTACTCCATCACTCTCTTCTATTAACTCATCGATATGTTTTAGGCCCTGGAGGCTTTCGACTTTAGCAAATATCTTGGGCATTCTCCCATCTGCCAACGAGCCAGTTTTTTGTTTTTGTAAAAAATCTTTTAAAGTTAAGATATCTTGCCTGTTTCTTACAAATGATTGAGCAATATAATCAACCGGATAATCAGAGGTAGAAATCAAATCTTTTTTATCTTTGTCAGTCAAAGGTTCAAAATCAAGTTCAGCTCCTACTATATTTATTCCTTTTCTCTCTTGAAGCTCACCGCCTCTTATCACTTTAGTCTTAACATTTTTTTTATTGATGGCTTCTATCTTAAGTATAATTTTTCCATCATCTATATAAATAGTATTTTCTTTTTTTATCCTCGCCAGTGAACCTTGGTAATCAAAAGGAATAATCTTTTGATTTCCCACAATATTTTTTTGGCTAAGATAAACTATCGAATCATTTTTTAAAGTTATTTTTTTTCTTTCTAGTTTTCCTACCCTAACACGATAGCCTTCTAAATCCTGCATTACTTTTATTTTTTTTCCATTTCTTTTATTGATTTGGTTAATTAATTTCATCTTTTTTAGATGCGCAGCTCGAGAACCATGAGAAAAATTAAGTCGCACAACATCTAAACCTTCTTTAGCCATTTTATCTATAATCTTTTTGTCTTGGCTGGTTGGACCTAAAGTTGCAATAATTTTTGTTCTTTTCATAAGTTTAATTTAATTTCTAACTGCATAAGTTATAAAAAGGGCAATATTGACACCTTCTTGAATCTTTATCTGCGCTAAAAGGAACTTCCGGATCAAACAATTCACCTAATATAAACTTAAGGGCTTCCAGACAAGAGTCAACAACTTTTTTCCTCATCGGCCAATCAGCCGAAGATATAAAAGGAGTCCTTTGGGCTGTGCGCAAATTATAAACATAAGCGTTAACTTCCTTTTCCTTAAATCTTTCTTGAATAAAATAATAATAAAGAGGCAGTTGAAACGATTTTATCTTTGCTCTTATCTCTTCCCGTATATGGTTCATCTTTTCTAGACTAGTTAATTTAGCAGGAATCACATCTCTGCCACCGGTTTTATAGTCTATAACTGAAAAATTATTTCCTTTAGATAAGTCAATTCTATCTACAATATACTTAAAATTTAATACAGTTTCACCTATTTTTAATTTATCAGTATATTCTTTCTCCAAAGCTTCAATCTTTACAATATCTGAAGCTCTTTCTTTTTCTTGTTCAAAAAACTTATTTAAACGTGCTCTAATAATCTCTTTAAGCAAAAAAGAATCAGACTGCATCCTAGGAACCATTTCCTTATCATATTTTTGATTAAAAATTTTTTTAAAATAACTATTAAATTGCGAATCAAATAACGGTTTTTTCCCTAAAAACTTAGTGTAGACCTCAAAAAGAAGTTCATGAATGAAAGTTCCAATTTGTGAATCTTCTACTCCTTCTAATAAGTCTTTTTTCTCAGACAAACCCAGTACATATTTATAGTAAAATTGTAAAGGGCATTCTAGATAAGTATTGATTCTTGAGGCTGAATAGGTAGAGTTTTTTAAAAATTCTATAATTTGGGGATTTTTTTTAATTGGTTGACCTAACCTAGGAAAAGATAAGGAAAATGAAAGTTGAGGTACCGAGCCCAAATTAATTTTCTTCTCTTTTTTTTGCTTTTGCCAAATTATATTTTCAACAAATCTACTTTTTTCTGAAGTTTGATTTTTGGCCCAAATCAAAGATACATCTTTAGCAGATTTGATAAGGCGCATAAAATGATATCTCTGGATTTCCTCCTCTTTTGATAAAGCCGGCAAACCTAAACTCATCATTACCTCAGCAGGAATAAGCGGTTCAGTAGTTTTTAACTTAGGAAGTATACCTTCATTTGCATCTAAGACTATAACATTTTTAAACTGTAGGGCTCTTGTTTCAAACAAGCCTAAAATTTGAGTGCCGGATAAAGGCGAACCTATAAAAGAAATTCGAGTTGATTCAACTTTTTGTTTAAAAATATCCCAAATCTGGTCAACAGCAAAAGTCTTGTCTGAAAAAGATAAAGAACTAAAGTTTTCTTGAATTTCATAAACCGCATCTAAGCTCTTTAA
>JAWOBO010000067.1:0-7777 GCA_046484225.1 Candidatus Omnitrophota bacterium | reverse complement strand
TTTAACTCTGGCAATTTTTTCTTCAATACTGCTTGCACCTAAATTATTAGCTTTGGCTCCATATTTAAAATATTGCTCAAAAATAGATATTACTTTTTCCCGATCTAGGGGTTTTTCCAGATAATCATCGGCATCAGCTTTTAAGGATTCAATGGCAATATCTTTATTGCTGTAACCAGTTAAAATTATTACTTTCAGATCTGGTTTTGTTTTTTTTAATTTTTTTAGGATTTCTGTCCCCCGTTGGCCAGGGAGCATCACATCAAGTAAAACTAAATCTATTTCATGGGGACCGCTTAACATCTTTAATGCTTCTTCTCCCGATGAGGCAGGAACAATTGAATAATCATCAAAGGAAGCTATGAATTCTCTTTGAAACTCTCGATCATCATCAACTAAGAGGATTGAATAGGGCATGGCTAATATGTTAATGCGTATATGAGTATACGGGTGTCTGGATTAATGAATTATTATTGATTTTATATTACTATAAATTCTAAAATGTGCAAGATTTAATAGAAAAACCCCGAAACTGTATAGCTTCGGGGTTAAATTTGCTAAATTACTCTTATCTTTACTCTTCAATCGGGATTGCATCTACCGGACACTGCTCTGAAGCTTGTTTGCACTCGTCTTGTTTATCTTCCGGCACCTCTTCCACTTTTGCCTCGGCTTTATCTTCTTTCATTTCAAATAAATCAGGTGCAACCTGCACACACATTTGGCAGCCAATACATGCTTCTGGGTTTACTTTTACCTTCATCTCTTACCTCCTCATTAAAAATGCAACTATTTAGCGAATACCTCTATTTTTAATGACACTGAGCCGAATTACTCGGCGAAGTGTCTTACCACACCTAGGCAATGGTTATTTCCTTAGATAGATAAACATCTTGGATAGCATTAAGTATCTCTATCCCCTCTTTCAACGGCTTTTGAAAAGCCTTGCGTCCGGAAATCAAGCCCATGCCGCCAGCTCTTTTATTAATTACGGCAGTTTTAACCGCTTGCTGTAGATCGTTTTTCCCTGATGCACCGCCGGAGTTGATCAAACCTGCTCTGCCCATATAACAATTTGCCAACTGATAGCGGGTTAAATCAATTAAATTCTCGGAAGTTAATTTATCATAAACTAAAGGATGGGTCTTTGCAAAATTAATTGCTTTGAAACCGCCATTATTGGTGGGTTGCTTTTGTTTAATGATATCAGCTTCGATAGTTACACCAAGATGATTTGCCTGGCCAGTTAGATCAGCGGCAGTATGATAGTCTTCACCATCTTTTTTAAAAGCTGAATTACGCAGATAGCACCATAACACAGTGTACATTCCTAATTCATGAGCCCTTGAAAAGCTTTCAGACACTTCTTCAATTTGACGGCGGGACTGCTCTGAACCAAAATAGATAGTAGCCCCCACTCCGGTTGCTCCCATTTCAAATGCTTGTTCTACGTTTGCAAACAATCTTTGGTCATATGAATTAGGATAGGTTAAAAGTTCGTTGTGATTAATTTTTACAATAAAAGGAATTTTGTGGCAGTATTTGCGAGAAACCATCCCTAATACTCCCAGGGTTGATGCAACGGCATTACAGCCACCTTCAATCGCAAGCTTTACAATATTTTCCGGATCAAAATAAATTGGATTAGGCGCAAATGATGCTCCAGCAGTATGCTCAATACCTTGGTCTACCGGTAAAACCGATAGATAACCAGTTCCAGCTAACCTACCATGATTGAAGGTTTCTTGTAGATTTCTTAATACATTATTGGGCCGGTCAGAACCACTATGGATTCTTTCTACAAAATCAGGCCCTGGCAGATGCAAATTATCTTTTGAAATAGTTTGACAGCTATGGTCTAATAGATTCTTCGCATCATCCCCTAAGATTTGTTTAATCTTATCGCTCATTTTTCCTCCTTTAGCTAAATATGTTATTTATTTTCGGCAAGAGAATCTTTATTCTATAGTTTTTTTTAAAAATTGCAACAAAAAAATTAAAACCCACCTCTTAGAGTTTGATCAGCCAGCTTATCTACTTCCTTCCGTAGTTCAGTGGGTAAAGCTAAAATATTTACATCAATAAAACCGCGAATTATTAATGATTGTGCTTCTTCTTTTGGTATACCTCTAGCTCTTAGATAATTAATTTCATCCTTACTTATTTTTCCAATTGCTGCTTCGTGTGACATATCAACATCTCTATAACTTGTTTGAAGCTCCGGAATTGCATGTATTTTACCAGATTCAGTAACAATTAAACCACGGCATTCAAGATGAGCCTTTACTCCTGGCGCTTCTGAATTCAGGTCTCCTCTGGCGATAATCTTTCCCCCTAAACTAACAGCCCGAGAAATGATTTCGGCCGAAGATCCGGGTTCTTTAAATATGACTCTCGAACCAATATCTTGAGTACAATCTGGATGAGCAACCATAAGTGAACTAAAAGTAGCTTTACAATCTTTGGCTAATACCGCCGTAGGATACATCTTGATATCCCGAACCGGATTAAGACAAATATAATTAGATATAAAAGATCCCGCCTGGCTAACCAAAGCAACACTGATTGGTTTAACCTTAACGTCTTTTTCCCAGCGATGAATCATAGTAAAATTAAGATATGCGCCTTTTTCAACAAAAAATTCAGAAACCCCTAAATGATATGCCTCTTCGGCAGCTTTAGCTGAGGCACAACCGGTTATGATGTGAGCCTGGGACCCTTCTTCGGCAATAATGATATTATGGACTTTTTGTTTAAATTTTTTATTTTTTAAAAAAAGACAAGATTGAATTGGAAAATCAATTTTTTTACCTTTTTTTATTCGTATAAAATACCCTCCTACTGTATCTTTCGGGTATTCTTTACCCACCCTCTTAAAAGCCTGACCATAATATTTTTCTTTTATCTCAGGATATTTTTGCAAGGCCTCCTCAATTGGTTCAATCTCAATACCGTCAAACAATGCCTTATTAAATAAAATATCATTATCTTGTTGAATAAACGAAGCCGAGCGAGTATCTTGAGAGAAATCAAGACCCGTTTTTCTAATTTTATCTTGATCTTCTTGATTAAAATTATGTGTAATTTTTTTAGCCATAATTATTTTTTAATTCCACTTCTACACCGGCAGTCTTTACATCTTTCATAGCCTACACTTTTAATCTCAGAAAAAATTTTCTCCGGATTATCATGGCAGCACACTTTACCTTCAAGCATAACACAGGCATATTCAGTATTAATATAGTCTAAAATATAACCGGTGTGGCTTATAATTAAAGCCGAAAGCTTATGGTGCTCAAGATAAGAATTCAAAGCTTTCCCCATCAAAGCAATATTTTCTAAATCAACCCCTGATTCTGGTTCATCTAAAAGTAACAATTTTGGCCTTTGAACTAAAACTTGAAGCAACTCGGAGCGTTTAATCTCCCCACCGGATAAATCAACATTTAGGTCTCGATCAAGTAAATAACCCAAATTTAAAGTTTTAATTAAGCTATTTTTTTCTTCACTATTATTACTCTTATCAGAAAGCAACTCGATAAAATGTTTAAGTTGAATCCCTCTGATTTTTGGCGGATGCTGAAACATAACCCCAATCCCCAATCTTGCTCGCTGATCCGGGTTTAAACCAATAATGTTTTGCCCGGTGAATTCAACACTGCCGGAAGTTACCTTATAATTTTCAAAACCCATAATCGCTCCCATCAAAGTTGATTTGCCAGAACCATTCGGGCCAAACAGAATAAGATTTTGATCTTTTGCAATATCAAGGTCCAAGTTGCGCAAAATAGCTTTTCCCTCAACTTCAACAGTTAAATTACGAATTTTTAATATATTTTCCATAATATTTCTTAACTCTCTTAATTTGGATATTTATTCTACCGCAGGGAGGGTATAATTTGCAAATTTATTTAATTAATTTAATTTTAGCAAATAAATACTAATGATCTTTTTTTATAATAATTTTTTCAAAATAATTGTTTTTATTTTTTTATATGCTATCATATTTTAATGTTTTTAAAAATAAAAAATCAAATAAACAGTAAACTTCCTGGTTTTATAGCTCAACTAAATGAAAAATATTCTTTATCCTCTATCTCACCAATTCTTTTTAAAAAAATTAAAAATTTTTGCCTGAGAGACGGTAAACGAATTCGGCCAATTTTGTATATAATTGGCTATAAAGGTTATAAAAATAATACCCCAACTGGCCTCTATCAAAGTGCTGTCTCCATAGAATTGCTCCATAACTTTATGTTAATCCATGATGACATAATTGACAAATCGGCAACCCGGCGCGGTAAACCCTCAATGCATGCAATGTTTGATAACTATTTAAAGCAAGATAAAAAAGCAAAGTTCAACGGCAGCGATTTAAGCATTGCTGTCGGCGATATAGTCTATGCTTTAGCTATCGACGCCTTTTTATCAATTAATGAAGACTGGCAACGGAAAGAAAAAGCTTTGCACAACTTTATCAAAGCAGCTATATTCACCGGATCGGGTGAATTTATCGAATTAGTAAACGGGATTAAGCCTCTAGATAAGCTAAGAAAATCTGATATCTATAAAATATATGACTATAAAACGGCCTTTTACACATTTTCTTGCCCCCTTTCAACCGGTGCAATATTGGCAGGGGCCAAGAATTCAGAAATTGATAAGTTAAATGATTACGGAAAATATCTTGGCCGTGCTTTTCAAATAAGAGACGATATCTTAGGTATTTTTGGAAATGAGAAAAACACGGGAAAATCTCAAACCTCCGACTTACAAGAAGCAAAAAAGACTTTACTCATATTTTATGCATATAGCCGAGCCTCAAAGAAAGATCAGGATAAAATCAAAAAAATATTTTTAAAAGAAAAAATCAATAAATTTGACCTCTCTCAAATGCAAAAAATTATTATTAAATCAAACGCCCTCAATTTAGCCAAAAAAGATATTCAAGATCTTATCAAAAAAAGTCAAGCAATACTTGCCCAGTTAACAATGAAAAAATCTTACAAAAAAGCTTTGACAAACTACTTTCTACCCCTATTTACCAAAAAATAATTCCAACTAATAATTTTTTTATTTTTCTTGCATATTTGGGCGTGATTAATAAAATAAAGCTTATGGAGATAAATATCGCAAAATCAGCAGGATTCTGTACAGGTGTTAAAAGAGCTTTAAAAATCGCCAAGCACTACGCGCAAAAAGTTGATCGAATCTATATGTTAGGTGACATAGTACACAACGAAACTGTTGTCAAAGAAATTAAAAAACTAGGGATAAAAAAAACAGCTAGATTAACTAGCGGCAAAAATAAAACTATCCTCATTCGCGCTCATGGGGCTCCAAAAAAAACTTACCAAAAAGCAAAAAAATTAGGTTATAAAATTATTGATGCAACTTGCCCGATGGTAAAAGAAATTCATAAAATTGCCAGGTCTCATGAAAAAAAAGGCTACAAAATAATAGTAATTGGTGACAAAAAACACGATGAAGTGCAAGGTATTGTGGGCCAACTAAATAAACAAGCCATAGTTATAACACCAAATTCAACTATAAACAAAAAAAGAATAAACAATATAAAAAAAGCTGCTGTAGTAACCCAATCAACCCAAAACATCGAAAAAGTTACAAAAGTTGTAGATAAACTAAAGAATCATATCCCTAAACTTAAATTTATCAATACAATCTGTAAGCCTACCCAACAAAAACAAGATGAAATTAAAAAGATGCCTTATAAAAATGATATTATGTTAATAGTGGGCTCAAGAACAAGCGCAAACACCAAAAGGCTTTATCAAATATCCAAAGTGATTAATAAAGATACCTATTGGATAAGAAACGTAAAAGATATTAAACCAGGCTG
Source organism: Candidatus Omnitrophota bacterium (assembly GCA_046484225.1). Taxonomy (GTDB): domain Bacteria; phylum Omnitrophota; class Gorgyraeia; order Duberdicusellales; family 4484-171; genus PXAH01. Next base: position 1,917 of record JAWOBO010000067.1, on the reverse strand, counting down.
GTTTAAAAATGTTAAATCTGTTGGTATAACGGCAGGGGCTTCAACACCTGAAAGTAGCATTAAATCTGTAATAAATAAACTTAAAGAGTTTAATCAATAATTTTCCCGCTCTAGATTCCCTTGCAAGTCAATACTAACAGCCTCGTTGACTTTTACTTTTAGAATCGCAACCTTTTTGGGAAATTCTGCCTCATAGCTGCTTGACTTTTTCTGATCATGCAAGGCATCAATTAAACGCTTTGTCGATAAATTAATTTGTTTTTTTTCGTACTCTTTTAACAATAGTTTATAAATGCTGCCTTTATCTTTCTTTACTATTTCAACCTTCCCATTGATTTGATACCCTTTTAGTGTATCTAAATTAATTGAAGAAATTGAAACTTGAGGATTTATCTTTATATTTTTTAAGGTAGTATTTCTTACATAATCAATCAAATATATGCAACTATTTTCAATTTTTAACAAAAATTTCGGAGCAACATTAGGACGATTATTTTTATCGCAAGTAGCTACGTTAATAAAAGTTTTGCCTTTTAAAAAATTAAGTGCCTCTTTAATTAGCATTTTATAATACCATTTTTACGCCTGGATGATTGCTAAAATCAGAAAATATTTTATTGCGATCAGATTCATCTAAAACTCTAGTTTTTACATCTAAAGAAGTGTATTTTCCGGTTTTGCTTTTGCGGGATATGCTAATGCTATAATCTCTGTCATTTATTATCTTAGCAGCAATATCTTTAAGCAATCTTTCGCCTTCTCCTATAATCCTGTAATCCCAATCGCAGGGGTATTTTATATCTGGCCTTTTCATAATATATTTTATTTTATAAATTTTTTATTATAAAATCACTCAGTTATGCTCCTAAATTTAAACAATCCTCCGCCTCCTCTTAAGGAAACGAAGGATTGTTATTTTTTTTAGCCAACTTATTATTTTATATATTTACTGCGAAAATCTTCTAATAGTTTTGCGGCTACATCTTTTCCACCCAAGCCAAAAGCTAAGGCCAAGGCCAGACAAATTCCGCCAAAAAGAATATAGAAAGTAGTAGAAACTAAAAATGGAGCTATTCCCAGTTGACGTAAAGATGCAGTTACTGCAAAAATTACTATCGCCCACTGACTCAATCCAGCTAATACTTCTGGTTTAGGAAGTTTTGCATTGCTGGCTGCTGTCCTGACAATACCTGAAACTAGATTAGCTAAAAACAGCCCCAAGACTAACACAAAAACTGCTGCAATAACATTAGGGATATATCCGAGCAATCCATCAAACAGCTGTGATGCCACAGTTAACCCTAAGGCGTTAACTACCATCGCTAAAACCAAAATCATAATGAACCAATATACCAATGCACTTAATAGCTGAGTGGCATTATTTTTAATATTTCCTTTAGACAACGCCTCTGATATACCTGCTTTTTCAGCAAACTTTTCAAATCTAACCAAATCAAGAAACTTACGGGCAATTTTTTGAATAATTTTTGCAATAATCCAACCAACGATTAAAATGACCAAAGCACCTAATACAGCGGGAATATACTCTCCAATCTTTTTCAACATTTCTTTACCAGGTTCGGCAATAAGTCCCTGCCAATCCATAAAACACCTCCTTTTAATTAAGTTATTTATATAAAACCAGCTTTTTGCTGGATCATTTTTCTTGGCTATATTTTAGTAAAAATATTGCCCTGAGTCAAACTAAAAATAAAGTCTTTCTTAATATAAAAAAAAAGGGCAGTAATTTTTTACTGCCCTTTATGAAACACTAGTGAGAGTATCGGATCTATTTTCTTTTGTTTACTTTTTTACTTGTTAGAAGCGACGACCAGAACCAAAATTATCATTTCGTGGTTTTCTTGGTCGAGCTTTGTTTACTTTTAGGTTTCTGCCGGCTAAGTCTTTTCCGTCTAA
>JAWOBO010000078.1:0-6517 GCA_046484225.1 Candidatus Omnitrophota bacterium | reverse complement strand
TCTAAGGCAGTAAGCCAATCTAGGTCCTCTAGATTTACCGTGACTGCTCCCTCAACATCAGGGCTTGTAACTATATTTACCTTCTTTCCATCCCGGTAAGCTTTTTGGGCGATGGAACGAATAACAGTTTTAATGTTAGCGTCCTTAAATTTAAGAACCTCAATATTTCCTTCTTCAGCATCTGCCTCAGTACTTTGCGCAAAAATCGTGTTTATATTATTTTGGATTAATAAAAAATTAAAAAAAACAAAAAAAGTAAAAATTAAAACTACTTTAATAAATTTATTTAGGCTCCTAATCATTTTCGACCTCCAGTGTTAAGCTATGTTTTTTATTATCTTTTTCTAAAATTACTTTTTTTTCTTCAATTTTTAAAATTCTAAATTCGCCAATCTGTTGGCCTTCCCCTAAAATTTCTCCGTTTATCGCCACAACCGGATCATTTTTCGAATAAATTATGCCTTCTAAAGAAAGATTATCAACGTCAATTTTTTTGGGAATTAAAATCTTTCCGTAAGGATCAACTAAAGGATGAAAAGGATTTCTTTGACTATTAGAATAAGAATAATCCATGTTGTCAGCAAAAGACAAAGAAGTTAATAAACAAAAGAAAAGAAAATAGAGACTTATTTTTATTGCTTTTGACTTAAACCACATAATAACATATTAATTTTATTGGGCCGATAGCCGGTTATAATTAATTCTTTGAGTTGAAAAAAATATTTATCTTTTTGTAAAAAACTTAAAAAATTGCCCAAATCGTGAAAACTGCCTTCAGCTTCAATCCTAAAAGGAATATAACTGAATTTTTTATTCTCTGCCGGAAAAGGATCAAGAGGCGTAATTGCTTTAATTTTTATATTATACTTTTGACTATTTTTAGAGATAAATGAAATTAACTTAGATTCATGGCCGGGAGCTATAATCTTACCCTTATTATTTTTTATTTTCTCTTCTAGATCTTCTACTTTAGCTAAATAATCTGACCTTTTAGGCCAATCAGCTTTAGTTGTTTCAATTTTTTCTTTTAATTTATTTGCCTTTTTCCCCATTTTTGAAATTCTACCAATTCCCCAAGGCAAAAGTACAAATAGTTCAACTATTAAAACTAAAATTAAAGCACCAAAGATAGCAACTTGTTTATCTAATTTTATTTTTTGCATTCTATAATAAATTGGGTAACTTCTACCCCGTTAAAGTTTATTCTTTCGGTGTCCTTGATATCTATTGTTGTAAACTTTTTTGAAAAACCTTCATTTTCCTGCAAACCATTAATAAAATCTTCTAAAGAAGCCAAAGAATCTTTATCCCATTCTACAACATAACCTTCAACTTTAGTTATCTCTTGTTCAAAAAGAATACTTTTGAGCCAAATATTTTTTGGCAAAGCAGAAAATACACTGTTTAATAAGATTACGCCTGTATGCTGGGGGGTTACAACTTCACTTATCTTATTAAACTCCCGCTTTAAGCCAGACATATTCCCTTTAATCTTGGTTAATTGATTGCTTTTGGATTCCCAATTTTTCCATAGTTTCTCATAGTTATTATATTTTGTTGCATTTATTAGAGAAAATAGCCCTACCCCACTAACCAGCAAAGCAAAAAATACAACCAAAAGAACCAACAAAGGAGTGTAATCTAAGGCTTTTCCCAAACCTTGATCAAGCATTGCTGGTTTTTTAGGATTTAAGTTTATCTTAATTTTTTTCATCTTTTTATAATACTAGCCCAAAACTTACTGCTAAATTATGTTTATAATTTTTATAATCTTTTTTAGAAAAGCTATCACTAAATATTAAGCTGTTTGATTCATCCGGTATTAAAATTTCTGAGTCAATTTCTAAATTCTCCGAAAAGATATCAGAAATATTGAGCACCGCGGCTAATCCTCCTGTTATGTATAGTTTATCTAAGCTTTTGCCTTTATTTAATTCAAAAAAATCAAATGAATTTTTAATCTCTTTGCACCAATCTGAAATATTTTCTTCTAAAATAGTAAACAGCTCATCATTTTTTTCTACCTTAGATAAAACACCTACGGCTTCCTTTTCTGATATACTTTTTACCCGGGTTATAATCTCGACTAAATCTTTTGTGCTAAACTTTGCTTCCCGGCTAAAAAACGGTAATCCTTCTTCTAAAATATTCATCGTCGAAAAGCTATGCCCAATATCTAAAATACAACTATTCATTTTTTTGCTTTCTGGATATTTGTCTAAGTAAAGATTTATAAGAGAGATGCTATCTAGGGTAATTTCAGAGACCGAGAAACCTTGCTTTTCAAAAGACTCTAAAATTGAATCAATATGCTTTTTTTTGGCTACAGCCAGCAATATCTGATTTTGTGAAGAAGAAATTTCTTTTAATATTGTGTAATCAAAATAAACTTCATTAGAGCGGTAAGGAATAAGTTTATTTAATTGATAATACAAAGCTTGCTTTAATTTTTTTTTCTCGGTTTTGGGAAAAGGAAAGTAGCGAACCAGACAATCTGAGCTTTTAAGAGAAATTTTAATCTTTTTGGTAGGAATTTTTTTATCTGCCTTTAACTTCCCAACAACTTCAGAGAGGTCCTTCCTCGTTTCGGTAAACCAATCAACAATTTGGCCTTTTTTGACTACTATTCCTTTTATAAAATAGTTACCGAGATTAATTGCAGTAAATGTCTCGGCGCTTCTTTTGACCAAACCTTTTCCCACCAATTCGAAAGCCTTTTTTTGTATATTTTTGAGCATTTTCAACTGTTTTATGAATTTATAACTTCTGCTATAGATAAAAAATAATTACATAAACATAATAAAGCAGTTCGTCTTAATTGTCAATCTAATATAGATAGTCAATTGATTTATTTTCTACTTTATGATAAATTAAAATATGAAAAAAAATGAATATTTTATCTACTTAAACCAAAAAGACGGCAATAAAGCGGTAAAAGAAATCTCTCTGGAAATTAAAGCAAAATTTAAGACTAACCCTTCTTTTATTTTTATTCTTTTTACCCCCGGATATGATCCTAAGGATTTATCCCGAATTTTTAATTTAACCCTAAATAATCCTAACTTATTCGCAGTTCAGGCTCCTCTTTTAATTTATAAAAACAAAATTATTGAAAAAGGTATAATCAGCTGTTGCATTAATAAAAAGGACACCCAGGTTAATAGTTTATTTATCGGTTCTCAAGATTCAGAAAAAATTGAATATATTCTAAAGAAGTACTTTCGAGAAATTAAAAGAAAAAATATAAAATTCATCTCTTTTCTTTCTTCACAAATAGATTATTTGTCTTTCTTAAAGGGACTAAAATTTTCTTTGGGAAAATTAATTAACTTCTCCGGAGCAGGCTATCAAAATAAATACTCACCCCGAGAAAGTTTTATACTAAAAAAAGGAATAGGAAATGGTTTGATAAGTTTAATTTTAGAAGGTATAAATACAGACACTCTTCATTTGCAGAATTTTATTCCTTTTGGCAAACCTTTTGAAATAACTAAACTTAACCCAAAACAACAAATAATCTATGAAATAAACAATAGGCCGGCTGTAGAAATTTATAAATATTATTTTGAAGAAAAATTTAATAATTTTGTCAAAAACCGTCTTTTTTCTTGTTATCCATTAGGGATATCGGCCAAAAACTATTTTCGTATATTAACTATAGTTGATATACTAGAAGATGGATCTCTTCTGTTTAAGGGTAGCTTACAAAATAAAACTCAAGTTCATTTGATGGCTTTAAGAGATAGCTATTCAAAAGAAGATCTTGTCGGCAAGCTAGCGAAAACCAAACAAGACGAGGAAGGCCCTGTTTTTATAATTAATTCTTTAGAAAGAAAGAAAATGTTAGGTAAAAAGGCAGAGAAAGAAATTGAAAATATAGAAGAACTTTTTTCGCCCAAAAAAGAAATATTTGGTATCTATTCTGACTATTATTTGTTTCCTGATGAAGAAACTAAAAATATCAATATCGAAAGCGGAGGATTGTTGTTAAATGTTTGGGAATAGCCTAAATATAATCTTCTTTTTCATATTATTTACTATCTTTATTGTTCTCTATATAATAAAAAAATTAAACACTATATCTAATTTAAAAAAAGAAAATTTCAAGTTAATTGACTCCTTAGAAAAATTAGACCAGCAAGCAAAAATAATTTTAAAAAGCGATATGGACCTCAAGCTTTATCAACAAGAAATAGAAAATCGAAGCGACAACCTTAATCTTTTAAGAAAATTTATAGCATCCAGCTTATCTATACTTAATAAAGACCAACTTTTTTTAAAAATAGACGATTTTTTGATAGAAAAATTTGGCTTTAAAAAAAGTATCTTACTGGACTTTGATAGCCTAGATCCTATATATAAACTTAACTTTAATCCTGCCGAAATCCAGGCCATAACCAATATCCTTATTAAAAATAAATTTTATCTTAAAGAAAAAAGAATGTTAACTTCTGAATCTGAAATTTGTAAAACACTTTCAACAAAACTAAATACAAAAAATATACTTATTTGCCCTATTAAAATTAAAAACAAAATTTATAGTATTTTTGTTGTAGCTGGATTGGCATCTTCTGAATCTATTCGAAAATCTACAAAAGAATCTTTTCTGATACTCTGTATGTATCTAGCTAAATGCTTAGACAATATAGATCTTTTTGAGCAAATATATCAAATTAAAGAAAGCCTAGAAAACAAAATAAAAAATAGAACTAAAGAACTAGCTAAAAGCCTAAAAGCAGTAGAGACAATCAGTAAAACAAAATCAGATTTTATTTCAAATGTTTCCCACGAACTAAGAACGCCTCTTACTTCTGTTAAAGGATTTTCTTCGCTTTTAGCTGAGGAAAGATTTGGCAAATTACCCCAAGAGGCAAAAAAAAGACTCGAAAAAGTAGTTGAAAATGTTGATAAGCTAATGGATATAGTCAATACCCTCTTAGATATTTCTCGGATCGAATCTGGAAAGATAGAAATCAATATAACTTCTTATGACATTGTGCCTTTAATTAAAAATATTTCTGACTTTTTTGAACCACAAAGCCGCCAAAAAAATATAGATATTAAAATAGACACACCCAAACATCTCGTTGTCTATATGGATAAAAATTTAATTGAAAGGGTCTTGACTAATCTTGTTAATAATGCTATTAAGTTTACACCCGAAGGGGGCCAAATAAAGATCAGTTGCAAAGATACCGGCCAAAAAGCTCTGGTTTCTATAGCTGATACAGGATTTGGCATATCTAGGGAAAATCTAGAAAAAATATTCCAAGAATTCTATCGAGTAAAGGATATAGAAAAAAAATCAATAAAAGGAAGTGGTTTAGGGCTTTCTTTAGTAAAAAAAATAATTGATAGCCACAAACAAAAAATATGGGTTGAATCAGAAGTAGACAAAGGAACTACTTTCTCTTTTACCCTAGAAAAAGAAAAAAATGAATAAATTAAAAATATTAGCTGTAGATGACGACTTAGACATTTTGGATTTAATCGAAGCTACTCTAGAAAGTGAGTTCGAAGTCCAAACAGCCGATACTGGTGATGAAGCTTTAACTAAACTAAAAAAGATTACACCGGATTTACTTATATTAGACTATATGCTACCAGATATCAATGGAGATCAAATTTGTAGAAAAATAAGACAAGATGCTTTACTTATGAATTTACCAGTTTTGATGCTTACCGGCAAAGGAGAGGTTGAAGATAAAGTAAAAGGCCTAGAGTCTGGCGCCGATGACTACATGACCAAACCATTCTTACCCCAAGAATTGATTGCAAGAATTAGAATGCTAATTAGAAGATCTAGTTTAAACCTTGATGCTAACCCTTTAACCAGATTACCGGGAAATATTTCGATAAATAAAGAACTAGAAAATAAGCTAACTACTAAAGAAAATTTTGCTGTCCTATATATAGATATAGATAACTTTAAAGTTTTAAATGATTATTATGGCTTTGGCAGAGGGGATGAAATAATTAAAGAAACCTCACAGATACTGGTTGAAGCCATGCAAGAAAAAGGCCAATCTAGCGACTTTATCGGACACATTGGCGGAGATGACTTTGTAATAATAACTTCTGTCGAAAAGGCAGAAACAATATCAAAAAATGTAATTTCTAAATTTGACAATTTTTCTCCAAATTTTTTCAATCCAGAAGATAGAAAGAAAGGCTGCATCGAAGCAAAAAATAGAAGTGGAGAAACATCTAAGTTTGGTTTTCCTACTATTTCAATAGGTATAATCACCAATCAAGCCAAAAATTTTAATCATGTGGCTCAAATAAGTTCTCGCGGTGCTGAACTAAAAAACTTAGCTAAAAAATTCCCCGAGAGTAAATATATCTTCGATCGCCGCAAAGACTGAGGGATAATGCCAGTTCCGATAGATGATCGCTTCGCTAAGACGACAGACGAAAAGACGATAAAAAAATCGTCCTTCGTCCCTCATCCATCATCCATCGGAACTAGGTAATAAGAATAAACGTGGAAGTGGCAGTAAGAACTTCTTGTTAAAGT
>JAWOBO010000070.1:0-18731 GCA_046484225.1 Candidatus Omnitrophota bacterium | reverse complement strand
GATGAGAATATGAATCATATCGGGCTTTCGGCTAGTTATTCTCCTACGGATAAAATTGGTTTTTATCTAAGATACGTATACTCTAAAGTTAACGATTTATCTGAATTAAATGATGATGAACGTGTCGTCAAACGTACACACCATACAGTGTTTTCTGAACTAAGGTTTAGGCTGGAAGAAACTAGCGAGTTGATTGCCCAGTACGGTGTCGGTAATACTGGCGGAATCTTAGAATCAACCTATACTCCTTTTGGAGGAGGAGTACCGACTTTAGATACTCAGCATATTTTTAGGGTTTATTATCGGAAAAAGTTTTAATATTTCGTAACTTATTGCAACAAATTTCTTTACACTAATTATGAGTGATGGTATAATTAAAAAAAAGAAAATAGTTATAAAAAGGGGGAGGAGTTAATGGATAAAACAAAAGTTGTTCCTATAATTTTATTGGTCATTATTTTAGGAGTAGGGTTTGTAGCCTATAATTTTTACCTGCAGAATACGCAGTTAAGAACAAACAACCAAGAATTAAAAGATATTAATGACTCTTTAGAGCAAGAAAAAGATAATTTACAACAGAGATACCGAAGAGAAAGTAGAAAAAACGAAGAGTTAGGCCAAAGAATTAACACCATAAATAAACAGCTTTCCCAAATAGAAGAAGAAAGAAGTGAATTAAAAAGTAAATATCAGCAAGCTGCTCAAGAAAGAGATCAGCTAGCAGAAAAACTTGAGGAACAACCTAAAGAAGTGCGGAGCCGGCGCAGTTCTGAATCTCCCGGTAAGAGTGATGATTATTGGGCAGATTTCATTCAGCAGAAGGCAGAGCTGGAAGCTCAAGTTGACAGGCTTAAAGACAAAGTACTTGATGCTAAAAGTCAAATTTCTAAACTTAAGAATGAGAATCAAGAGCTAAGCCTAGAAACAAATCAGGTTAAAGAGGAAAAAGAAAGATTGGAGCAAGAAATTAATACCAAGCAAAGAGCCTTAAGAGTTATGAGTATGGACTTAGTAGCTGAGCGTAAGCAAAGAGGAGAAGCAGTTAAAGAGGTTAAAAAGTTAAGGAAAGAAACTAGTAAGTTAAAAAGGCAGTTAATAGTCGCTAACCGGCAAAAAGGTAAGCTTCAAGATAGACTTAAAGAAACTTTAGATAAAAAAAATACATTAGAGGAAAAAATAGCCGATGCTGAAAACGTTTTGGAAGAAAAGTCTTTGGCCTTTAAAGAACTACAAACAGATTTGAGCCGAACTATGGAAGAAGGTAGAAAAACAACGGTCGGCGATTCTGGTTCAGTAGAGTTACCTCCTATTGTAGTAAAATCAGAAAACTCAGGCCGAGCAGATTTAAAAGGAGAAATTATTGCAGTTAATCCTGAGGAACAATTTGTAGTTTTTGATCTTGGTGAATCTTCTGGGATAAGCCCGGGTTTTTTGCTTAAGGTTGTAAGGGGTAACCAGGAAGTTGCAACCTTAGAAGTAATTGAAACCAGAAAGAATATATCTGCTGCAGATATAAAAGATGTTACAGGCAACCTTGATATCCAAGAAGGTGATATCGTAGTTAGTAGATAGGTTTTTGTGTCTTCATCCAAAGTTACTATTAAAGAAGTAGCAGCCAAAGCTGGTGTGTCAATTGCCACTGTTTCGCGTTATATCAACAAATCTATCCGCCTCCGCGAACAAAACCGTCGCAGAATTGAAAAAGCCATAGAAGAGTTAAATTATCACCCTTTAGTTTATGCTCGTAGATTAGCTGGGGGGAAACTTAATACTTTTGGCTTGATTATCCCTGGCTATGAAGGTATATTTTATTCTTTTTATGCTCTCAAAATAATTAGAGAGGTTGCTGCTGCCTTAGATGAAAAAGAAATAGATATGCATCTTAATATATATCGAAACAAAGATATATTTAATTCGTCTTTGGTAGACGGAGTTATTATGGCGGATGTAATCTCTAATAGGGAGCAACTTTTAAGGTTAAAAAAGGAAGAAGTTCCTTTGGTTGTAATAAACCGAAAGATGTCCGGCCAAAATGTAAGTTTTGTGGCTGTGGATAATTACAAAGGTGCTTATGAGGCAACTGAATTTCTAATTAACCATGGGCACAAAAAAATTATTCATTTGGCTGGTGACCCTGAAGTTCAGTGCGGGCGTCAAAGGGTAGACGGATTTAAGGCGGCCTTGAAGAAAAACGGGATAAAAGAAAGATCAAATTCTGTTTGTTTAACAAACTTCTCTCGGGCTAAGGCCAGAGACGAACTTAATAAATTATTTTCCGCTAAAAATCTCCCTACGGCTATTTTTTGCTGTAGCGATGAAGTGGCAAGTGAAGTTTTAAACTTTGCTGATGAGAACTCAATTAAAGTTCCGCAAGATTTAAGTGTAATAGGGTTTGACGATAATCCAAATCTTTCCTATCGGGATCTTATGTTAACTACTGTACGTCAACCTTTAGATCAAATGGCTAAAGAAGCTGTTAAAATATTGCAACAAACTATTGATAAAAAAATACCCCCTCAAAAGGTAATTCTTGAGCCCAAGCTTGTGATTAGAGATACTGTAGGGTTCCTAAAATAGTTAAAAAAGTTAGTTTTTTAAGGGAATAAGCATTCCTATATATTGTATAGCTTTAGTAAATTTATACAATATTTGGTATTTTTCTTGACATTCTTTTATTTCTGTGATATAAAATTTTTACTGTTTTAAACCATTCACCAAGACAAAATCTTCTGTTATTTAACTGTATTTTTTAAACAAATTAAAGGTAAAGGAGGCAGTCATGGAGGAGAGATTAGGCTTTTCTGAAAATGCTATTGTTGTCTTAAAAAGAAGGTATTTAAAAAAAGACGATAAAGGTCAAATAGTTGAAAATCCTAAGCAGATGCTTAGGCGTGTGGCTAAGGCTATGGCATCAGTTGAGCAAAAATACGGAGTTAACCAGCAAGAAATTAAAAATTTAGAAAATGTTTTTTTTCAGGCGATGAAAAATTTAGAATTTATGCCTAATTCTCCTACTCTTATGAATGCTGGTAAAGAGTTAGGGCAGCTATCTGCTTGTTTTGTTGTTCCGGTAGAAGATTCAATGGAATCTATTTTTGATGCAATAAAATCTACTGCGCTTATTCATAAAACGGGAGGCGGAACAGGTTTTAGCTTTTCCCGCCTGCGCTCCCATAGTAGTGTGGTAAAAACTACCGGTGGAGTGGCTTCAGGGCCGGTATCTTTTATGAAAGTTTTTGATGCAGCAACTCAGGCAGTTAAACAAGGTGGAACAAGACGCGGCGCAAATATGGGTATTTTGCGCATAGACCATCCGGATATTTTAAAATTTATTGAGTGTAAAACTAAAGATGGGGATATATCTAATTTTAATATTTCAGTTGCGATCACCGATGAATTTATAGAGAAGGTTTTAGCAAATCAAAAATATGACCTTATTAACCCTAAAAACAAAGAAATCGTAGGCAGTCTAGATGCGGCTGAAGTTTTTAATCGAATAGCTGAATGCGCCTATAATAATGGTGAACCGGGTATAGTATTTATAGATAAAATAAATCAGAACAACCCTACTCCTAATCTTGGCAAAATTGAAAGTACCAACCCTTGTGTTAGCGCAGATACCTGGATAATGACAAAATCAGGGCCAAGACAGGTAAAAGAACTTTTGGGAAAAAGATTTACCGCAGTAGTTGATAGTAAAAACTACCATAGCACTCTAGAAGGATTTTTTAAAACTGGTGTAAAAACAATATACAGATTAAAAACAAGAGAAGGGTTTGAAGTTTGTACGACTTTAGATCATCCTTTTTTAAAAGTTGTTTCTGGTAATAGGAATAGTCTATCCAGCCAATGGTGTACTCTGGATGCTCTCAAAAATGGAGATAAAATTCTTTTGAATGACCACAGGCTTGTAAAAAGGTGGGAGGGAGATTTTTCTTTTGATGAAGGTTACCTGGCCGGGCTAATTTTAGGTGATGGTACTATTAAAAAAGATAAGGTTGTTATCTCTTCCTGGGGTAAAGACAAAGGCGCTTCTTCTGTAAGAGAGGAAGTTTTTAAGATAAGTAAAACGCTTGCTCAGAGAAACGACTTTAAAGGCTGGGCCGAAATAAAAAAACGGAATGAATACAGGCTGTCGCTTGCTGGTTTTAAAAGTATTTGTTCCAAAGTCGGTCTAAAGCCTCGTTCTAAAAAAATAACTGAATTGGTAGAAAAAGCTTCTTCAGATTTTTGCCGGGGGCTTTTAAGAGGGTTGTTTGATGCAGATGGATCGGTCCAGGGAACGCAGCAAAAAGGAGTGTCTATAAGGCTTGCTCAAAGCGATATGGATTTACTCAAGTGTACGCAGCGGATTCTTCTTCGTTTAGGTATTTTTTCAAAAATTTATGCTAATCGCCGGCAAGAGGGAGAAAAATTTATGCCTGACGGTAAAGGCGGAGATAAAAAGTATTTCATCAAGGCTCAACATGAACTCATAATTTCGGGAGAAAATATTTTGGAATTTTCAAAAAGAATAGGATTTAAAAATAAACAAAAAAGGGAAAAGTTAGATAAAAACTTAAAAAACTATAAAAGAAAATTGAATAAAGAATCTTTTACGGCAACAGTTGAAAGCTTAAAGTTTGAAGGAATTAAAGAAGTTTATGATGCCCAAATTCCCGGAATAAACATTTTTGATGCCAATAGTTTTAAGGTTCATAATTGTGGCGAACAGCCTCTGCTTCCTTATGAAAGTTGTAACTTAGGTTCTATAAATTTATATAAAATGCTTAAAGAAACTGACAAAGGTTTTAAGCTTGATTGGGAAAAACTTAAAAAGACTGTAAAAACTAGTGTGCTCTTTTTGGATAATGTTATTGATGTTAATAAGTTTCCTTTACCGGAAATTGATGAGAATACTAAAAAAACTAGAAAAGTAGGATTAGGTATTATGGGATGGGCTACTATGCTTGGCTTTTTAGAGATACCTTATGATAGTAAGGAGGCTATTAGTTTAGCTAAAGAGGTAATGGGTTTTATTCAAAAAGAGGCTCAAAAAGTATCGGTAGAATTAGCTGAGAAAAAAGGTGAGTTTCCTACCTGGGAAGGTAGTAATTGGCATAAAAAAGGAATAAAAATTAGAAATGCTACCTTAACTACTATTGCTCCAACCGGAACTATAAGTATTATCAGCGGGCCTACTTCTTCAGGGATAGAGCCTAATTTTTTCTTATCTTATTTTCGTAATGTCTTAGATGGGGAGAAGTTGTTAGAAGTTGATCCGGCTTTTGAATATTATGCCAAAAAGAAAGGTTTTTATTCAAAAGAGCTTATGGAAAAAATTGCATCCGGGATAAGTATTCAAAAAATAGAGGAAGTTCCTGATGAAGCTAAAAGGATATTTAAAACTGCTATGGATATTTCTTCTTTTTGGCATATAAAAATGCAGGCTGCTTTTCAAGAATATACTGACAATGCAGTTTCTAAAACAATTAATCTTGCTTCTAGCGCTGAGCTAGAAGATGTAAAGGAGTCATATCTGTTGGCCTACAAGCTAAACTGTAAAGGGCTTACAGTTTACCGGGATGGGAGCAGAAGCGGACAAGTTCTAACCATAAATAAAGAAAAAGAGAAAACAAAAACTGAAGCAGAAGAGAAAAAAGAAACAGTTCCTTATCCTAAGCCCAGGCCGGAGGTTATTTTAGGCACAACTACCAAGGTAACTACAGGTTGTGGTAATCTATATGTTACCTTGAATCAAGATGAAAATGGTAGCTTTTTTGAGGTATTTACTCAAATGGGTAAGGCCGGTGGCTGTGCGGCTTCTCAGCTTGAAGCTGTAGGAAGATTAGTTTCTCTTGCTCTGCGGGGAGGGATAGATATTAAGGTTATAGTTGAGCAGCTTAAGGGTATTAGATGTCCTTCTCCTTCTTGGGATAAAGGAAAGAAAATATTTTCTTGTTCGGATGCTATATCACGGGTGCTTGAAAAAAGAGGGTTAGACCAAAAAAATAAGATTAAGGCTAAGGCTGTTAGCTTGCCGGAAGAATCTGATTCCGAAGTGAAAAAAGAAAAAGTAAAAGTGAAAAAAAGTTCACATAATGTAGTAGGTGTTTGCCCGGATTGTGGATTTGCCCTGCGGCACCAAGAAGGCTGTCTTCTTTGTGATGCATGCGGTTACTCAAAATGTTGACAGAAAAATAAAAAATAATATTTTTATGATAAATCAATAGGTAGGGAACAGGAATACCTGTTCCCTACCTTTTTAATATGAAACCAGAAGAAAAAGTTATTGATTATTTTACTGTTTTGAAATCCAAAGAAATAATAGGTTCTTCTTATATTTTTATTGGTGATCAACCTTCAATTATCAACCGATTGCTGAAAGTAATAAATTGCAGCGAAAGCAGTCAGTCTTGCAACCAGTGTTGGAGTTGCATGAGAATTGATGACCGCCGTCATCCGGATTTGCTGATTGTTGAGCCAGATTCAATCAATATAAAAATTAACCAGATAAGAGAAGCAATTCGTTTTTTGTCGCGAAGAAGTTTTTATTCGCCAAAGAAAAATTTAATCATAAAAGATGCTCAAAAGTTAACTGATTCAGCTGCTAATTTGTTTTTAAAAACTTTAGAAGAGGCTCCGAATAATTCTTTTATTGGCCTTATTTGCCCTAAGCTAGAAGATATTTTGCCGACGATTATTTCTCGCTGCCGAAAAATATACCTACCTTATTCTAGGCATAAAATAACAAAATCTAAAGATGAAGTAAAAAATATACTAAAAAGCGGTTATCTTGGATCAAAGAAAAGGAAAGATTTTTCTTTATTTATTGAGAGTCTTATTATATTATTACATAATCAATTAAAAAACGATATAGGATATAGCAGCAGCCAAAATGAAAATAGTTTATTATTAGATTTAAGTTTTAAAGAGACAGTTGTCGCTTTAGAAGATTTATTTAAGGTTTATAATGCTGCTGGAAGTGTTAATATAAATCTAGCTCTAAATTTAATTAAAATGAGGTTAAAATGCAATTAGTATTGGTAAGATTAAGAGAGGCGGGGCAGTTAACTACTTATAAGACAAATTTATCTTTAAAGGTTCATGATTATGTTGTGGTAGAAGCCGATAGAGGTGCCGACTACGGAGAGGTCCTAGAGATAAATGATATACAGCATTTTTTTCCTTCAAAAAAGGCTGGAAGCTATAAGAATATTGTCAGAAAAATGTCAGATCAGGATAAGAAAGCGCTTAAAACTAATCGGAAAGAAGCGCAAGATGCGATGAAGCTTTGCCAACGGAAAATAAAAGATTATAATTTAGCCATGAAACTGGTGGATACAGAATATTCATTCGACAGGAAAAAGCTTATCTTTTATTTTCTTTCTGATAAAAGGGTTGATTTTCGAGAATTGGTTAAAGAGCTGGCAAAGGTTTTTAAGGTAAGAATCGAGATGCGCCAAATTGGAGCTCGGGATGAAGCTAAACTATTTGGCGGATTTGGTCCTTGCGGCCAGAAATTATGCTGTTGCCGCTTTTTGAAGAATTTTGAACCAGTTACTATGAAGATGGCAAAGCTTCAAAAACTTCCTTTAGGTTCAGGTAAAATTTCTGGAATATGCGGCAGGCTTATGTGCTGTCTTTCTTATGAACATAAAATATATAAAAGTTTATCTAAAAATCTTCCTAAAGAAGGACAACAAATAAACACCAAGCAAGGTAAGGGTAAGGTAGTTTCTGTGAATGTGTTAAAGAAGATTGTTTATCTAGAATTAGAAGATAATAGAGTAGAAAAGGTACAGTTTTAAAATGAAAAATTTTTATCTAACCTCACCAATCTATTATGTAAATGCTAGTCCTCATATCGGCCATGCTTATACAAATATTATTTGTGATTGTATGGCGCGTTTTAGGCGGATAAAAGGTGAAAATGTATTTTTTCTCACCGGCACTGATGAACATGGAGAAAAGATCCAAAAAGCGGCTGATGCAGAAGGCGTTACCACTAAAGATTTTATTGATAGCAAGGTAGACATTTTTAAGCAGTTATGGCCAAAGCTTAACATATCTTATGACTTTTTTGTTCGTACTGGTTGGGAAAACCATATCAAGGTTGTAAAGGCGGTTATAGAAAAGCTCCATAACAAAGGAGATATTTATAAGTCGAGATATAATGCTTTTTATTGTGTTGGCTGTGAGACTTTTTGGACTGAAGTGCAACTTGATGATGGCCATAGGTGTCCTGAATGTGGGCGTAAAACTGAAAAAATCCAAGAAGAAAACTACTTTTTTAGATTATCTAAATATGAATCTTGGTTTAAGGAATATTTAAAAAATAATCCTAAGTTAATCCGGCCTAAAATTCGCTACAATGAAGTAAAAGGTTTCCTAGATAATCATCCTTTGACGGATTTATGTATATCTCGTCCTAAAAAACGAATCTCTTGGGGGATAGATCTACCTATAGATCAAGAATATATTGTCTATGTTTGGTTTGATGCTTTAATCAACTATATTAGCGGAATAGGGTATGGATTTGATCAAGAAAAGTTTGAGACTTTTTGGCCGGCTAATATTCATTTTATTGGAAAAGATATCTTGAGGCATCATGCAATTTTTTGGCCAATTATGTTAAAGGCCTTAGATCTTGAAATTCCCAACTGTATTTTTGCCCACGGATGGTGGAAAATAAAAGAAGAAAAGATATCTAAATCGAAGGGAAACATCGTAAATCCTTTTGAGCTAATAGATCAATTAACTGATTTGTTGGCTGGGAACCAAGATTTAGCTGCTGATACTTTTAGATATTTTTTGATGCGCGAAATTCCTATAGGAGCAGATGGCAATTTTTCTTTTGAAGCTTTAATAAGTCGGATTAACTCTGACCTTGCCAATGACTTAGGTAATCTTGTTTATCGCAGTCTTAATATGGCTCAGAAATATAGCGGGGGAAAGATTAAATCTGTTAGAAAAGAGATGCCTTCTGAATTTAAAAAAAGTATTGCCAAATTAGAAAAATATTATGATGATTTTATGATTGAAGGTGAGTTTTGCAAGGCATTAGATGATATTTTTGAGTTAATCGGAATCATCAATAAATACATTGAAGATACCAAACCATGGAATTTAAAAAAAGAAGAAAAAGAAGAAGAACTATTTTCTTTTCTCTATGCTGTTTGTGAAGGGATAAGAATTATCTCAATATATCTTTACCCAATCATGCCAAAAACTTCTCTTTCTATTCAAACACAATTAGGTATAAACGATATTTCATTTTCTACTCAGGAAGCTAAATGGGGAAGTTTGGATAATTTTTTGATAAAAAAAGAAAAACCGCTTTTTCCTAGAATTGATGTTAGTTGATTCGCATTGTCATCTCAATTCATTGCCAAAGGAAAAATCAAAAGATGTTGTTGAATGGTTTAACACCAAAGGCAATAAGCTTATTGATTCAAGTATAGATTTAGAAACTAGTCAAGATTCTATTTATTTATCAAGCCAGCATTCTTTTATTTACAATTCATTAGGTTTTCATCCTTTTAATTATTATAATTTTTCTGATCGACTTTATAAAAAATATAAAAAAATTATTGAGGAAAACAATAAGATTGTTGCTTTAGGTGAAGTTGGCCTGGATTATAAGGCAAATCTTTCTTTGAGCCAGCAAGAGGCGATATTTAAAAAGTGGCTGATATTAGCAAAAGAAACTGGCTTAACTGTGCTCATTCATTACCGGCTAGATAATCATAATTGGCATAGCAGCAATCATCTGAATAAGCCAATGATTTTAACAATTTTAGATGATTTCTTTTCTGATTACAAAACAATAGTTTTTCATTGTTTTTCTTATTCTCATTCTTTTTTAGCTCAAATTGTTGAAAAAGGCGGTTTTGTTTCCTTTTCTCTCAATCTTTTAAGAGGTAATAAAAGAATTATCAATTCCTTGCAAAAGTGCCCGGTAAATAATTTACTCCTAGAAACAGATTCTCCTTATATGAAAATTAAGGGAAAACTTTCAACTCCAAAAAATATAGAATCTGTTTATTCTTATGTGTCAAAATTAAAAGGTATTTCTAGAGGTGAGCTCGAGGAAAGAGTTTTTTACAACGCAAAGAGAGCATTTAGAAAAATATGAAATCAATAAAGTTTAAAAATAAAAAATTAGTTTATCTTGATCAAACAAAACTTCCCGGCCAAGAAATTTGGAGAACTTGTAAAACTATTAAATCTGGTTGGAAAGCTATAAGGGAGCTTAGAGTTAGGGGCGCTCCCTTGATTGGAGTTTTCGCAGCTTATTGCATATCTACCCATTTATCTAAATTTTCTGATGAAAAAAGGATATTTTTTAAGCAATTTAAAAAAGCGCTTGATTATCTTAAATCAGCTCGGCCGACTGCAGTAAATTTATTTTGGGCTTTAGAAAAATTGGAAAAAACTGCATCTGAAAATAAGGAACAAACTATTAAAGAAATAAAAAAAGCTATTGCTAGGGAGGCGGAATTTATCCATAATAATGATTTAGAAACTTGTAAGAAATTATCAGAATATGGAGCAAGTTTAATAAAAAATAATGAAAATATTTTAACCCACTGCAACACGGGATTTTTAGCTACTTCCGGCCAGGGAACAGCTTTAGGTGTAATATTTCAGGCAAAAGAGCAAAGAAAAGAAATAACTGTTTATGTAGATGAGACACGCCCGCTTTTTCAAGGAGCACGTTTGACTGCTTGGGAGTTGAGTAAAAAGAAGATAAAATCTTTTTTGATTACCGACAATTCTGCTGCCTTTTTGATGCAAAAGAAGCAAATAAATAAAATTTTTGTGGGAGCTGATCGAATAACTGCTTCAGGAGATACAGCTAATAAAATTGGGACTTATAACTTAGCTATTTTAGCTAAATACCATAATATTCCTTTTTATGTTGTAGCCCCTTTAAGTACTTTTGACCTAAATTTAAAAAAAGGGAAAGATATAGTTGTCGAGCAAAGAGACCAATCTGAAGTAAAAAAAATATTAGGCCAGATTCTTATTTGTCCCAAAAAAACTCAGGCAGCTAACTTTGCCTTTGATATAACTCCTTCTAAACTGATTAAAGCAATAGTAACTGATAAGGGAATAATTTATCCACCTTATAAGAGAAATATTAAAGAGTTAGTTAAATGACAATAATCTCAAAATCTGCTTTTCAGACAAGGTCTTTAGGCCGGGATTTTTCTAATATAGTAGAAAAACAAGATATTATATTATTAGAGGGGCAACTAGGTGGAGGTAAAACCACATTTGTAAAAGGCATAGCTAAAGGGCTAGGTTATAAAGGAAAAGTTTTAAGTCCTTCTTATACTTTGGTAAGAAGATATAAAATTGGTAAGATATTTATTAATCATATAGACCTGTATCGACTTGATGAAAAAAGTTTAACTTCTATAGATATAGAAGAATATCTATACAATAAAAATAGTATATCTATTGTTGAATGGGGCCGCAAATTAGAATCTTATTTAAATAAATATCTAGTTGTAAAATTTTCATTTTTAAATATGGAAAAAAGAAAAATATCAATTTCTCAAAAAGGCTATAAAAGAGACAAATTTAAAAACCTATGAACATATTATCTATAGACACATCTTCAGATTTTTTATCTTATAGCATTACAAAAGATAATAATCTTATTTATCAATACAATCGAATTGTTGATAGAGGCGCATCACTACTTACTACTAAGTTAGAAAAAACTCTTCAAAAGATTTCTATGCAGATAAAAGATTTTGATCTTTTTGTGATTGGAGCAGGTCCTGGATCTTTTACCGGCTTGCGTATTTCTTTTGCTGTGGTTAAAGCTTTTGCTTTAGCTGCAAAAAAGCCTGTTTTTTGCCAAAATAGTTTTTTTGCTTGTGCTTATCCTTTTAGAAAAAAAGAAAAAAAGATCGCTGTTATTGCTGATGCTAAAAGAAATCTCGTTTATGCTGGTTTTTTTATATCAGACCGAAAAGGGTTCAGGCAAAAATCCAAGGTGAAGCTGATAGGATTAGAAGATTGCCTAAAAGGGGCAAAAGATTATTTGTTTGTAACTTATGATCCTCATTTGCGCAAAAAAGCTAAAATGATAAAAAAAAGCGTTAGATTTTGTGGAAAAAACGTATACCCTCGAGCCAGGTATTTTGTCAATAGCAATAATTTTGATAAAATGAACTATGAATTAGAAAGAGTAAAACCATTATATCTGCATTCGATAAATTGCCAGGTGACAAAAAAATAGGTAGTTAAAATATGAAACGGCAAATTTGGGTTGATATTAATTTGGAAGCACTTTCTGATAATCTTAGAAGGGTCAGGAAACTAGTGGGGGATTCGGTAAGAATTATTGCTATTTTAAAACAATCTGCTTATGGACACGGCCTTATTCCGATAGCTCGAAGGCTTTATGAGGAGGGTATAAATTATTTTGGGGTAGGCAGTATTAACGAAGCAATACAGCTTAGAGAAGATGGTTATCGAGGCCAAATTCTTCTTCTTAGTGTTGTTTCAAAAGAATTAGTTCCTTTCTTTATTCGTTTTGGCATAACTCCTACGGTTGTAGATCAATCTTTTGCTCAGGAGTTAAATTGTCAAGCTTCAAAAACAAAAATAACTGTTCCGGTTCATGTAAAGGTAGATACCGGGATGGGGCGCTTAGGTTTTTATCCTGATCAAACCTATTCTTTTGTGGAAGAATTGAAAAAATTAAAATTTATTTCCTTAGAGGGTATCTATACACATTTTCCTGTAGCTGATACAAATTCTAAATTTACCAAGCAGCAACTAAAGGTTTTTCAAAATTTGATCAAAAAATTAAAGAAAAGAGATATAGATTTTAAATATTATCATAGCGCCAATAGCCTTGGCGTGATTAATTACCCTGATTCCTACCTCAATATGGTAAGGCCGGGCCTTATTCTTTATGGCATCAAACCTTCTTCTGACTTAAATATCGAGGTAAATCCGGTTTTAAGTTTTAAATCAAAAGTGATCTTTGTAAAAGAAGTTCCAGCGGGAAAGACAATAGGCTATGGAGGCGATTTTGTTACTAAGAAAAAAACAATGATTGCAACGGCTTCTGTAGGTTATGCCGACGGATATCCTTGGGCTTTGTCAAATTGCGCCAAAGTGTTGATAAACGGCGAACTGTTTGAAGTGGTTGGCCGTATTTGCATGGATCATATTATGATTAATTTAGGCCAAAATAGAAAAATAAAAAAAGGAGAGACAGTTACCTTAATCGGCAGAGAAAAAGATAAAGAAATAACGGCCCAAGATTTAGCCGACTGGGCTCAAACTATTCCTTATGAAATTGTAACTCGCATATCTAAAGAGGTCCCCCGCCATTATTCAGCCAAGTCAACGGATTAAGATTAAACCGGTTATCCCGATACTTAAGAAAAAAAGTGGAGCCAACCAGGCAGAAAAGAAAGGTAAAATTATTCCGGATTTACCTAGGGCGATACTTATTGAATCGATTAACGAATACGTTAATGAAAGGATAAGCCCAATCCCAACGGCTGCAAAACTAGCTTTTCTCTTTTTAATTTCAAGAGCAATTGGTAGAGAGCCTATAATTAAAAACAAATGAGAAAAAGGAAAAGCAACTTTTTTATAAAAGTCGATTTTTAGGTTTTTTAAGAGTTTTCCTCTGGTAACGTTTTTAAGGTTATTGATTTGTTCTCCTAATTTTACAAGCGGAGTAAATTCGATAAACATACTTTTTTCAAAGACCAGTTCATCTGGCTTCTTTGATAAAGTGAGAGGTTTTTTTTCTATGACACTAGGAGTATCTTTAAGCCGTGTGGTGTTTTCTAAATTAGACTCTATCAGATTATAACCTATCCATTTTCCATCTATATATTTTGCTGATTTACAATTAATTTTTTTAAAAAGATTACCTTCAGGAGTTTGCTTAAAGATTATAAGATTTTCCATTTTCTTCTCTTTGGGTAAAAAAATCTCAATAAAAAAAATAGACCTTTTTGAGGTAAAAGCTAAATTTCTTATTTCTGACTCTTTAGTTTCTTTTTCAATATATTGCTTTTTGATATTTTCGGCTTGGGATTGTGATTGTATAAGTAGTTTTTCTTGGAGAAAAAAGACAGAGCAGGAGATAAAAATTGCCAAAAAGATAGCCGGATAAGCTACTCTTAGGCTGCTTATTCCGGAGGTGCGGATACTTATCAGTTCATTATTTTTACCTAAATTGCTGTAGGTGTATAACACACTCATTAAAAGAGCCATTGGGCTTACTCGTAATATTATAAGAGGAAGAAGATAGATGTAATATTTGATAACAATAAGCAAGGATGGGTTGTTTTTTAATATATCCGAAAGCGTAGAAAATACATCTATTAATATGTGTAGCCCAGTAAATAGAAGCAGTACAAACAGATAAGAAAGTGCGATATTTTTTAAGATATATTTATCTAAAATTCGCATATTTGTAAAAAAGGAAAATACCAGCTAAGATTATTACTATATTAGGTAGCCACATGGCCAAAGGAGGGGGCAGCATGTGGTATTCAGTTAAGGTTTCGCCAAGGAGAAAGAGAAGATAGTAGATACCTGCCGTGATAGCCGCAACTATGAAGTTTATTGATTTTTCTCTGTGTTTTATTGTCATCGAGATCCCAAATCCTAAAATTACAAATGCAATTGGGGCAAAGGAAAAGCTTATTCTTCGATGGAATTCTGATAAGAACTCTGTGGGCATGCTTGCCTCTGCCTTTCCTTGAGTTTTTTTCTCAAAATTATTTATTTTTTGTTTTAGTTCTTCGAGGCGCATATCTTTAGGCTTTTTCTTGATTACCTTTTTTTCTTTTTCCTGCATAGGTAGGTCCATAAAAAATCTTTTAAAATTTAGGCGAAAAGGGCCAGTCTCATTATTAGGGTTGGATATATCGCGAAAACCCTGTTCGAGCTTTATCTTTAGTATATTTTTATCAATAATGAATTTACCTCTTTTTGCAAAAGTGATTTCGGTTATGTCTTCTTTTTTATCTGTCTTATATATATAGATGTTTTTTAAATCTTGATTATTTTT
Organism: Candidatus Omnitrophota bacterium; assembly: GCA_046484225.1. Lineage (GTDB taxonomy): Bacteria > Omnitrophota > Gorgyraeia > Duberdicusellales > 4484-171 > PXAH01. The sequence goes on along the minus strand of JAWOBO010000070.1, from coordinate 3,685 downwards.
ATCGGTTACATACAAAATGTAGTTTTTAAACTCATCTAAAAAAACTCCCGGTTCTATTAAGGCCGGTAAATTTTTAGAATAGGTGCTTTTTAGCTGAGCGTGATAACGGTAGTGGGTATCTGGGATAACCTTGCTTTTTAAAAAAAGCAAGAAAAGCGAAAAGATAAAAGCAACCAACAGAAACATTGAAAAAATTTTGATAGTTGATATTCCGGAACTTTGAATTGCGACTAGTTCATTATCTACGACTAATCTTCCTAGAGTTAATAAAAGTGCAAACAAAAAAGCTAGCGGTATAGTGTACTCTGAGATTCTAGGGGCTATAAAGTAAAAGACCTTGAGGGCAGACATAACCGGAATGCCTTTGCGGATTATCATATCCGATATTTTATATAAACTACCTCCGAGGAAAAAGATGTTTATTATGAGGAAGGAAAATAAAAAAACTGTTAAGAATTCTTTTAAAATATAGGTACGTAATATTCGCATTTTATTTAATTTTTTATAGTTTTTGCCAAAGTAATTGGATAAATTTTATTTATGCCTTTTTCTTTTAAGGATTGACAACATGTTGAAATTGTGGCGCCGGTCGTAAGAACGTCGTCAACCAATACAACATTTTTATCTCTAAAATTTTTTTCTACTATAAATTTTCCTTTGACGTTTTCTTGCCGTTCTTTCGAGGAAAGCTTAGTTTGAGAATCCCTAATATATTTTGAGCTTATTATATCATTTTTTAAAGGTAATTGAAAATATTTTGCTAATTGTTTAGCTAATAGTTCTGCTTGGTTATACCCTCTCTTTTTTATTTTGTGTGGATGCAAAGGCACCGCTACAATAAAATCATAGCCTCGGGGCCTAAATTTAGTGATTTTTAGCTGTTTGAACATAAATTGAAAAAAGAAATCTGCGAAGTGGTCGTAGTGGTTGTACTTGAAGGAATGTATTAAATTTTTAAGTGGCCCTTTATAACTGCAGCTGCTAAGAGCTGTTAATATTTTTTTGTTGTTATTATCGCCTATTTTTAGTTGAGTGTAACAGACAGGAGGATTAAGGAGTTTTATTTGGTTTTTACAAAAAGGGCAAAGATAGGGGTTTGTTGTTTTTCTTCCGCAGGTTAGGCAAATTGCCGGAAAAAATATGTTTTTTACGGTGCTTGCTGCCTTTTTAAACATAGAATTATTGTATTTGTTTCTTTGTTGTGATACAAGGAAAAATTAACAGGGTGTTCCTTGATCTTTTTTTTCTTGCCATTGTATAGTATAATAACTACATGCTTTCGACCGTTATTTTAATTTTGTTATATTGGTTTGCCTTGGCGGCTTTTTCTTTTTTTATGGGTGAAGGTAGCTATCTTTATGCAATTTTTCCTTTTGATTTTCAAAAGCTAGCATTTCGTTTTACCGGCGTATTTTTTATTTTGATTGGAAATTTATATTTACTTTCTAAAGCTAAAAACAATTTTAAGAAAAAAGAATCAATTAAAAGTAAGGCTGGGACAACTGAAGAATATTTTTCACCAAAGGAATCAAGTTTTGATCATGCTATAGAAAATCAAGAAGATATCGAGAAAAATATAAGCATTGAAGACAGATATTTTATCTATCGGATCACTAACTCTATATTAAAACTATCGTTTAATAATATTTCTCGAATAGTTTTTATGAATTTAGCTCTCAATTTAATTATTTCTGACAAGCATTTCATAGATTGCATTGGAGCAATGGCTTTTTTTACCGGAGATCAACCTAATTCATTTAAGCTTAAGGCTTCCTGTGGTGTGCCTTCTGCTTTGCTTAAAGAGTGTCAAAGCATAAATTTTCAAAGATGTATTTGTGGAAAAGCTGCAGAGGAGAAATGCGCTCAATTTTCAATTAATCACAAAAATTGCCCTCTTGCCGCAAAAGACTATTTTTCTAAAAAACATAATCATTATTGCATACCATTGCTGTATCAAAAAAATTTGCTGGGTGTAATTGATCTGATTGTGGCTCCGGAAGCTAAAAAGACAAAGAAAACAGATGAATACCTTATGACTGTAGCTAATACTATTGCTATGGGGATTAAGTATAAGCAAGAAATTAGTCAGGTTTCGGACATAAATAGATGCCTTTCAGGGCTTATTGGCGACCCGCAAGAAGATATTAAAAGATTAGTTAGGTTATATGGAGAGATTTTAGGAGCTTCTTGTGTATTTTATAAAAAATATGATCAAAAAACAGATAGTTTAAAGTCATTTGCTTGGCATAATCCTCCTCAGTATTATGATGATCGGGAGTCAGAAGGATCTATTGGGTATGATATCTTAAAAAGCCAAAAACAACTTGTAGTTATAAGAAAATTGACTGATAGTAAATATATAAAAACAAATCTAAATATTCTCCGCAATGATTTTTTTACTTGTATCGGATCAGCAGTTAAATTTAGAGAAGAAACTGTTGGAGTTATCTACGCTTTCTGTCGGCGGGATTTTTCTCCCGATAAAAAAGATCAGGATAATTTAAGAATAGTTACCTCTGCTGTAGGCACCGAAGAAGAGCGTATTTACGGGAATAAAATTTTAAAGCAAGCTTATTCAAAATTGAAAAAAGCTCAAGGTAGTCTGGTGCAGTCAGAAAAACTTGCAGCTTTGGGGAGATTTTCTTCTGGTATAGCTCATGAAGTGAAGAATCCTTTAGGTGTTGTTTTAGGGGGGGTAGAATTTCTCGAGAGAAAAATAAATAATCCTGAAAAAGATGTGGCGATTGCTTTAAAAAAAGTAAAAGACTCTACTTTACGGGCGAACAATATAGTGCAAAATTTACTTACCTTTGCTAAGCCCTCAGGGAGAAAGAGTAAAACTATTGATTTAAAAGAGTTGATTCAGGAAACTCTTTCTTTGCTTAAATATGAAGTATCGTTGGGTAAAATAAAAATAATTAATGATGTTAAAGAAAGTCCAAAAGGAATAGTAGGAGATAAAAATCAAATACAACAAGTCTTGTTTAATCTTTTTTTAAATGCCATAGAAGCTATGCCTGGGGGAGGAAAAATAAAGGTTAAAACGCATAAAGCTTCTGCTTCTAAAGGCCTAAAGAATAAAAGTAGTTGTATAATCAAGATAATAGATAATGGGGAAGGGATTTCAGAAGAAAACTTAGCTAAAGTCTTTGAGCCGTTTTTTACAACCAAAAGAGATAGTAAAGGAACTGGATTAGGTCTTGCTATGTGTAAAATGATAATAGAAAATAATGAGGGGAGGTTACGCATTGAAAGTAAACCGGCTAAAGGAACCACGGCAAAGGTAATATTGCCAATCAATAATAGAGCTAATAATTTTGAATAAAATGATAATTAAAAAAAAGGGGAGGTAGCAAATGGAAGAGAAAAGAAAAAAAATATTAGTTGTTGATGATGAGCAAGACCTAACTTATTTTTTAAAAGCCAATCTTGAGATAGAAGAACAATATCAGGTAGATGTTGTGAACAAAGCAAAAGATGCTTTTAAAACTGCAGTAAAGCATAAACCAGATTTAATCATTTTAGATATAATAATGCCTCAAGTTGATGGTATCGAAGTTTTAAAAAAACTTAAAGAGTCAAAGGAAACATTATCTATTCCAGTAATAATGTTGAGTGCAAAAACAGATGATGAAACTAAATTAAAAGCGGCTGCTCTTTATGATGAATATTATATTACAAAACC
>JAWOBO010000034.1:0-2687 GCA_046484225.1 Candidatus Omnitrophota bacterium | reverse complement strand
TATTCTGGAAATATTAAAAAATTATTACTGTTTACTGTTTACTTATTACTGATTACCAGCGTTACTACGCGTATATTAAATCCCTACAGCTTTGTCGGTTTATTTCGTCCAAATTCCAGGTTTATTGACAACATTAAAGAATTAGAAAATTATAATCAGCCGGACAGTTGGTTTCCTCCGGCAATTCAGTGGAATAATACTAAACCATTAATTTTCCCGGCTAAAAATATTTTCTTCTGGGGACTTGGTGTTCCGATGGGGATATTAATATTAATTGCTATTGCCCGCGTCATCCTGAGCGCAGCGAAGGATCCCAAGGGGATTCTTCGGCCGAAATTTCGACCTCAGAATGACGATCTTATGATCGTCATTTGGATTCTTCTTCTTTTTATATATCAGGGAGTTCAGTTTTCAAAAACAATGCGCTATTTTTTGCCGATTTACCCATTTATGGCTTTAGTTGGAGGAAATTTTTTATCAAAATATTTTCCTAAAATCCCCCGCGTTCCCAAGTTTTTGGTTCTAGGTTCTTTATTCATTTACCCACTAATGTTTATGGCGATTTACAGCCGGCCCCATACCCGGGTGAAAGCTTCACAATGGATTTATGAAAATATCCCGCCGGGATCAACTATTTCCTGTGAACACTGGGATGATTGTCTGCCTTTATCAATTGGTAAAAAAAACCCTTCTTTATATAATCAGGAAACTTTACCGCTTTATGATAAGGATACAGATGAGAAATGGAAAAAAATAAACAATCAGTTGGAAAAAATTGACTTTATTATTATTTCCTCAAGCCGTTTATATGGTTCAATTCCAATGCTTCCGGAACGATATTCCAAATCAATAGATTTTTATAAACGATTATTTTCGGATGAACTTATTACAATTTCGAATAAGGGCAGATTCAAAAAAGTCGCTGAAATAACTTCCTATCCCAGTTTGTTTGGCATTGAGTTAAACGATGACGCTTCTGAAGAAGCTTTTACCGTCTACGACCACCCAAAAGTAATTATTTTTGAAAAAACTATTAATGAAAAATAGCGATTTATTCAAATATACAGTGTATGGATTATTGGTATTACTTTTTGCAATTGAAGTATCAATTTATTTTTTTCCGGGAATTTATTTTTTTTCAATTATGGGCACTTTTTTATGGGGTATAGGGATTTTTATAATTGGTCTCATAAGCCTGAAAGAATTATTATTTCTTTTTACTAAAGTAATAAATAAAAAATGTTTAATTAGTGCTTTTATCTTATTAATAAATATACTAATTATTTTTGTCAATACTTCTAATTTTCGAAATGTTAGTCGAGAAAGCACCTTGGAAATACATTGTATGCTCGAACACTTGAGAAAATCGCCGGATTTAGGCTTTATTTCTACTTGTTTTGGTAACTATCCAGCAAGACAATTTCTAATACCGTCTCTGCCTTCTCTCATTCTTGGCCGAAGTACTTTTGCCTTAAATTTAGGAGGTTCAATTTATTTAATACTTGGTTTAATATTATTGACTGCAAATTTGATTAAATATTTTGGGGATATTTGCGGCAACTATGTTTCGGCCATATTTTTATCAACTATTTGGCATTTTCACTATTTTGTTCATTTTACCTTTCATTATGAACAAAGCATTTTTCCTGTTTCCTTGACTATGATTAGTTTAAGTTTTTTGCTAAATTACCTTAAGAAAAAAGAGGTGGTTAATCTTTTGTTATTTGGTTTTTCTTTATTACTTTTAATTCATGCTTATACTTCTGGTTTAGCAGTATATTTTTTAGGGCTGAGTGTTTTATGGTATTTGTTATTTAAAGCTAAAATGAGTCGTTTTAAAAAAGGAACAATTCTATTCATTATTTTCCTTTCAATGTTTTCCTTTCTTAGTTCGTTGGCTTTTCGTACAGATATTAAATTTGCTAGTTCAGAAACAACTAACATTCAATTAAAAGAAGATTTTATAAAAATAATTAATCATGTTGTTCTTCAGACGGATCGTCCATTTTTTGTGTCGCCGATTTTTCAATTTCTGTTTTTATTTAGCTTACTTTTATCAATTTTTGGAGGTTTAGGTAAAGAGTTTATTTTCGTTGGTTTATGGATTATAGCTGTAATAATTACTTCTGGTTTATCAAAAGGTTATAGTTATTATGGTATTCCTTTTCGGCTTCACCGAGCAACAGTTATTGTACCCGTGTTAGTTATATTGGTTAGTAAATGGATTAAACCGTTATTTTCAAAAAAGAGGATAATTTATCCACTTATTATTTTTTTAGCTATTACAGGCTTTTATTATCTGTTTAATTATCAACAAACAAGATCAGAAGATAAAAATAGAGATTTCGCTGTTTGGCTTAATGAAGAGAATAACTTTAATCAAGTTAATAACTTAATAATTACAAAAGAGGCAACTGAAGTTTATCCGTCTTTTGAAGATGCTTTGACTTATTATGCTCCTCAAGTGAATGTTGTCAGACTAGAACGTGGTCAGTGTGATTTTAAAAATTTGTCTAAAAAGTCGATTTTTTTGGTTTTAAAGAAAGAAAGTGAATGTTATACTGAGATTAAATTTTTTAATAATTGGGTTGAAAAAGGAGCTTTTGTCGATTTAATTGTTTTTGAAAAAAATTAAAATAGGCTTATTAGATTGTGGGCTTCTGTTTCTAGTATAACTTCATTTTCAG
>JAWOBO010000076.1:0-15701 GCA_046484225.1 Candidatus Omnitrophota bacterium | reverse complement strand
AAAATCGAACACAAACCTAGAGCTAAAGCAATGTTTGCAATATTACTCCCAATTACATTCGCTAAAGCAATTCCCTCTTGATTTTTTAAGGTAGCAATGATTCCCACTCCAGCCTCAGGAGCAGAGGTACCAAAAGCAATTATCACTAATCCAATAAATAAAGGAGTTAAGCGAAAAAATGAAGATATCTTAACTGAAGCTTGGATCAGCCAATTGGAACTAAATGTAAGCAGAATTAAACCAAAACTGAATAATCCAATATTAAATAATATATCCATAAAGTTAGGTCAGATATTTTGGCGGAGAGGCAGGGATTCGAACCCTGGGATCCAGCAATAGGATCAACTCCTTAGCAGGGAGCTCCTTTCAACCACTCAGGCACCTCTCCGAACAATTTTTAAAAAAATTGTGAGGATTTCGAACCCAATACTATTGGGTGAGAAATCTTAACAAAAAAACTATAATACTATATTAAAGCTGGTTGGTCAATTTTTTATTAAAAGTAACTTTTTATTTAATTACTTTTACTTTTTCTTTTTTTCTTAAAAAAATCTTTTAAAATATCTCCACACTCTTTCTCAAGCACTCCTTTTTTTACCCTAAAGTTATGGTTTAAACCCAACCTATTTATATCTACCTTAGAACCTAAAGCTCCTGTTTTAGGATCAGCTGCCCCGAAAATCACCTTATCTATTCTAGCTAAAACTAAAGCTCCAGCACACATAGAACACGGCTCTGTAGTAACATACAGCCTGCAACCGTTTAACCATTTAGATTTTAAATAGTTTGAACCTTGGGTTATAGCAAGTATCTCAGCATGAGCAGTTGGATCTTTGAGCCGCTCAATTTGGTTATAGCTTTTCGCAATAATTTTACCTTTATAAACTATAACCGCGCCAACCGGCACTTCATCTTCAAGCCTAGCATAATTAGCTTGCTTTAGTGCTTGCTGCATATACAACTTATCTTTTATCATCAATTTCTTTAATAACTTTTAAGAAAATTTTTACGATTTTAGGATCGAAATGACTGCCCGACTCTTTCTTAATTATCTCGATTGATTTTTCCTTGCTATAAGCCTTTCGGTAGGGCCGATCTGAAATTAAAGCTTGATAAACATCGGCTACAGCAACTATTCGTGCCGCTAAAGGAATTTCATCACCTTTAAGGCCAAGAGGGTAACCTGTACCATCAAACCATTCATGATGATATAAAACTCCAGGCACAGCTCCACGTAGACCATGAATATCCTTTAATATCTCAGCAGCAATTGAAGGATGAGCCTGAATTGTTTTTCGCTCTTTAGAAGTTAGCTTGCCTCTTTTTGATAAGATATTTCCGTCTATACCTACTTTTCCTAAATCATGTAATACAGCTGCATGTTCTATATCTTCAATCTCATTTTTAGGTAGTTTTAGCTCTCGGGCAATGCTTTTTGCAATTTTAGAAGTATATTCAACGTGAGTTCCAGTATAGGCATCTTTTGCCTCAATTGCCCGGGCAAACCCATAAATTACATCTAAAATATCTTTATTCAGTAAGATATTTAGCTTTTCTACCTTTTGGCGCATTTCTTTGATACTAGCCTTGTCCTTCTTTTTTATATCTGGCTTAGTCTGAAGCCGTGAAGAAATAACAACTGTATTACCGCCTTTTCTTTTAGCTTGAGCGATAATTCTATCTAGGGCAATGGTAACATCTTTTGGGCTGGAGATACTATCTTCAGGGAAACTTATCGCTCCAATACTTGCTTTGATTTTTAGGCTAACGTCTCTATACCTAAACCTATGACTGGCTATAACATTTTTAAGCCGATTAGCAACTACAGCTACATTTTTTTTATCTAGGTAAGGGGCAATAATAAAAAACTCATCTTCCCGCCAGCGGCTAACTACATTTTCTTTGCGTAAATTACTATCAAGTAGCTTAACTATTTCTCCTATAACTTTATCAGCAACGCTTACTCCATAAATTTCGTTAATTTGACGAAAATGGTCAATATCGATACCAATAAACGAAACTTTTTCCGAATACCGTTTTGAACGCACAAGCTGTCTTTTGGCTTCTTCTAAGAAAAACCGCCAATTATGACAACCTGTTAATGAATCAACTAAAGCTAACTTGTCTGAATTATATTCTTCTTTTAAAACCTTCTTTTTTAAAGTTAAATTTTTACCTTTTAGCTCTGCAAATTCTCTAGCTTTTTTTATCTTAAAAGATATTAAATCTTTATTATCTTTTCTAAAAAAATAATCAAAAAAACCCAATCTCTTAAGATCAACTAATTTAACTTTTTCATCACTCTCACAACACAAAAGGCAAACTTTATCTTTAATGAAAGAAAAATCAGTATTCTTTCTTTTTTTTATAAACTTATAATCAAAGATAACTACCGGATATTTTATGCTGCGGGCTTTTTGAATGCTGGTTGTAGAAACAAAAGAAAAAGGAAAGGCATTCTTGTTTTTTTTAGAACTACCTCTGCAATAAAGTAGTTTTTTCATAGTGATAAATTTTAACATAGTCTTTAAGCTTTGGCAATAAACTCTTAATTTTGCCTTGTCAACTAACCCTATATTTATATAATATTAACCATGAAGGCACTTTTGGAGAAATTTTTTAAATTAAGCCAAAACCAAACAGATATAAAAAAAGAAACTATCGGTGGCATCACCACTTTTATGGCTATGTCTTATATAATCTTTGTCCAACCGGTAGTTTTATCTGCTACCGGAATGGATAAAGGAGCCGTTATGGTAGCAACTTGTATCTCAGCTGCAGTTGGTACTCTACTTATGGCATTTTTAGCAAACTACCCTATCGCACTTGCCCCGGCGATGGGCCACAACTTCTACTTTGCTTATGTGATTTGCCTGGGTATGGGCATCCCTTGGCAAAAAGCCTTAGGCGCAAACTTTATCTCAGCTTTAATCTTTATACTACTTGCCTTCTTTGGGTTAAGAGAAAAATTAGTAAACTCTATACCCGCTTCATTAAAAAATGCAATTGCTACAGGTATTGGCTTGCTTATTGCTTTAATCGGCCTTAAATGGTCAGGTTTAATTGTAGCTAAATCTGGAACTTTGATTGGCCTAGGCAAAATATCAAGCCCCCAAGCCCTACTTTCTTTGTTTGGAATTTTAGTTATCTCTATTTGTTTAACTCTAAAAATAAAAGGAGCGATTCTTTTCGGAATAGCGGCAAATGCTGTCTTGGCTTTAATTTTTGGCCTTACTAACTTTACCGGCCTAATAAGCAAGCCCCCCTCTATTATGCCAACTTTACTAAAACTGGATATAGCCGGAGCCTTTAGCCTAGATATGCTTATGGTTATCTTTACCTTATTCTTTCTTGATCTTTTTGATACAGTAGGCACTTTAATTGGAATTGGTCAAGAAGGTAAATTTATAAAAGAAGGTAAACTTCCCCGAGCAAAAAGAGCCTTACTTAGTGATGCTTTCGCAACCACTGTTGGCACCTCAGCCGGAACTTCAACCACAACCAGCTATATCGAAAGTTCAACCGGCGTAGCAGAAGGAGCAAGAACTGGTTTAGCAAATTTGGTAACAGCTCTTCTTTTTATTCTAGCTTTATTTTTCTATCCTCTAATTGAAATGGTCTCAGCCGGATACACCCAAGGCGAGACTACCTTTTATCCAATAATATCTCCAGCCTTAATTATTGTAGGAGTTATGATGGTAAAAGGAGTAAAAAGAATAGATTGGTCTGACTACAGTATAGCAATACCTGCTTTTTTAACTATGGTAATGATGGCTTTTACTTTAAGTATCACCGAAGGGATTTCTTTTGGTTTTATCTCTTATACTTTTCTAAAACTGGTAAAAAGAGAGTTCAATAAACTTAATCCTCTGCTTATAATATTTTCAATTCTTTTTATCCTGCGCTACATCTTCCTCTAAAAGGAAACGCAAACTAAACAAAACTACGGAGAGGGGGAGATTCGTATGCAATCTTTGCCGCAGGCAAAGCTAGGCCGAAGGCCTTATATTGCATCCGAATAATGTATTAGATTCACAAATTACGATGAACATTATCTGCTAACTTAATTTATCAAACTAAACAAAACTACGGAGAGGGGGAGATTCGAACTCCCGGAGCCAAAAAGGCTCACGTGTATTCCAAACACGCGCACTCGACCAGGCTATGCGACCTCTCCGAAAAAATTTTAATTTATCTTATTTAACTAATTTATCCTTACTATAGCCAGAGCGGGTTTCTAGCTTGTCAATAAAACCAGGGGTGTTACCAGTAAATTCAAAATAGCTTTTTTCCTGACCAGCTTCGAACTCTTCTTTATATAAAAATATATTCTTTACTAAATTTTTCCCATCTTGATGATCAACTTCGGAAATCTGGTTTATAACTCTTTTTCCAGTTGAAGTTCTTCTTAAATGGATGACCAAATCTATCCCCATTCCCACTAACCTTTTTGAAGCCTCTAACTGCATATTTGATTTAGCTATAAGGCCCAAGGTTTCAAGACGAGATAGAGCACCTTCGGTATGTTCAGCATGAAGAGTACACATTGAACCTTCATGCCCAGTATTTATAGCTTGTAAAAAATAAAACGCCTCTTCCCCCCTAACTTCTCCGATGATTATTCTATCCGGACGTAAATGCAATGACAACCTTACCAGATTATCAAGACCGATTTCTCCTTTTTCTTCTATACTCGGAGGACGAGTAAGCAATTTTAAAAAATGCCTAGACTCTGAAATAGAAAGTTCTTCTGTGTCCTCAAGAACAACAATTCTTTCTTTTGAGTCAACTAAATTAGCCAAAACATTTAAAAGCGTAGTTTTACCTGCTCCGGTTGAACCGGTAATTAAGATATTAATCTTCGAATCTATACAAGCCCTCAAAAAATTAAGAACTTTATTATCAAGCGTTCCTAAAGTTACCAAATCTTCCGGTTCAAACCTTTCTTCTGAAAACTTCCTAATGCATAAAGCCGGGCTCTTTGAAACCGGCGGTATTACCGCAGTAACTCGAGAACCATCATCTAACCTAAAATCAACAAAAGGAGATGCCTGATTTATCCTTTTGCTTGAACCAATCATCATTCTTTCGATGATTGTTTTAATTTCCGCTTCATTTTTAAAGTTTATCTCTAATCTTTGAGCTCTTCCTTCTCTTTCAATAAAAACCTGGGAAGGACTGTTAACCATAATATCTGTTATATAAGGATCCTCTAGCACTTGCTCTAAAGAACCATATCCGCACAGCTCTGAAACTATTTGATCTGTAGTCTCTTTTTTTAACCCATCAGATAAATCAACTTTATTTTTATTTGCTAATTTAACTAAAGTTTCTTCTGTGTAGATTAATACCTTTTTACGAAAATTTTCATCAGAAAGACGGACAATATCCTTTTTTGTTGCCTGCATCATCTTCCCTTGGACTATTTTTTTTACTTCCTCTACAATTTGACTGAGATCTTTTTTCATAATAAATTAAACTCCTTATCTTATATATCTAGAAAATCACGAGCTCCTTTTTTACTTATTGCTTTTTTAAAATCAAAAAAATCAATCAGTTTAACCCCGGTACGTTCTTGGCTAAAGCTTTTGAAATCTTGTCCTCTAATTTTTCTTCTAAAACCAATGTATTTAAAGACAGTCCCACAATTAGGGCAACTGCGGCTGGCTGAATTTATACCTAGCTCATGACAGTTAAAACACTCTGCCGAAAGCTCTCCAACTACAAGAAGATGCTTTTTGATATCTGCCAAATTTAGATCTTTCCAAACACGCAAATAAGTCATTTATTTACGCTTCCTTTTTTTGCCAACAGTATAAAAGTCTTTTATTGCTTGATATAATTCTTCTGGTTTATCGACAACTTTAAATAGATCTAAATCTTTTTCATCGATACATCCGGCAGCCAGTACCTTATCTTTAAGCCAGCCAATTAATCCTTGCCAATAACTTCTCCCAGCTAAAATAACCGGAACCGGCTTAATCCGAAGAGTTTGAACTAAAGCTAAAATCTCAAACAACTCATCTAAGGTGCCAAAACCTCCGGGAAACACCACAAAAGCATGGGAATGCTTGGCAAACATAACCTTTCTGACAAAAAAGTAACGAAACTCAATTAAATGATTGATATATTCATTGGGAGTTTGTTTCTCAGGAATAAGTATATTTAGGCCAACCGATAATCCTCCAGCATCATGAGCGCCCCTATTTGCCGCCTCCATAATCCCAAGGCCGGCGCCGGTAATAATCTGATAATCTTTTTTAGCTACCTCATACGAGGCTTTATAGGCGAATTTATAAAATGGATGGCTTTCATCTAGGCATTTTGAGCCAAAAAATGAAATACCTTTACCGACAACCGACAACTCTTCAAAACCATCAACAAACTCGCTCATTATCCGAAAAACACGCCAGGTTTCGGTATTAGTAAAGCCGTCTTTAAAATAAGGAGTTAAATCAGCCATAGGATTAAATTACAAACTTATCAGCAATTTTTCCGATAACCGGTATCTTTTTGGCCTCACCGGTCAAAGAGATATAGATTCCGTATAAAGAAATCAACATCAGCAGAAAATTAATTAGAATAAAAATAATTCCAACTATTGGAACAAATTGAAAAATTAAACAAACTACCTCAGCAAAAAAGATAACTACAGCTTGCCGGGCATGAAAATAAGAAAATTTATTATCTTTTTTGAAAATAAAAACCAAAATCCATAAACAAAAGATATAAGAAAGTGCCGCAAAAGGAGCACCCTCTTTAATTTCAGCCTTAGTTAACTTTAAATCTGCCATTTTACCTCCTTTAATAGTTAATTAGTTAATTGATTAAACAGTTAATTAAGTAATTATTATAATAGTAGAAGTTACCTTTGGCAACCATTTTAACCATTTCCCCACATCCAAAGTGGGAAAACAAGCCATTTGCTTCTTGTCGGCGAAAAAGCTTTACAGTTTTTAAAATAGACGGTAAAATTCTTTTAAAAAGAACTTATTATCTAATTTTATGAATGAAATAAAACTAATTAAACTTTGCTGCAAAAAAAATAAAAAAGCTTGGAAAATATTTTTAAAAAGATACGGAAAAGTTATTTATTGGGCAATTCGTAAACGGATAGAAAAAATTACCTCCGAATACCAACAAAATGATATAGAAGATATTTTTCAAGAAGTTTTTTTAACTCTTTTTGAAGGAAATAAACTAAGCCAGTTAAAAAATATAAATTTTCTACCCGGATGGCTGGCAATGATATCCTCCAATAAAACTATTGATTATATGCGTAAAAAATTCAATAACAGAGAAGATTTGACAATTGATTTTACAACTTTTAGGGATGATAGCTTTAAAGAAAGTTTACTTAACCGTGACGATTTTATTTTAGTTAATGCGACAATTGAAAATTTATCAAATAAAGAAAGAATTATCATTTCTTTAAATATTCTAGAAGAAAAAACCCATCAAGAAATTGCAGAGATTACAAAACTATCAATAAATACAATTTCTACTATAATCGCCCGGACAAAAGAAAAAATCAAAAATAATTTAAAAAAAATGAAAGAAAAATGAATTTCATTTCGTCTATAAGTTAGAGGGGAAATATGGAAAGAGAAAAAGAAGTAATTCAAAAGTACCTAAAGGAAAAATTAAATGTAGGTGCCTCTAGAAAAGGTAAAAATTGCCCTGATAATCAAGCTCTGATAAATTATCTTCAAAATAATTTAAATCAAGAAAAACGCAAATCCTTAGAAAACCACATTGCCGGTTGTAGTTTTTGCTTAAGTCAAATAAGCATAGCGGCTGAAGCCCTTAAAAAACATAAGCAGAATAATTTTGACTCTCTGCCGGATAATATTATAAATAAAACAAAAGCTAACCTAAATTCAATAAAAACTAAAAACAAAAAAAACAAGTCTCAAAAAAAAGCAGTAAAAAGAAGGTTATTCCTGGCGGCTACAATTATTTTCTTCGGATTATCCTTTATAATACCTAAATATTTTCTCCAATTCCTAATCGGAGCTTTAATCCTAGGTATTCGCTGGTCTTTTGAAAGTGAAAGCGGAAAAAATTTAGTTATGGTTCTTGATTCCTGGCGAAGACGCTCTCACCACAAAGATGATAAAATTTCAAATCGCTTTAAAGATCAGCTTAAAAAATAGATTAAAATAAAATATTCTTATAATGGCTAATCCTTTCTAATCCTTTTTTCTTGGCAAACACAATACATATTGCATCTATCCTGTAATCTTTCCTCCAGCCATTTTGATAAATATAAGCTAGGCAATTTCTGGTAATTTTATTTATCTTTTTTTTAGTTAATGTTTCTTCCGGAGACCCAAAACATTCACTGATTTTAGTTCTCACTTCTATAAAAATTAAAACTTGTCTGTAGGTAGCAATTAAATCAATTTCAGCATATCTGGTTCTATAATTCTGATCAATAATTTTATATCCTTTCTTCTTTAGATAACTCTTAGCAATGCTTTCACCTAAATTGCCAATTATCAAATTATGCTTCTTTTCCATCGTTTATTCCAATTAATTTCGAATTTATATTATTAAACAGTATTAGTTTCGTTTTCACGATATCGATATTGCAAGGCTTCTGCCATATGAACAATATCGATATTTTTCGAAGAATCTAGGTCGGCAATAGTGCGCGCTATTTTTATAGTTTTAAAATAAGCACGCGCCGATAAACAAAACTTTGCAGTGGCTTGGATTAAAATTTTTTCCACTTGATTAGAAAGAAAACAATACTTTTTTATCTGGCTATTACCCATCTCAGCGTTAGTATAAATATTTTCCTGACGCAGGCGCTCTTTTTGGATTTTCCTTGCTTTTAATACTCTTTTTCTAATAGTTTCAGAGCTCTCTAAGGATTTTTTTACTTTTTGACTTTCAGAAAAGTCTCCTACATCTACAACCGGCACTTCTATTGAGATATCAATCCGGTCTAGGAGCGGCCCCGATATTTTTTTTCTGTATTTTTCTATTTCTCTTTGTGTGCAAATACAATTTTTTTTGGGATGATACAAATAACCGCAAGGACAAGGGTTGGCAGATGCAAGTAAAACAAACTGAGCCGGAAAAGTAGCTTTGCCTCGGCTGCGGCAAATAGTTATCCGGTTATCTTCTAGGGGTTGTCTTAAAGCTTCCAGCACCGAACGGGGAAATTCGTTAAACTCATCTAAAAACAATACACCTCGATGTGCCAAGCTTATCTCCCCCGGCTTTATCTTGCTGCCGCCTCCGATAAGGCCAATTGATGAAACTGTATGATGTGGCGACCTAAAAGGCCTGTCTTTAATAACAGACCCCTCAGGCGGAATCAAACCAGAAGCTGAATAAATCTTAGTTACCTCTAATGATTCTTTTTCCCCTAAGGAAGGAAGAATTCCAGAAAAAGCCCGAGCTAACATTGTTTTTCCTGAACCAGGGCTACCCACCATAAATAAATTATGAGCCCCAGCTGCAGCAATTTCTAAGGCTCGTTTTGACTGCTCTTGTCCTAATATTTCTGACATATCAAACTCACTCTTTTTAAAAGCTTGTTTACCCTTATATTTTATGCTTTTAATTGGCTTTAAAATGGATTGATCATAAAATGAAAAAATTAATTGGTTTAGATCTTCTACCGGGTAAATATTAATACCTTTAACAACCGCAGCTTCATTTACCGACTGCTTAGGAATAAAAATATTTTTTATGCCTTTTTCTTTGGCAAACAAAGCTAAAAGTAAAGCCCCTTTTGTATGACGCAATTTGCCATCTAGAGAAATCTCACCAAAAAATAAACTTTTTTCCGGCAATTGACACTCAGATGAAGCCGCTATAATACCTATGGCTATTGGTAAATCATAAAAAGAACCTTCTTTAGGAATATCAGCAGGGGCAAGATTAATCACAACTCTTTTTTTGGGAAATTGAATATTAGAATTTACAATCGCTGTTTTTACCCGCTGTTTGCTTTCAGCTACAGCTTTAGTTGGCAGTCCTACAATTTCTAAAGCCGGCAGCCCTCGGCTAGCCACATTCACCTCAACATCCATACCCACTGTATTCAGGCCTAAATTAAGAGCAGATGAAACTTTTACTAACATATATTTATTTAAATCCTATCTTTCTTTTTGGTTTTTCTTCTTCTAGCGCTAACTGCCTTATCGCTTCAAAAACTACTTTAAACTGAGAATCATATTTATTCTCAATTTTATTTATTTTTTTTTCGAGATTTTTATAATTCGGAAACATTTTTCGCATTTTTATAAAAATTCTCATAATTTGTATATTAACTCTAACAGCACGCTTACTTCTCAGCACCGAAGAAAGCATCAAAATGCCATGTTCAGTAAAAACTTTTGGAGTCTTGCGAACCCCACCCCAACTTGATCTTCCAAAATGGAATATCAAGTTTTTGAACTCTTTTTTTGTTAGCTGGAACATGAAGTCGTTAGGAAATCTTTCTTTATTACGATTTACTGCTTTATTCAAATTCCCAGTAGTTACTCCATAAAGTTCAGATAAATCTCTATCCAGCATCACTTTTCTGCCTCTAATCAATAAGACTTTCCGAGCAATCTGTTCATAAGAAATCAACATAGTACTTACCTGCCTCTTGGTTAACCAATCCCTTTAAATGCATCAATGACAACTTTGTGCCTACTTGAGAAGAGGTTTTATTTAATTGCCTTGATAAAAAATCAATATCCATTGGCTCTTGTTTTAACTGTTCAATAATTTCTTTTTCTAACTTGTCTAAGTTAAAAGATAAAAAACTATTTTCTAATTCTCCCTTGCCCCCTAAATCATAAAAATTTAAAATATCATCGGCCGAGATCACCATCTCTGCCCCATCTTTAATTAAATTCAGTGTCCCCTTTGATACTGAACTAGTAAGCGGGCCTGGCAAAGCAAACAGTTTCCGGCCAAATTGTTTGGTTAAATTGGCCGTAATCAAAGAACCGCTTTCCAGGCCAGCTTCTACTACTAAAGTTGCTTTAGATAAACCGGCAACTATCCGGTTGCGCTGAGGATAACTCCATAAACGAGGCATCGCTTCACCTTCAATTTCAGAGATAACCAGACCTTTTTCATCTAAAATTTGTTTATACAGTTTATCTTGATAAGCAGGATGTATGCGGTCGATACCGCAAGGCATAACTGCAACGGTCTTTCCTCTGCCTCTAAGCGCAGCCCGATGCGCTTGAGCATCAACCCCATACATAAATCCTGAAACAATAGTTATTCCTGCCGAAGCTATCTCTGATACCAACTTATTTGTAATTTGCCTGCCATAGGTAGTCATTTGCCTCGACCCGACAACAGCTAAGCAATTCTTAAAAATATCCGGATTCCAGTTGCCTTTATAATAAAGCTTGTCAGGCCGAGATTTAACCTCTTTAAGCAAAACAGGATAAGCTGAACTGCTGACATTAACTGTTTTCATAAGCTGATAAAACAACTTGATCAAGGTATTTACGAGTTTCAGGTGTTAAGGGAAATGCTTTATTGTACCACTTGCCGTCCTTACCGGATTCACGCGGCACTCCTACAAACAACCCGTTTTTACCTTCAACCACCCGAAAACCTTTTACCATAAACTGGTTATCAATTGAAATATCGCAAACTGCTTTTACCGGCCCCTGGCCATTAAACTTATAGAGCCTGGTAACTTTAAAGCCTAAATCCATCTTCCACCTCCTTTTAGTTTGAAATCCGAATACCAAATTTTTATTTGCCCCTTTACTTATAGACGAAACAAATCATCAAATTCTTTCAAAAAAAATAAAAAAATTTAAAAAAAATTGCTAACCCCCGACAGTTAACAGGAATGAAGCTTGATTTTATTAAGTTTTATAAATTTAAAGAAAATATGTAAGATCTACCCAAACAGGGAAATGTAGGACGTCTACTTTTAGCAAAAGCAGGACGTTTGCAAAAGAATATTTACACTCCGGGGGTAGTAACAAGATTCATTCCACCTACGAGGTGGAATGAGGTGGGAGGGGTTGTAGTTGCGAATCAGTTTTTCACACCGCGTAGGTGTGAAATGGTTTGTTATTTTAATCGGAAGGGGTGTTTTTTTCTTTGATTGTCTTTTCTTTGATTGGATAAAAAGCGTACATTCAAGTAAACAAATTTTAGGTATTCATCCATAGATAGATTCTTAGACACTGGCAAGGATTCTTTATTTTTGGGTAAATTTAATTTTTCCATAATTTAGGTTTTACTTTTATCTAAAATATCGTTATATAAACTTTCTGTTCCGTATTCAAGGCACAAGTCCTTAAAATCTTTACTGATCACATCTATTTTATTAATCTTAACCATTTCAATTATATCCATTAAATCCTTAGCAATCCGTTCTGGATTGTTTTTAATTGAATGAAGTTTAAGCGCAATTAGATGCATCAGGGAAGGAATGATAAATTTTTGTCTGGCAACGTCTATTTCTTTACCCTCTTTGATAATTTTAGATAAAGTTTCTTTATCAACAAACATAAAATCAAGATCTAATAAATAGTCTGTATCGGTTCTGAGCCGGACAAATATATCCTGGCTACAATCTTTTTTATATCCTTCTTTTTCAATTAAACCTACAATTTTTTTAAAATCTTCATTTGTGGTTAAAAAATCTACATCTATGGTTTGACGGCTAACTCCATAATAATTTACCGCAAATCCACCAATTAAGACAATATTTGCGCTTTTTTCTGAAGCAACTGAAGAAATAAGATGAAAAATTGAAGGATATTTCATAGTATTCAGTATATCACAACTACTATTCAGAGCAACCCTATCCAACAGATTCCCACTATGCAACATTTCCGTTTGAACCTATTTTGTTGCATAGTGTGCGGACAAGTCCATTCAACTCCCGCAGTTGAATGGAATAGAGGTTAATTTTGTTGGGGTTTTTGGCGGAAATATGAGCTTATAACAGATTTATTATGAATTATCATAAATCTTCCTTAATCTTTAATATTTTAGCCTTTAGCTCTGGCAAATCTTTTTTAACAACTTTATGAGCGCGTTTTATATTTACACCAAAATACTCATGAATAAGGATATCACGCATTCCGGCAATTTGCTTCCTTCACAATAATCTCACTTGTTCCTTTAAAATCTTCTCCCTAATAACAGGCTTTAGCGTATCATATTCTACCAAATCGACTTTTCGGCCTAAAGTTGCTTCTATTTTTTGCTTAAGGCCTACAAACTCTAATAAACTAATATCAGCACTAATCTCTACTAAAATATCAAGGTCACTATCTTTGTGCATTTGCCCTCGGGCTGCTGAGCCAAAAAGAGCTACTCTTTTAGCTTTATAGTCTTCTAAAATAGGTAAAATCTTTTCTTTAATTTTGTCGATATTACTTTCCATTTTAACTAACCCCACTTTTTATTAGAACAGCCATTGAAATTATTATAAAGGTAGATTTTCTCTTTGGCAACTAAAAATTGCAATTAGATTGATTGGAGTCCGACTCCAATCATTAACTCCTAGAGTGTGAAACGATTGTATAGGTGCAAAAGGTTGAAAATGGGATATCAAGATTCCAAATAAAAAAATCACGTTCCGGGATCGGTACTGGGTTAGTGTTGGGGGGGTAATAAAAAACCCCTCGTCCGTTGGGACGAGGGGTTGTAGTTTCGTCAGTTTTCACACCGCGTAGGTGTGAAATGGTTGTGAGTGGTCTTAGAAGTCGACGTTGATGCCAGCTTGTAAGGAATAAGCTGTATCATCATTAGCGTCTTCGAAAACCTCACCAGGTGTAAAGATAGCGCCGGTTAGTTTAAGTTGCACATCTTCTGTGTAGTCATAAAGAGCGCAGATGTCAACTTCATCACCAAAGTGCTTTTCGTTTGTTTTTACAAAATATTCAGCATTGTTGGTAACACCAGCACCGTCTAAAGTACTATCAGTATAATCTTCTGCCAACATAGCATGGGTGTAAAGCAAGCTTAAAGTAATGTCTTCTCTGGGCATCATAGAACCAGTTAAGGTAAGATAATGAGCGTTTGAGTTTGACATCAAGATGTTGATAATTTCAGCCGGAGTTTGGTCTTCAGACATGGGAGACCAGGCTTCAGCGTCATCATCGTTGTCATCATCACCGCTAAGATAAGTATATTTGAAGCCTAACTTAGCGTTGTAGTCATTTAAGAAGCGATAGTCAGCATTAACAATTGCTGCCCATGCTTTTCTGGTATCACTGTTTTGATCTTCACCACCCTGGTAAGCGCCTTCTGCGCCTAAGGTCCAGTTGTCATTTGGGTCCATCTGAGCTCTTGCCCCGAGTACCCAAATGTGATCGTCATCTTCATCAGAAGCTTGTTCACTATCTGTTCCTTGCTGATAGAAGAAGTAACCTTCGGTTAACCCGTTGTAAGAAGCCCAATCATAGGCAACATTTGCCCCCATAAGAGTAATGTCGTCTCTACTCTGAGTTTCATTTTCTTCAATTTTGGTGTAAATCATATCGATAGTGTAGGGTGCATAGTCTAGAGTTGCTCTTAAGGCATCGAATGATTTACGCAGTGATTGATCTGCGATTGCAGTAGGGCTATCGTCAGATACAAGCCTGTTGGTATCAGGATCGCCAACGATTAAACCACTGCCAAAATAAAGGTTCTGGCGGCCGATTTTAACAGTTAACGGCTGATCCATGAACTCATTTAACTGAATGTAGGCTAAATTAAGGTCGACATCATCAGCATTATCCTCTCCAACAGTGGTGGCATAACTGTTATCGCCCCAAATTCTTTCGTTAATTAAGCCAACTACAGCTGACACGCCTTCGGTCAAATCAGCGTCAAAACGAAGCCTGATTTGAGAAAAGAGAAAATCTTCTTGATCTTTAGTATCAGGAGTAGTCGAACCTAAAGATAGATTCCTGGTAATTGCGCCGGACTTAATGTCACCGCTAACTTTGATGTTTTCTACAGCTGCAAATGAGCTGCCCAGCAAAGCCAGTGACATAAAAGCCACTAATAAAATTAATTTTTTACTCATTAAAACCCTCCTCTTGGATTTAAGGATTTATTTCTATTTTCTACAAGGTTAACATTCCTTGTTAATTTCTATTCTATGTTATAACGCTTGAATATTTTTGGTAATCTCACGGCTATTGTTTTTGCATCACCTCCTTTTTGGCCAGACTAAAACTACCTCAAGCGTATAACTGAAAAAACTAAACCAATAAAATCAAGGAACTTATCTCTAATTTTGGCAAATAATTAGTTATTTGTCAAGGGGTTTCTGGGATTTTTTTTTAATCACAGATGCACACAGATAAAATACAGATAAACACAGATATTAGAGATTGTTTCGTCGCTTCGCTCCTCACAATGACGTTACCCACCGCGGGGTTGTAATATTAGCCAAGATGGATATTAATTTGTGTAACTTCTTGGTTGCGAATGGCTTGGGCAAACTCCCCTTTTACTTCCTGGCTAAAAGTTTTTTTAGCGTCGCCGATTTTTAAAACTATATCACCTACTTTGCAGCTTTTATTATAAGTATTTAATTTTTTCGGATTATGATAAACTACTAAAGTTTTTGAAAAAAGGCCGAATGAATAACTATTTTTAGGTATCTTTATTAATTTATTTTGCCAGTTAATTTTTTGAGTTTTTTGGGTAAAGAGTTTTTTATCTAAAATCGGCCGCGGGCAAAATTTCAACTCGCCTCTTTTATCAAG
>JAWOBO010000079.1:0-12550 GCA_046484225.1 Candidatus Omnitrophota bacterium | reverse complement strand
CTCAGTAATTTTTTTAGGTATATTGTTGTTTTTTTGAAGGTCAAGTTGATAGATTTCTTTATCTATTTCTTGTAGTTTTATCAACTTTTTAATTTCGTTTTTTAAATTCATTAATTTCCTTTTTTGATATGGGCCCGGGAGGATTTGAACCTCCGACCAACTGATTATGAGTCAGTTCCGACGTTCTGGCTGCTGTCAAATTATAGGCCAGAAGTCGGAATCCCGACTGAGCATGAAATGCGAACGTCGGGACTGCTCTAACCACCTTATCATTCAATGGGCCCGGGAGGATTTGAACCTCCGACCAACTGATTATGAGTCAGCTGCTCTAACCAGGCTGAGCTACAGGCCCTATATTTTCTTTATAATACCGTCTCTAACTATTTTTTCAATGAAATCTTTACGTTTATATTTTTTTAACCTTAGCTCTATTTTTCTTGCTATTTTTAAACTATCAAACTTTTGCTTAAACACAATTTCAGGATCTGTTAGACATTTGCTTGAATGGTGTTTTTTATTTTTATGTTGCCTAAATCTGCATTCAACATTATTAGTGCTGCCAATATAAAATCTTCCGTTTCGCCTATCTTGTAAGATATAAATATAAGCCATTCAACTTATCTAAAACGAGATGAGTCAGTTCCGACGTTCTGGCTGCTGTTAAACTGTAGGCCAGAAGTCGGAATCCCGACTGAGCATGAAATGCGAACGTCGGGACTGCTCTAACCAGGCTGAGCTACAGGCCCTTCCCATTTAAAAAGCATAAAATTATAGCAACTTATCTCTGCAAAAGCAAGGTTTTTGTTACCTAAACCGCTTAGATGTATTGGTTTAAAAGTTTTAATAACTCTTCCTTGGGTAAAGCACCTACTTTGGTATCCATGATATTTCCATCTTTTACAATCATCAATGTTGGAATGCTCATTATTGAATATTTAGTTGCGATTTCTGATGCTTCATCAAGGTTTATTTTACAAATTTTTGCTTTCGGGCCAATTTCTTTTTCAATTTCCTCTAAGACAGGCGCGACTGCCTTGCAAGGCCCACACCAAGGAGCCCAAAAATCAATTAATACCGGAACTTCTGAGTTTAGAACCTCCTTTTCAAAATTTGCATTAGTTACTTCAACAGCCATAAAATGTCTCCTTTGTTCTTAATTATTTGATTTTTTTAATTTCTTTTTCTAAAGCCTTAATTTCTTTGCGTAGCTTGTCAATTTTTTTTGTAGTGTTCCATTTGTTTTTAGCGGTTCTTGCAATAGTTTTGCCAAGATCATAAATTAATCTTTCTTTTTTAACTTGAAGCGCGATTTTCCGAGTTCTTTCGGCACCTTTTCCAGATAGCTGCCTCACATGTTTTTCTCCAGTTGAAAGCATTTTCTTAGCATTATCAATCCCTTTTTCAAGTTCTTTTCTTGCATGGGGCCAATGCTTTGTTTTAATTTCTTGAAAAAAATCTTTTTTCTTTGCCATGTGCACCTCCTGTATTATTTTGTTATTAGTAACAAGAAAAAATATTCTACCACAGCTTGGTTTATTTTCAAACTATCTATTTTTTCATAATAAGTTTTTCCAAATCAACACGCAACTGATTTGCAGTTTTTTTAGGAAGCTTAAATTGAGTCCGTAAGGTCGGAGTGCTGATTGTAAAGATAAAAATATCTGGATTTTCTTTAGATCTAGAAATTTGTAAGGTTGTTTGAAACTTATCCACTTTAGGCCTCCTCGCTTGTCTTTATTTTTTACTATTTTTTATCTATTTAAACTTTTCTAAAGTTTCTAAAAACTGTTTTATCTTTTTTTCCTCTGCTACCTCTAAAGGAAAGTAATATTTATTTCTGGCGCCATAATCCTGCTTGACGTATCCGCCAATATTTTCATCAACCTGGTTGCTATGAGGGTATTTGTAATGCTTAGAGTGGGTTTTTATCTGTTCGGGGACTTCCTGACTTTCTTTTTGTTCTAGATCTTGTAAAGCTGAAGTTATTGCTTGGTAAGCAGAATTAGATTTGGGGCAACAAGCTAAATAGATAGTGGTTTGGGCTAAAGTTATCCTTGCTTCCGGCATTCCGATAAATTCAACTGCTTGAAAGCAGCTGGTAGCAACAGTTAAGGCAGATGGATTTGCGTTACCGATATCTTCGCAAGCTAGGATAATTAATCGGCGGGCAATAAAACGGGGGTCATCTCCGGATGCCAACATTTTTGCCAACCAGTAAAGGGCACTATCTGGGTCGCTGCCTCTTACTGATTTGATAAAAGCAGATATAGTATCGTAGTGATGATTTGCTTTTTTGTCGTAAACTGTATTCTTTTGGATACTTTCTTCAGCTACTGATAAGTCAAACAAGATCTCACCTTTCTCATTAGCAAGGGTGCTTAAAGCTCCAATCTCTAAGCTGCTTAAAGCTTTTCTGGCATCTCCTGAACACATTGTGGCTAAATAATCAATTGCCTTGTCGGTAATTTTTATCTTTTTTTTACCTAACCCTCTTTTTTTATCAACTAAGGCAGTTTTTATGATTTTAATTATATCGTTTTTACCTAAAGGGTAAAATCGAGCCACTACCGAACGCGATATTAAAGAAGGTATTAGGTAGTAATGAGGGTTATAGATAGTTGCCCCGATTAAGGTAATTTCACCACTTTCTGTATCCGGAACCAATGCTTCTTGCTGGAGTTTGTTGAACCTATAAATTTCATCGATAAATAATAAAGTAGGGTGGCCGCTTTTATCTAGATTTCTTCTAGCCTCTAGCAGTATCTTTTTAACTTCTTTGATAGAAGTAAAAGCTGCATTTAGATATCGAAATTCAGCTTTAATTGTGTTGGCAACAATAAAGCCCAAAGCAGTCTTTCCGCATCCGGGAGGCCCATAAAATAACAATGAAGGTATTCTTTGGCTGGCAATAACTCGCCTTAAGATTTTACCTTCGCCTAAGATATGTTTTTGTCCGGCAAACTGGTCTAAACTTTTTGGGCGCATTCTAACTGCTAAAGGGGTATTTGTTTTTTTAGGCATTTTAATGATTCTTTTAAAAAATAATTAGTTGGGATAGGTTAATGCAAATTATTATACCGCTTGAACTTTATAAGGTCAAAATTAAAAAATAAGTTTTAGTTTTATGGGAATTTGTGGTATATTACTTTTTAAATTAAAGGAGAAAAAATGACAGAAAAAATAGCCTTAATTGCAGCAATTATTCTTCCCTTCTGGAATATTCCTCTAATTGCAAGAATGATAAAGCGTAAATCGTCTGCTGATATCAGCTTGCATTGGGCCTTAGGGGTTTGGATTTGTTTTATTTTGATGGCCCCGGAAGCTTTTAAATCTAGCGATATAGTTTGGAAAACTTTTAATATTGTAAACTTAATTTTGTTTAGCCTGGTGATAGCAGTAGTTTTCTACTACCGCCGGAAAAAATTCTCCTCAGAAAACTAATCTTAACTTGCAATATTATTTTATCGCTATTAATAAACTTTCTAGCTTTCTTTTGGGGACATGCATCTTTGCCTGGCTATCTTTAAAATATTTTAGATCACCCTTCCAATCTTCTATTTCTGATTCTTCTTTGGGGTAGCCCAAAGCTATTACCGAATCAATTTTATAGTTTGATGAAAGTTTTAGATCTTTTCCCAGTTTTTCTTTATCTACAGAAGCTATCCAGCAAGCCGCCAATCCTTTTGCAGTAGCCAGCAAAAGTATATTTTCTGCAGCTGCACCAACATCTCTTTCTGAGGGAAATTTTTCTACTGTTTTATCTACTAAAATTATTATATAGGCTGTAGGCTTTTCGTCTTGTTTAGGGTTGCCTTCCGGGGCAATGTAAGCTGCCCATTTAAGGGTAGGGAAAACTAAATCTAGCCAGTTTTGACTAGTTACCAGTATATACTTTAGCGGCTGGATATTAGCTGCCGAAGGTGCAAGACGGGCTGCGCCTAAAAGCTTTTTTAAGATTTTTAGATCTATTTTATTCTGCTTGAACTTTCTGAGGCTTCTTCTTTTTCTGATTGCTTTTTCAACTTCCATGCCAGTAAAGATTTAAACAAAATCTTTTTAAGTATTTTCAGAAAAGACTAAATGATCTTTTTCAATTTCAACTAGGGCTAAAAAAAGTTGTTTAATTCTTGCATTTTCGGCTTCTTTAGCCGCCTTGCCGTAAAATTGAATTGCTTTCGTTTCTCTGGTGTGTGATTCGGTTAAATTTTTACTGTTGGTATCGCTGCAGGTATCATTTCCTTCCGGGATCGTATCCAGCTTTAATACTTTTTTCCAAATACTTGCGTGCTCAGCCTCAACTTTTGATAAAGCCTTAAATAATAACCTTCCGTATTCATCTTCAGAATTCTTTGATGCACAGGCATAAAAGGCAGCGTTACTAATTTCAACTTCTAAAGCATATTCGGCATTTGCTTTATCGGTGTCATTTAGTTCTAGATCAAAATTAACTTCAGCTTCTTTTACGTCTTTGATGTATCCTTTGTGGGCTCCGCAAAAAGGACACTCATCTGGTGCAGATTCTCCGATATAAGGATCACCACAGATCTCACAGCGAAATAGTTTTACCATAATTCCTCCTTTAGTTTTTTTAAGTGAATCCTATTTTAACTATAAAGTTAATAGTTTCAACTTTTAATAATTCTGGTTTATTTTTTAATTAACTTTGCAAAGCTAATTAATTCAACAAGGCCTAAAGTAAGATATCCAAATAAAGCCATCCAAAGCCCGTAAGCAATTTTTACATTCAAAACTAACTTATCTAAATCAGTAGTATTGATTTTATATACAGCTCCTGCAAATATCGCAATACAGACTATTCCAATCAATAGTTTTATCAGTTTTTTATTTTTAAAACCAATCGAGATAAAAAATAATGCTATCGCCAACAAAGGCATAATCCAGACAAGAAAACTCTTTTTATCAGCATTATTAATTTCGGGCTTAAATATTTTGATAATGCTGACCATAAAACGTGATTCTTCTCCATTAGCTAAAATCGGTATTTGAAAACCGCTAACAGCATCAATGTTAGCCTGTGCCTTGCCAGTCAACAGTTTAGAAAGTTTTCCCATCGCTTCTGACTCAACTGAGATCCAAGGTAAAAAGAAAGAAACAAAAATAACCACAACTAGCCCCAAACGAATAAGATTTAAACTTTTCATGACCCCTCCTTTAGTTTTTTCTCTCCCTTGGTTAAGTTTTTTCTGGTTTGTAAAAAGAGGCTATTTGTGCTAAAGGTTTGCGCGGTTTAGAATTTGCTGCCTCTGGATGATAATAACCAAGAGATATAATAATATCAACTTTAGATTTTTTCGATAACTTTAGGGTTTTTTTGAGCCTTTTTTGATCAAACCAGCCAATCCAACAGGAGCCGATTCCGAGTTCTTCAGCCTGAAGGATTAGGTGTTGGCAGGCAATACCGATATCAATTAAATAATAGTCAGTGCCTTTTATTTTTCCGGCAGCTTTGCGCAGAAAACTTTCTTTATCAGAGACTACAACTACTAAAGCAGCTGCTTCGCTAATAAACTTATTAAAGGAATAAATAGTGTGGCAAATCTTTTCGGCAACAGTTTTTATTGTTTTTTTATCGTCAATAATTATAAAATTCCAAGGCTGGGCGTTACAAGCTGAAGGTGCAAGCTGCGCTGCTTTAACGCATCTAAGTAGAGTTTCCCGGGGTATTGGCTTATCGAGATATTTTCGTATACTGGTTCGTTTTTTGACTAAATCAATAAAATTCATATTTATTTTTCTTTCGGTTTAGCTACGGCGATATCAGCGCCGGATTCTAACTCCTGGCTTCTTTTTACGGTATCTAAAATTACTTCAGCTACAGATTTAGCCGAAATGCCTTGATAGTCAGACATGCGAGTTTTAGTTAAAGGTGGGTTGACTGAAAAAACCTTAAGATCAGTTTCACAAGCCAAAGCTTTGGTAAAGCCACGTACTCCAAATTTTGTTGCACAATATGTAGTTAAATCGGGATAACCTTGTTGGCCGGATCGGCTTGAGATGTTAATTATTGCTTCCTTGACAAAAGGTAAACTAATTTTAGTTGTTTTGATTAAGCCGCTTAAATTTGTATTGATTTGCTTATCTATTTCCGAATAAGATTGTTCTTTAAGCTGTTTCCAGGTAATAACTCCGGCGTTGTTGATTAAAATATCAATTGGCCCGAATCTACTCACTACTTCTTTTATCGCCGCTTCAATAGTTTTAGAATCAGTTACATCGATTCTTAAAGCTAGGACTTCCCGGCTTCCTAGCTGTTTACATTTTTTGGCTGTATTTTCAGCTTCCTTTTTATTACTACGGTAAGTTATAACTATTTTTGCCTTTTCTTTGGCAAAAAGATAAGCAGTTTCCCTTCCGATACCCTGGCTGGAACCAGTAATCAGAATAACTTTTTCTTCTAAACTCTTCAAAAATCCCCTTCTTTTTCTCTTTTTCAGCCAAAAAAATTAATTGTGCTTCCTAAATATAATCACGGCCAATCTTTTAAATTACAATTTATTAACTATCTGATACAAAATTCCTGCGGCGACTTCCACCTGAGGGAAGAAAAATCTGCGCGCAGAAATAGTTATCTCTGTCTCGTCATCGCTAGTTTTCCTCAGCATCAGCGCTACTCTCGATCCCTCAATAGTAGCTTTAATTGCTCCCCCGGAAGGATCATCCTTGGTGATCTGCCCCATACTTTTCATTACTTCAAAGCTTTTTTTATACACATCCTTGAAATTACGATCAACAACATTCTGAACATAGTCTTTGCCGACAAATTTTGTTGCCACCACAATTGGTAAAGCTGTAAAGCCTGTTGCTAGGGTAGCTCCGTAAATAGCAGCATTTTCTATGGCCGCTGCTTTCATTGGTTCAGTAAGTACCAGAAAAATTAATTGCCGGGCAGTAGGAATTCCTTTGTAACTTTTCTGCCTGTCTATATTATGGACCCTTACTTTTGGCGGGGTACCCGTTGTGTAGTCTTTAGTAATGATTCTACCGACAGTTAAATTAAAAAGATCTATCTTTATTGGAGCCGGCGGCGGGCCCTCTGGTTCTTGGGCAATTTTTAATGAATCTACACTGAGGGTGCCTTCTTTATTGGTAGTAAGCACCATCTCTTTCAATTCAACTTCTACCAGCAACAAGTGTGGTTTTCGTTTAACTAAGCTGCCAAAATCATAGATAATTTTTATTTTAGGACAAGACACTAGCATCCCTTCTGGAAAACCATCAGGATTATAAATTTTTAACCCGGATATGTCTACAGTTGAGCTAAAAAGGTTTAAAGAAAAGCTATCGATACTTACTGGTGCTCCAACAGTTTTCGAGACGGCTTTTGTGACAATCGGCTTAATAATTAAATCTTTGGAAAGAAAAATCCCGCCAATCAAAAACACTACTATTCCCAGAATTATAAAAATTTTTTTCATTCCCCTTGCCTCCTTAAAGTTAATCTAACTACTATAATTAAATACTTAGTCTCCAAATCTCCTTGCCAGTAATTTTACCGCCTTTCATTGATCAGGACAAGGTTTTTTAAGATTATTATTTTTTTTGACAAAACTATTATTTTGATATAATAAAATTAAGATGTTTATAAGAAATAAAATCCAACTTTTAAATGAATAAAAACATAATCCTTGCTTTAGTAATATTTGGAATTATCGGCTGGCACCAAAATACGCACTCGATAGAGATGAAAGAAAAAAGAACTATTCAATTGCCACAACCAGAGCATAAGGGTGATCTTTCTGTAGAAGAAGCTATCTTTAACCGGCAATCAAGAAGGTCTTTTAAAGATGCGCCGCTGAAGTTACCAGAAATTTCCCAAATTCTTTGGGCTGCCGGAGGAAAAAATGTTGATACCGCTACCGGCCCCAGCCGCACTTTCCCTTCTGCCGGCGGAATTTATCCCCAACAATTTTATCTTTCTGCAAATAAAATAAGCGGCTTAGATCAGGGGATTTATCGCTACAGCTGGAGTAAGCATCAACTTATTTTAATCAAAAAAGGCAACTATAGTCAGCAATTATCTGCTGCAGCTCTGGGCCAACAAGTGGTAACCCAAGCACCGGCAACTATTATAATTACTGCTCTCTATGAAAAAACTACTCAAAAGTACGGACAACGCGGAGAGAAGTATGTGTTAATCGATACCGGTTTTGCTGGAGAAAACATATATCTCCAATCAGAAAGTTTAGGATTGGCAACAGTAGCGGTAGGAGCATTTTCTGAACAAGAAGTCTCTAAAATTCTGGATTTAGAAACAACCCAAACCCCTCTCCTAATCATGCCCATCGGAAAAAAATAGCTTTAAGGATTACTTTTTTCAATTATTGAATCTATATTTATTTTTTTTAATTTAGCATAAACATCTTTTCCAATCTTATCTAGTCGTTTTTTTAACTTACAACTCTTAATGCGAGGGCAGATCTTACCCTTAAAGGTGTGTTCGGTTAAGATAAATTCTCCCTGAAATACTCTGGTTACCTCAACTATTGATATTTTTTTAGCTGATTTTGTCAGCTTAAAACCACCGTTTCTTCCTTTAATTGAAAAAAGCAGGCCGGCTTGAGTTAAAGCTTGGAGAATTTTACGTAAAAAAGGATAAGGCATATCCAGCTTTTTCGATAAATCGCGAACTGACACCAGATTTTTGGCGGCAGCAATGCAGCAAAGAGCCCTTATCGCGTAATCTGAATCTCTGGTTATTAGTTTCATCTAATAACTGTTAGCTTCTCCAGAGCTTATGAATATTACAAAATTCTCTGGCCTGTTCTACCTGATCAGCCTTTAAGGGAAAATGAGCCTGAGGCTTGTCGCCGGGTTTAAGTTCAGCCCGATAAACTTTATCTTTGCTCAAAACTTCGATGAAAGCAATGTAGTGTTTTTCTTCCATAGGATGCTCGGTGCTTCCTACCTTAACTAAGATACCGTTATCGGTTTCTTCAATTATGGGAACGTGTTTTTCTAGGCCCTGATCTTTTGTTTTAGCCTCAAGTTTTTCCATATCCTGGTCGCAACAAACAAGAGCAGGCGCTCCGGCATAAAGAAGCTCAACCACATTTCCACAAATTTGGCAATGATATAAATCTCTTAACTGCATTTTTCCTCCTTGATAATAATGTTTATAAAATTTAAAACATAGGGCAGTTTAACGTCGTGCCCAGGACAATCTACAACAGCCTTCTGAACAGTGCGCAACTGGGCGCAACATATACTTAATAGTAATATTCATGCCTACCTCCCTTTTATTATTAACCGCTGGCAACCTAGGCGGCCGCCGAAAGCCGGTTAGGTTATTTAATTTCTGAAAATTTGCTAGCCGGAGCTCCGCACACCGGACATGTCTGGGGAGCTTTCTCCTCTACTGTATTTCCGCAAACAGAACATACATAAATAGATGTTGGCGAAAGATCTTGGCCGGATTTTACCGATTCAAGCGCCTTTGAATACAAGTTATGATGAATCTCTTCTACAGCCAAGGCATTTTTAAAAGAAGACTCAGCCGGCTTATTGCCTTCTTCTTGGGCTTGAGCCAGAAATTTTGGATACATTTCTTTAAACTCCTCACTCTCACCGGCAATAGCAACCGCGAGATTATCGTTGGTTGATTTAACTCCGTCCATAGCCTTCAAATGCGCATGAGCGTGTACAGTTTCAGCTTCAGCGGCTGCCCGGAAGAGTTTTGCAACCTGAGGCAAGCCATCTTCTTCTGCTTTTTTAGCAAAGGCTAGATACTTACGATTTGCCTGGCTCTCTCCGGCAAATGCTTCAGATAAATTTTCCCTTGTCGGCATAATTGACCTCCTTTTCTAAAAGCGTTTACTAAAGTTAATTAACATCTTAGATAATGATACCTTAATTGTGTCAATTTGTCAAGTAAAATATTTTTTTTATTTATTGTTCGGTAGAAAACATTTTAGAAAATAGACTTAGAAAATTTTCTGCAAAAATGCTTCTAGATTATCCCAATATCTAATCAGAATAAAAACAAAAGCTACCGCAAGCATCGGCACAAGAACAGTCCAAATTATCTTAAATCTTCTAGTTAGTTTGCTGTTCTGCCAAAGCAAAGGCAAAGCATTGAAGCCAGTTGTAATTAACAGTATTGTCACATACCACTTTGAATCAGTGTTAATCCGGCTCTTTTTTCCTTTGCTGTAACTATAGGTCTCAAGGCAAGCAGGGATAAATGTAAATAGATAGATGTTGATCATAATTAATTTTATTAGATAAGATTGCGAAAAGACAAGGGCTAGGCCTAATCCAAGATCAATAACAAAAAGCACTAATGCCTTTTTTATCTGTCCCAGATATAGGTGAGAAAGCCCCGGGATCATGGAAAGGACTACAGCAACTACAGGTTTTTTTCTTTTTTTCATTTATCGCACCATTAAACTAAATTACTGCAATTATTATAGAAAGCCTTACTCTCTTTGCAAGCGAATGCTTATTTTTATAAAATAAGCCTGCATATTAAAAATACACAGGCTTATTATTCAGAGTTAAATTTATTCTTAGTAACGATTACGCATATCCATCATTTGATGCTTGCCTTCTATCATTTTCTTATTTTTGATCTTCTTTTTCTCTCCATAGCCTCCCATCGGACATTTTTTCTTATAAATTTCTTTTAATTGATCCGTTTGTTCTTTGGAGAGAATATCTTTAAAGTTAACATAAGCTTGAATTACTAACTTTGCTTTATTTTTTTTAAGCTCATATTTTTCATCGATTAGAGAATTAACTTTCCCTATATCAATATTATCTTTGATCAGCTGAACTTTTAAGTCTAGTAAAAGAGCTTTAATTTCTGCTTTCTTCATTATGTAATCTTTTTTAGTCTTAACTTTTAAATTCAATATCTTATCAACCTGTGAATCGGAAAGCCCCAAATCTTTCTTCTCTTCTAAAGCAAGATACATTTTCTTAAAAACCTTACCCCCTAAATCTTTGCCTTTTCCTTTTGCGCTAGCTACACTTGTAGATAAAGAAAATACCACAGCACAAACTGCTAAACCAATTAAAAGCTTCTTTCTCATCTTTGCCTCCTTTTTAAAAAACTCCACAAACTACAACCACCTGCTTAAGTCAGCCAATCTCAACTTTAAGCTGAATAACTTGTAACTACTTTAGCTAAAATTATTCAATTTGTGAATAGTTTACTTCTACTTCTTTTTGACTTTATTCACCTTTTTATCCTCAAATAATAATACTAAGCCCCCAAGGTGAGGATTCGTCATTCAGTTTCTTTTAAAAAATTTCTTACAATTTGCAGATATAGCTCTGGCTTCTCCAAGTGATGGAGGTGAGAAGAATTGGGTAGCACCGCCATTGAAGCATTCCTAAAATTCATCTGATAATCTTTAACTGTTTTTACACCAGCTTCATCATAATCTCCACAAGTAAGCAACACCGGTTGTTTTATTTTAGCAAGCTCAGGCAACAAATCATGATTTTTAAGAGTCCCTGTAATTGTGAACTCACTCGGACCCCACATAGTTAAATAAACATCCATATTTAATTTAGCAAATGCATCTTGTAAATATTTAGGCCAGGGCTTGAGACGACATACATGTTTTTGATAATAATGCATCATAGCTTTCTCATATTTTTTCCCATATTCTTTTTTCTTCTCCGCATCTTCAATTACTTTTTTAAAATCAGAAGCTAAATTAGTGATATTTTCTCGCTGATCAGCATGCCAACGCGGACTACTAAGATAGGGGCCAGAAAGAAGAAGCCCCTTTATCCCTTTTGGTTTTTTTGTTAAAAGATAAGAGCAGATTAACATGGTCCCCCAAGAAAAACCCATTAGATAAACTTTTTCCAGGCCTAACTGCTTGCGAACCTCAACTAACTCATTTATATAATTTTTGACTGAATAAAATGATTTATCAGCTGCTTTGTCACTTCTTCCGCATCCTAACTGATCATAAAAATAGACCGGACGCTGATCAGAAAGATTTTTTATAACCTCCGGCATCGATAAAAATCCCGGCCCGCCGTGTAATACCAATAAAGGTATTTTCTTTTTCTTCTTCCCATAAACAGAATACCAAATCTTACCACCTTTAGTGTCAATAAAACCCTTGTTCATGATTACCTCTCTTCTCCTTTCTTTTTTTGTAAATCTTTTTTAATAGCTTGAATATTTTTGCCAGAATAAAAAGAATTCGGCTTAGCTTCTGTTATCTCCTTGCCCAAAGATACATACTCATCTTTGATTTTAATTAACAGCCATTGATCTTTTTGCTTCATTCTAACCAGAGCAAATTTTCCTTTTAACTTTTTTCCTCTTAACTCAACCTCAATTTGTCCCTTTTGGTAACTTTGTTCAACTTTTATTTCCTTACCCGACTTGTCTTTTTTTATATTTTCGTAAGTTCCCCGGTCCCAGACCATCACCACTCCGCCACCATACTGATTCTTTGGAATTACTCCTTCAAAATTAGCATAATCAAGTGGATGATCTTCAGTCTCAATTGCTAGGCGCCGGTTAGCTGGATTAAGGGCAGTGCCTAAAGGCCCTTCCCTTAAT
>JAWOBO010000077.1:0-25765 GCA_046484225.1 Candidatus Omnitrophota bacterium | reverse complement strand
CTATTTTAAAAAGCAGCGCTACCGAAAACAATATTTTGGGGGTAGCAAAAACTATTTTTTCTTATGATAATCAAGATTTAATTATTTTCGAGCTGGGAACGAATCAAGCCGGAGAGATTAAGAGTCTTGCTCGGGCGGTTCAGCCTAACGTGGGAGTTGTTACTTGTATAAAGCCGGCTCACTTAGCGGGTTTAGGAACTATGGAGAAAATTAAAAAAGAAAAACTTTCAATGTTTAAGGGAGATCGAAAAATAAAAGCTGTCTTGAATAGTAATGATAAGATGCTCTCTAATCTTAGGCTAAAAAATAAAACCTTTTGGTACGGTAAAAATAAAAAAAATGATCTATATTATCGGTTCGGGAAAAGAAAAGATGGTAAGGTTTATTTTAAAATATTAAATAAGTATGATTTAGTCATACCGCTTCAATTTGAGAATTTTATTGATAATTACTTGGCCGCAATATCGGCCGCTCATATTTTAGGTATTCCCCTTCCAAAACTTATTCAGCGTTTAAATGATTTTAAGGATTTTCCTCCAATGCGAATGGAAAAAAAAGTGATTGGTAACTATACTATTTTAAATGATGCCTATAATGCTAATCCCTACTCCTTTAAGCAGTCTCTTTCGGTAGTGAGGCGATTTAAAATGCCTAAGGTTGTTATCGCAGCAGATATGCTTGAGCTGGGTTCAAAAACCGGTTATTATCATCGTAAGTTAGCCTCCCAAATTTATAAAACCGGTTGTCAATGCTGTATTACTTATGGTAATAAAAGCAAAGCAACAAATGAGCAGCTAAAGGCATTGGGTTATCAAAATGCATTTCATTTTTCTTCTCAGAGAAAAATTGCATTATTTTTAAAACAAAAGTTGAGAAATAAAAAATGTTTAATTTTTTTAAAGGGTTCTCGGAAAATGCAGTTAGAGAAAATAGTTAAATATCTATAATAATTTTCAGTTTTTGATACAATATGATTAAAAGTCATAAGTCATAAGTCATAAGTCAAAAGTTAACCTATGACATGTGACCTATGACATGTGACTTGCAACCTGTAACCTAAAGTATTATGTTTTACCACCTATTATATCCTTTATCTGAATACTTTTTTATTTTTAATCTGGCAAAATATATTACTTTTCGAGGGGGATGTGCCTTTTTTACTTCTTTTTTTCTTGTTTTTTTTCTTTGGCGTTCCTTAATAAAAAGGCTACATAAACTACAAATTATAGAAACTGTAGATATGTATGGCCACCTGCATCTTGAAACCTTACACAAGGATAAAAAAGGTACCCTTACTATGGGAGGTATTCTTATTGTTTTTTCAGTACTTCTTTCGAGCTTATTGTGGGCCCGATTAGACAATTTACTGGTATGGGCGGTATTGTTTACTATGGTGGCTTTAGCTCTTTTGGGTCTAGCTGATGATTCTTTAAAAATAAAAAAAGGTAAAGGGCTGAGCCGGGTTCAGAAATTGCTGTGGCAAGGTTTGATTGGATTAATTCTGGGTGTTTTTATAGTATTGTATAAAGGTATAGAGCCTAGTTGGAGTTTACCCTTTTTTAAAGATGCAGTATTAAATTTGGGATATTTTTATATTTTTTGGGCTATTTGTTTAATAGTAGCCACATCTAATGCTGTAAATTTTACTGATGGCCTTGATGGGTTGGCTATAGGTAGTTTAATTATCAATGCAGTGATTTTTTCTTTGTTAGCTTATTTGGTTGGAAATATAAAATTTGCTGATTATCTTTTTATTCTTTACATAAAAGATGCAGGAGAGCTAGCCATTATAACCTTAAGTCTGGTAGGTTCCGGCCTAGCCTTTCTTTGGTTTAACTCATATCCGGCTCAGGTTTTTATGGGAGATGTGGGGGCATTAGCTTTAGGAGGTGTTATTGGAGCGGTTGCTTTAATCATAAAAAAGGAATTTATTCTTTTTATCAGCGGTGGCTTATTTGTGATTGAAGCATTAAGTGTGATTTTGCAAATTGCATCTGTGAAATTAAGAAAAAAGAAAATATTTAAAGCCGCTCCTATTCATCATCATTTTCAAATTAAAGGTTGGCCGGAACCAAAAATAATTGTTCGTTTTTGGATCATCACAATAATTTGTGCTTGTTTAGCATTGCTTACCCTTAAGCTTCGGTAATTAATGGAATTTATTAGAGATTTAACGACAATTTGTGTGGCGGGATGGGGGAAAACCGGTATTTCTTTAACAAAGATGTTGTTAAGTTTGGGAAAAAAAGTTAAAGTAACTGAAATTAGAAAAAAAAACTATTTTTGCTCTCAGCGCATTAAATATTTTCAGGCTAAAGGGGTTAGCTTTGAATTTAATGGCCATTCAGAAGAATTTATCAAATCTTGTGACCTGGTTATCTTAAGTCCAGGTAT
Organism: Candidatus Omnitrophota bacterium; assembly: GCA_046484225.1. Lineage (GTDB taxonomy): Bacteria > Omnitrophota > Gorgyraeia > Duberdicusellales > 4484-171 > PXAH01. Next base: position 23,371 of record JAWOBO010000077.1, on the reverse strand, counting down.
AAATCTTTCTAGATCAAAGTTAAGCGATATTGCAATAAAAAATCATATATCTTGTATAGGAGAGTTGGAGTTTGCTTATTATTTTACCGACGCAAAAATTATTGCAATTACTGGAACTAACGGAAAAACTACCACAGCTCATTTGGTTTATCGATTACTTAGGCAAAAAAATAAAAATGTTTACTTAGGCGGTAATATCGGACGCCCTTTTTCGGAGTTTGTGCTAGATACCCAAAAAGAGGATATAGTAGTATTAGAGGTTAGTTCATTTCAGTTAGAGACAATTATTAAATTTAGGCCGTATATTGCTGTCTTGCTTAATGTTGAGGTTGACCATATAGACCGACATAAAAGTTTTGATAACTACTTAAAAACAAAACTGAAAATATTTCAAAATCAGCAAAAATTTGATTGGGCAGTTATCAATAAAAAGGTTAATTTATCTGACTCTTTTTTATCACAAATAAACCCAAAGGTAATATATTTTGGAACGGAATTGCCTGATGAAAATCTTTCAGCTGCTTATAGAATAGGAAAAATTTTTGGTATTACCAAAACCGATTGTCATTTGCTTTTTTCTCGATATCAAAAATTACCCCACCGTCAACAGTTAATAAAGGAGCTTAATAAGATAAAGTTTATAAATGATTCAAAGGCTACTAATCTTTCTTCTACTTTGTTTGCTCTAAAGTCATTAAAGCCGCCAATTATATTGATTGCTGGAGGCCAGGATAAAGATATTCATTATTCTGATTTAGGAGAATACGCAAGGAAGATTAAAAAAATAAATCTTATTGGCCAGGCAGCAGATAAAATTAGAAACGAGTTAGGTGACAAATTTAAATGTCAGAAGTTTAATTCATTAAAAGAAGCGGTATTATCTTCATATAAACAAGCAAAGGCTTTTGATACTATTCTTTTTTCTCCGATGTGTTCTAGCTTTGATATGTTTTCTAACTACAAAGAAAGAGGCCAAAAATTTATCGAAATTGTAAATAATATTTCCTAATTAACCAGGCAGTTTTTATGTTTAAAAAAATAAAAAAATTTTTGATTGATAAAATCAATAATTTAAAAAGTTGTGTTCTGAATTCTCACTTTAGCCTGGAATTATTGCGTAAAGAAAGAAGAACTATATTTTTTTTAATTTTTAGTTTAACTTTTATTGGTTTGCTTTTTATCTATGAGTCTTCTAGTCTTTATGCTTTAAAATATCAAGATAACCCGGCTTATTTTTTTAAAAAACAAATTTTGTTTTTTGTCTTATCACTTTTTTCCTTTTATGGAGCACTTTCTCTAGATTTAAATTTTGTTAGGCAACAAAGCAAAAAAATATTGCTTTTTCTAATTATAGTTTTAATAGTTGTCCCTTTTTTTGCCCAAAAGTCTGGCGGGGCTTCTCGTTGGGTCCAGTTAGGGGGTTTTAGTTTTCAGCCTTCTGAATTGTTAAAAATATTTTTTCTTATTTATTGTGCTGACTACTGCAGCAGAAAAAAGAGAGTTTTAAAAAATTTGAATTATGGTTTTATTCCGGTGGGCTTAGTTTTAGTTTTAATTTGTTTACTTTTGTTGGCTCAGCCGGATCTAGGCAGTGTGGTTTTCTGGGTTGCCTGGTTTTTAATTTTTGTATACTTATATGGAGCAAAATTAAAACATCTAGCTATAGTTATTGCGGGGTGTTTGGTAAGTTTTTTCTTTTTAGTAAAGTTATACCCTTACCGGGTAAGAAGAATAATAGCTTATCTTAAGCCTTTTTCCGATCCTCAAGGTTCAGGTTTTCAAATTATCCAGTCTCAATTAGCTTATAGTAGAGGGGGAATATTTGGGGTAGGGTTAGGAGAGGGGAAGCAAAAATTATTTTTTTTGCCGGCTGCGCATACTGATTTTATATTTTCAATTATTGCTGAAGAGCTGGGGCTTATTGCGGTTTTAGGGATTATATTTATATTTTTTTTAATTATTCACAAAATGTTGAAAATTTCTAATTTTATTGATGACAGTTTTAGAAAAGGAATAGTTTTTGGTATAGCTATTATTTTCTTTCTTGAGGTATTTATTAACATCGGTGTTACCTGTGGTTTGCTGCCTACCAAGGGTATGACACTTCCTTTTATTAGTTACGGTGGCACAAGCTTAGTTGTCCACTATATACTTTTGGGTTTATTTTTTAACGCCTCAAAGAAACCATTTAAAAATAAAATATGAAAATATTATTAGTATCTGAAAGAAGTGCTGGTCATGTTTATCCGGCTTTAGCTATTGGTAAAAGAATTAAAGAATATAATTCGGATAGAAATAAGATTTTCTTCTTTACAAGTTCGAAATTTTTCAAAAGATATATTAAAAATAAAGGTTATCCGGTGTTAGGGTTAACTTTTAGATCTAGAAATATTTTGATCGAGCCTTTTTGCCGTTTCATCGAATCTATATATATATTAATTACAGTTTCTCCTGATAAAGTTATTGGATTTGGAGGAAGAGACAGCTTGTTTTTAGTTTTATTTAGTAGTATACTTGGCAGGGAAACCTATATCTATGAGCCGAATACAGAGATGGGTAAGGCTAATAAGTTTCTTTCTCGCTTTGTAAAAAATGTGTTAAGAGGTATTCCTCCTTTTGACAAAAAACAAAATCATAAACTTGTTGGGGTCCCCTTAGGTAGAAATATAATAAAAAAAGAAAAAGGAGAATTAAAAAAAAGATTTAATTTTGATCAAAAACCGATTATCTTATGTTTTGGGGGCAGTCAAGGTTCTCATTTTATTAATAATAACTTTCTTAAGTTTGCAAAAAAACACAACAATAATTCATATCAGATAATTCATGTTACCGGAGAAAAAGACTATTCTGATATAGCTAAATTTTACAAAGGAATAAAAAATAATAAGATTATAAAGGATTTTTACCAGGATATGTCCAATTTTTATAGTATAGCCGATATTGTTTTGTCTAGATCCGGGGCTTTAACTTTAGCAGAGGTCTCTTTTTACAATATCCCGGCAGTTTTAATTCCTCATCCGAAAGCATTTGGCCATCAAAAAACAAATGCAAATTACCTAAAGGATAAAGGCGCTGCAATTGTTTTTGAACAGGATAGCTTTGATTTTAAAAAATTTGAACTTTGCTTAACTAAATTAATTCAAGATAGCAGAGTTCGGAAAAATATGAAAAATAATCTTAAAAAAATAACAATTGGAATAAATTATGAGAACTTTTCTTTCGATTTCATTAGTTAATTTGTTTTTTTTGTTTGGTTTTTTTCCGTCAAATCTTCAAAATGCCTATGCAGAATTTAAAGATTTTAAGCAGTTGCGAAGTAATCATTTTATTATAGATTACCAGAAAGGGGTAGAAAGATCTTATTCAGTTAATATTAAGCGAAAAGCTGAGGTTTTCTATAGAAAAATTACTCAGGAATTTCGTTTGGTTCGGGATAAGCTTTGGGTTTGGGATAATCGAGCCAAAATATTTATAGCTAAAGATCAGAAAAATTATTTTCAAAAATTTAATTGTCCTAAGTGGTCGGCAGCATGTGTGGATTATCGATCAAAAAAGATTTATACATATCCTGGCCAAAAATATTTTATATCAACCTTAGTTCATGAGCTGACTCATATTATTTTTCGTGAGTACATAAAAAGACAAAATGTACCTCTTTGGTTAGATGAAGGAATGGCTATGTATACAGAAACAAAATTTTCTGACTCAAGGTATCAAGATTCTTCTTATCAAATTAAAGAAAAGATAAAAAGTAATAGTTTTATACCTTTTCAGGAATTAGTAACTGTCGACGCAAGAACCTTAAAAGAAAAGCCGTCTTCTTATGTAGAAACCTTTTATTTGCAGTCTTTTTCTGTTATAAATTTTTTAGTAAAAAAATACAAAAAATATCGGTTTTCACAGTTTTTGTGGAATTTTAAAAACGAATCAGATATAAAAAAATCTTTGTTTAAAACTTATTATCAGCTTAATAATTTAAAAGATTTAGAAAAAAAATGGAAAAATTATTATCTAAAGTAAAAAAGATTCATTTAATTGGTATTGGCGGCATTGGAATGAGCGGTTTGGCTTTTCTTTTGCAGGATAAAGGGTTTTCGGTTCAAGGTTCTGACATTTGCAGGACAACCAAAACAGAGATGCTCGCCAAAAGAGGTATTAAGGTTTACCTTGGCCACAAAAAAGCTAATATTGATTCAAAAGTAGATTTAATTTGCTATTCTTCCGCTGTTAGTTTAGACAATAATGAATTAAAAGAGGCGGCAAATAAAGGGATAGGTGTAATAAAAAGAGGGAAGTTGTTAGCTTTTTTATGCAAAAATACAAAAACTATAGCAGTGGCAGGGAGCCATGGCAAGACTACAGTAGTTTCTTTGTTAAGCTATCTTTTTAAGAGGATAGGCCATACTCCTACAGTATTTGTGGGTGGGCTGCCAGTAGATGGTTCTTTATCTGCTTCCTGGGGCAGGGGCTTTTCAATTGTAGAGACAGATGAAAGTGATGGGACTTTTCTTGATTACCACCCCTATCTTTCTGTTATTACCAATATTGATAAAGAGCATCTAAATTATTACGGCAGTTTCAATAATCTGAAAAAATCTTTTTTAAGGTTCGCCAAAAAAACCAAAGATAAAGTTTTTGGCCTCGGAGATCAAAAAGAGGTTAAGGAGATAGTAAACAAAACCGGAGGAGTTTCTTTTGGAACAGATCCTAACTGTTATCTAACTGCAAAAAATATAAGATTTGACCAAAATTTTAGTTACTTTGATCTTTACAAAGAAAAAAAATTAGTCTTTTCAATAAGAAGTCCGCTTTTAGGCCGGCATAATTGTTACAATGTAATGGCTGTATTGGCTGTTTTTGATTATTTAGGCCTGAATTTAGAAAAAATAAAAAATTATTTGGTTGATTTTAAAGGCACAGAAAGACGATTTCAAAAAAAAGCAAATATTTATGGGGTAACTTTTATAGATGATTATGCTCATCATCCAACTGAAATTAAAGCGACTTTGGAGGCAGCTAAGGCCTTAGCAGTAAAAAGATTAGTTGCTGTTTTCCAGCCGCACAGGCCATCACGGCTTAAATCTTTATTTAAAGAGTTTTCTTTGTGCCTAAAACAGGCAGATCTGGTAATAGTAACTGATACTTATCGGGCTTCTGAGTCATATTTAGAAGAGGTAAATAGCCTAAAGTTGGTTAAAACCATAAAAGATCAGGGGTATGAAAATATTGTTTATCTGAAAAAAAACGAGCTAGTTTTAAAAACTCTGGAAATGATTAAAGAAGGTGATACAGTTATTTGTTTAGGCGCAGGTGATATAAACAAAGAATTTGAAAAGATTATCTATGAATTCAAAGAAGCCAAAGCTAAAACAAAATATTGATTTGGGACAGCTAACTACTCTGGGGATAGGAGGAAAAGCTAAATATTTCTTTTTAGTTAGAGATGGCTTTGAGCTGTCAAAGTTATTAAAAAAAGTGGGGAGTCAGTTTTATATTTTAGGTAATGGGTCAAATTTGCTTATAGAGGATAAACTGATAAAAAAACCAGTAATAAAATTAACAGATAATTTCGGGTTAGTAAAGCAAAAGGGGGATTTTCTAGAGGTTGGTTCTTCAACTTTACTTTCTTTTCTGATAAAATACTGTATCAGTAATAATTTAGGAGGTATAGAAAACTTAGCAGGTATACCTGCAACAGTAGGTGGCATGCTTTCTTCTGCGGCTTCATCATTTGGAGCTAGTATATTTGATTGCTTAAAAGAGGTAGAAGTGATGGACAAAAAGGGTAATTTATATAGGATTGAAAAGAATGAAATTAATTATAGCTACAGGTATTCTAGTCTTGAAGATAAAGTAATAGTTAAAGGTTATTTTAAGTTTCCTGAAAGTAGTCAGGAAATTAAACCAAAAATACAAAATATAATTAAAAAAAGAATTGATCTACAGGATTTTTCTTATCCTAGTTGTGGTTCGGTTTTTAAGAATCCTGCCTCTGTTGCTGCCGGGGCTTTAATTGAACAAGCTGGCCTAAAGGGAAAACGGAAAGGTGATGTCAAAATTTCAGATAAACATGCTAATTTTATTTTAAATCTAGGAAAAGCTTCATATAATCAAGCAGATTATTTAATTAAGCAGATAAAAGAAACAATCTATCAAAGAGAAGGGATTGTCTTAGAAGAAGAAGTTAAAAGATGGAACTAACAAATATAAAAGTAGGTGTTTTGGCGGGAGGGGTCTCTGAAGAAAGGGATATTTCTTTACTTTCAGGCAAACAAGTTTTTCAAGCTTTGGAGAGAGAAAAGATTAAAGCAGAGTTAATCGAGATAAAAACCTCAAAAAGTGGTCAAATAAAAAAAATAATAAAAGCAGCCGGGATAGATGTGGCGTTTATTGCTTTACATGGATCATTTGGAGAAGATGGTGGAATTCAATCTGTACTTGAAGAGGTTCCTGTAGCCTATACCGGTTCAGATCCACAAGCAAGTTTTTTTGCAATGGATAAGATAGCAGCAAAAGAAAGGTTTAAAAAGGCAGGAGTTCCAACTCCTTCTTACCGTTTAGCTATTGCCAGGAGTTATGATTATAAAGAGATAAACTACCCGGTTGTGGTTAAGCCTTCTTTTTCCGGTTCAAGCTTTGGCGTCTCAATTGTGGCTAATCAAGAAAAAATAAAAAGGGCTTTAGAGGAATCTTTTAATTTTAGTAAATCAGTAATTATAGAAGATTATATTAAAGGTAAAGAGCTAACAGTTGGAATTTTAGGAGAAAAACCTTTGGCAGTGGTTGAGATTGTTCCTAAAGGACAATATTTTGACTTTAAAAATAAATACACAAAAGGAAATTCCGCTTTTGTTGTCCCGGCTAAACTTAATAAAAAAATATATCAACAAGTGCAAAGAATAGCTTTGGCTGCCCATAAAGTTTTAGGTTGCCGTGATTTTTCTCGAGTTGATATAAAACTAAAGGATGATCTGCCGTATGTTTTGGAGGTCAATTCAATACCAGGGCTAACAGAGCGCAGCTTATTGCCGCTTTCTGCTTCTGGCTGCGATATAAGTTTTGACCAGTTAATTTTTAGTTTTTTAAAAAATGCGTTATTAAGAGAAAATAAAGTTTTAAGATAAAAAGACATTATAGGAGAGTTAATAGTTATGGCAAAAAAAAGAAAGAAGAAAAAAAGGCAATTATTTAAAATTTTTACAAATAAGTTTTTTGCTTGGGTTTTTCTAGCTTTTCTAGCTGTTGGTGTTTTTTTATTAGCTGGATATCAAATTTATAGAGCAGGTTTTTTTCGGGTTGACCAAGAAAGCTTACGGTCAAATGTAGATATAGATAAAAGCTTCATAAATAAAATAAAAGGAAAGTCAATTTTTGATCTTAATCTAGACAAATTATATGCTTATCTAATGCGGAAATATCCGGAATATAAGGAGATTAAAATTTTGAAAAAGTTTCCTAATTTTGTTGAAATTGAGATGAAAAAAAGAAAGCCGATTGCTCAAATAAGAGCTAAAAATTTCTATTTGATTGACAAAGACGGTGTGATTATTAGTCAAGGTGAAGATAACCGTTTTGAGAAGTTTCCTGTTATAGTTGGTTCATCGTTTGATCAACATTTGACTAAGGGCCGAGATATCTCCAGTCAAAATTTAAGAACTGCCTTTAAGTTAATAAGAATTGTTGAAAAAGAAAGCTTGCTAAAAGTAATTAATTCGCTTGATGCTGATTATCAATTTAAACTAGGGGATATTAATGTTTCTTCTCCGGAGACAATATATTTCTATCTATCAAATCAAAAGTATTATCAGAGAAGGATCAAGGTTATTCTAAACAGGCGAGATCTAAAAGAAAAAATGGTTCTTTTAAAGAAACTTATAAAACAAGAATTGGGGGAAAAGTTATCTTTAATAAGATATATCGATTTTCGTTTTCAAAAAGTTGCAGTAGGTTTTAAAAGATAGTTATGAAAACTCTTTGTGGATTAGTTTTAGAAAGGTATAAGGCTTTTTTTTCTTTTGCTGGTCTCAAAAAAGGGAATTTACAGCTTTTAGATGAAAAAGAGCTATCACTTTTAAGCGATAAAAGTTTTCTTAGGCGATTGAAAGCTAATTCGAAAAAAATAGAGCAGCTAATAATAGACTTTGAACGAGAAAACTCTCTTTCTGTGGAAAAAGTGTTTGTAGAGTTACCTTCAAGCTTGAGTGATGAAATTGAAGCTCAAGAAAAAATAGTTTTCTCTAGAAAAAAGAAAGTTACTTCATCAACTATTAATTCAGCCAAAAAGTATATTGAAAATAAATTTCTTGAATGGAATCAGCGCTGCATACATCATATTGTCCTAGACTATCAAGCAGAAGGGGTAAAGACTAATGAGGCTCCTTTGGGGGTTTTTACGAATAAAATAAAGCTTAATTCTTTAATTACCTGTGTAAAAGAGAGCTTCTATAAAGAGGTTGCAGATATTTTCTATAATATGGAAAAAGACTTCGCTGGTTTTGTGGCGCATAAAATGGGTGTGCTTTCGCAAGGGTTTAATTGCTTTAAAGGTGATCAAGTTGTAATCAGCGTTAACAATTTTAGAAGTTACGCTGAGACAAAAGATGAAAAAGGGAGGGTATCTGAAAAAGAATTTAGTTTTGGGATGGAAAAAATTGTCGAAAAGCTATCTAAGCAATATGCCATATTACCTAGTATTGCGATGCAATTGTTGAAACGTTACGGGTCTTTTAAAGAAATTCCTTATTTTAAGGAAATAACTATTAAAAAGCATGATAGCTATCTGAATTTGAGTACTAAGGCTTTAGGCAATTTTTTAAAAAAAACTTTCTCCAGCAACATAAAACCAATCATAAAGGAAGCTTTAGAGGCGATTAAAGAAGATAGAAGGAATCAGGTTGTCTTTTCTTTTGTTGGGCCCTTGACTATAAAAGATGGCTTCTATGGTTATATTAAGAAGTTATTAGCCTGTAAAATAGAAGTGCCCGATTATAAATGCAGTTCTTCTGCTTTTGGCTGTATAAAATATGGTTATTTTAAGCCTTTAGAAAAGGCGCACGAGAGAAAACAATCATTATTTGAAAAAATAAAAAAAATTTATCATGAATATTTTTAATCCAGATTTATTGAGAATGTCATTGCGAGGAGCGAAGCGGCGAAGCAATCTTTAACAAGTATAATAGAGATTGCTTCGCCTTTGACAAAAAGGGTGCTAAAATACACGGTTGTCAAAGACTCGCAATGACGTTGAGATGCAGAATTGCAAGAGAAATAGCTTAGAGGTTACAAAAATCAGATTATGAGTAGTGATATCTATCAAGATTTTGTAAAGATTTTTAAAGTTGCACTTACAAATTGCTCAGTTTATTTTCCCCAGCATCCCATCTTTTCTCAATCAGTAAAACACTTTGAGGAAAAAATTAACCTCTTAATGCAAGATAAAGCTTTTTTATCAATAAAAGTAAAACTAGAAGCTTTAATCATTGATGAGAGAAACCTAGAAGAGAAAAATTTATATAAAGATTTAGCTAATTTTTTTCATCGGAGAAAAATAAAAAGCATAAAGATTAAAAAGGAAATTACCACCCAAGAATTGTCTAAATTCTTAGTTAATGTTTCATCTAGCGAAAAAAATATTTTGTCTAAAGGCGGAATAAAAAAAATATTAAAAGAAGAGCAAGTAGAAAATGTTGAAATCGATGAGCTTGACTATTCGCAATTAATAAAAGGTGAAGGCAAAGAGATAAAAAATATTTGGAGTTATCTTCTAAGCTCTGAAGATACACAAGATAGCGGCAAAGCTGTTAGCAATGGATTCATTGATAAATTTAAAGAAACAACAGAAAAGTATGGGGTTAAAGATATATTAAAAGATAAAAAATTATCTAAGCAGCTGTTAGATTTATTAAAAAAAATCGAAAATAAAGATGATTTTAAAAAAGCTATCGAAAGTTTAGTTCAATCTATCTTAGCTGATAAGGGATTAGATAAGATAACAGATAAGGAGCAATTTAAGAGTTTATTTTCTAAACTGGACCCACAAGATTTAGCAAATTTTTTGTCTAAATTTTTACAATCTGATAAAAGTTTTAATCCAGCATCATTTAGATTATTTTCTACTTTGATTTCTGCCGATAGTCATAAAGCGACTGCAGACAAGTTAAGCAAACAGATTCAAAAAGATAAAACCAAGTTCAATATGGACAAAATTAAAAATTTATTCGGATCTTTTGATGATAAAAGTATTGCACCTATCTATCAAAAGAAATTATCGTTAACTAATTTTATCGCTGTTGGCACAAAGGAGTTTTCTTTTGATTATAATCATTTGCATCAAAATTATCGTTTGATTCTTCTTGATTTGTTTTTTTATGAAACTAATCTTTCACGTCTTAGTTTAATTTTAGAAAAAATATTATCAGAAATAGAGGGTGATTTTTTTAAAAATATAGAATTTATTAATAAATTTGCGAAGATATACATTAAGAAACCAACTAAGGTAGAGTTAAAAAAGCTTAATGATATAATAAAAAAAATTTGGTCTCAAGCTGAAAGAAATACTTTTGAAATAGAAGATTTTAGAAAACTTATTTTTTTAACAAAAGTGCTGGATTCAACTACCTTAGATGCTTCTTTTTATTTAGAAAAAATCGAGAAAAGAAAATTTAATCCCTTAGTTTTAAGACTCTTTTTTAAGTTTTTTCCCCAAGAATTAGATAAGTTGTATACAAAAATAAAAAATAAAAGAAATGATTTTGACTTTTTACAAAATATCATCCAAGACTTAAAACAAAGCAATCATTTTCTTTCTTTAGATATCTTTAAGCGTTTATTTGATTTAGCACCGTTTTCTGTAAAGATTGATATATTGGAAATAGCCAAGAAATATCCACAGTGTGATCAAAATTTTATATTACCTTTGGTAAGCAACCAAAACTTTTATCTGCGCAAAAAATCCGTTGAAGTAGCAACTAAATTTACTCAGCTGCACAAGCAAGTTGCTCAGAGACTTCTTTCTATATCTAATTATTTTGGTTTCAATTCTAAAGTCATTTTAGAAAATTTAGAAATAATTAACCAAAACTATATTCCCCAAGCGAAGCCTTTTTTGTATAAATTAACAAAAATGAAATTTTTTTGGAATAGGCAGATAAGAGAAAAAGCTAAACAAGTATTAGAGAATCATTTATAAGTTAGGTGGCTAATTGGCTAAAGAAGATATGAAAGAAAAAATTGAAAATTTCCTAAAGAGCTTTTCTTCCTGTTTTCAGCTGGCGCAAATGTATGGATGCCAGCACCCGGAATTTGACAAGATTCTTTCTGAGACTTATCAAAAATTAAGACAAATATTAAAAGATCAAAAAGAGGTAACTATAGCAGTGGTGGGCGGAGAACTGGCAAGTGAAGATAATATTTTTTTTGATTTAACTAAAAAATTGACAACTTTAATTAATAAATTAAATAGTAAGGGGTTTGAAAAAATAACTTTTCAAAGAAATATCGAAAAAGATGAGTTGAGAGCTATTTTTGTATTCTTTTTAACCTCTAAAAATAAAAGAACTGAAATAGAAGATTATTTTAAGTCAGAGAAAATAAAAAATATCCAAATCGGCAAAATTAAAGGATCTAAGGAAGCTAAAGAAGAAAAAACATCACCTCAAGAATCATTTAGTAAATTATATACAGAGTCTGTAGCTAATTTATCATCTTCATTAGGTGATCTTGTTCAAGAGCAACTGGTGGATTTTACAAAGTTTGGTTCGGTTGTAAACAACTTAATGGAAGGGGTTGATTATCATTATCAGGAGATACTAAAATTATCTAAACTAAAAGGGAAAGATGCTGTTACTTTTGCCCATCTTTTAAATGTTTCTTTTTTGGCGATACATTTTGCTAAATTTTTAGGGTTTAATGATTCTGAGTCAAAAAAAATTGGCCTAGCCTCTCTTTTCCACGATATTGGCAAGCTTTATATTTCGACTAAAATACTTAAAGGTGGAAAACTTAGCGATAAAGAGTTTGAGGAGATAAAAAGTCATTCACTCCTCGGTGCAGAAATACTTCTTGATTTTGTCGATAAGTTAGGTGAATTAGCGCCGGTTGTTGCTCTTGAACACCATCTAAAGTTTGGATCAGGGGGTTATCCTAAATTGAATTTCCCCCGGCGCCTTCATATCGTCTCGATGTTAGTTTCGCTTTGTGATGTCTATGATGCCTTAAGTCAAAGACGCAGCTACAAAAATAGTTTTCCTCCAGAACGAATCTATAAGATTATGAAGGAGGGAAGAGGTTCTCAGTTTCATCCAAAACTTTTTGATAATTTTTTTAAATTTTTAGGAGTTTGGCCAAATGGTACAGTAGTTTTACTAAGTAATGATCAAGTTGCTCGAGTTAAGAGTCAAAATTTTGATGATATTTTTTCCCCTGAGGTTGAGATAGTTTCTGATTCTTCATATAGGGTTGTTGATTTAAGAAAAAAAGAGTTGAATTTAAAAATTAAAAGATCTCTTAATCCTTACAAAGAAGGCAAAAAATACCTGGATACTAACTAGGCTTTTTTATATAAAATATTTTACCCGCCTAATTTTTTATGATATAGTTAATCAATAAACTCATCTATTTTCATAAATTAATATATATGTCTAAAAAACCAGTAATTCATATTTTTCATATTTCTGATTTTGGCGGCCATAGTCAAGCTGCATTAAATATTAAGGAAGCTATTTTAGCTAAAAACAATAACGCTGAAGTTGTCAATTTAAATAGTTTTCGGTATTTTTATCCTCGCACTGAAAAAGTTATAGATGCTATCTATAGCTTAGTAATTAAAAGAATTCCTTCTCTTTGGGGTAAGGCCTATGACAGAGAACAATTAGTTAAACGCCTTAGGACTTGGCGCATGGTTATTAATTATATTTGTTTTCGAAAGTTAAAAAAATACATAAAAGCTAAAAAACCAGATTGCTTCATTACCACCCAAGCTTTTCCCTGTGGAATAGTTGCTGATTACAAAAAAAAGTATAAAGCCAAGGTACCTCTTATTGCTGTGGTTACTGACTTTCATCCTCACCGTTTTTGGATGCATCCATTTGTCGATCACTATATAGTTGCCTCAAATGAGGCAAGAGAAACCTTGATTAAAGAAGGTGTAGATGAAAAAAAGATATCAGTTTTTGGAATTCCTATATCTATCAAATTTATGAAGAACTCCTTTGATCAGGAAGTTGCACAAAAACTAGGATTTTCTTCTCAACTAAAATCAGTTTTAGTCATGGGGGGTGGGCTAGGCATAGGCCCAATTGGAAAAATTGTAACAAATCTTGATCATCTAGATCATAATTTTCAGGTAATTGTAGTTTGTGGCAAAAACAGAACTCTTTATCGCAAGTTGCAAAAAATAAAAAATAAAACAAAAAAACCATTATTTATTTTTAGCTACATAGAATATATAGACAAAATTATGGATTTTTCTGACATTATTATCACCAAAGCCGGTGGAATTACTGTATCTGAGGCTTTAGCAAAAAAAATGGCAATAATAATTACAAATCCTATTCCTGGCCAAGAGGCGCTAAATGTCAATTTTTTGCTTAAAAGAAATGCAATCATAAAGGCAGATACCTTAAAACAGATAAATGAAAGTGTAGCTAATCTAATAGAAAATCCGGATAGATTAAGACTTTTGAAAGAAAATGCTGGGAAAAATTCCCGCGGGGATTCTTCAGCCAAAATTGCCAATTTAATTTTTAAATTTATTAACTAATGTATTATCTTTTTATTTTAGGAAAAATGATTGCTTTAAGTGGATCGCGAGTAGTCTCCTACCGAGTTGCTAAGTTTTTTGCTCTATTTCATTATTGTCTTTCTAAAAAAGATAGGGATGCTGTTTTTTATAATCTAGTCCCTTTGGTACCACAAGGTAAAAAAAGAAAAGAGGTAGCAAAAAAGGTTTTTATTAATTTTGCCTACTATCTTACTGATTTTTTTTGTTACTCAAGATTAACCAGAAAATTTATTAAAAAATATGTTAGCTTTCAAGGCTTAGATTTAGTTGATAAAATGGTCAAGGAAAAGAGAGGGGCAATACTGCTTACTGCTCATCTGGGAAACTATGAATTAGGCGGAGCAGTTATGTCGTTGCTGGGTTACCCTTTATCAGTGGTTGCTTTGCCGCATCTTGATTTGCGTACTAATAATTTTTTTAATAAACAACGTCGGAGAGTGGGGGTAGATGTTATCCCTACTGGAATTGCAATAAAGAGAAGCTTAAAAGTCTTAAATCAAGGAAGACTTTTAGCTCTTCTTGGAGATAGAGATTTTTCACATTCTGGTAGAAAACAAAAGGTTTTTTCACGATTTGCCGAAATTCCGCGGGGAGCATCTTTTTTTGCAAAAAAAACCGGTGCAGCAGTAATTCCTACTTTTTTTGTCCGGGAAAATAAATACAACTACCGGCTTATTTTTGAAAAAGAAATTGATTATAATAAAGAAGATAAAAATGTTGAAGAAGATATACTTAAAAAATATGTATCTGTATTAGAGAAATATTTAAAAAAATATCCAGATCAATGGTATTTGTTCCAAAAATACTGGCAATAGTCGTGGTAGAAAGGTTCCGAAGGATGATGGACGACCATTTCATTAGGACGATGGAAGATTTCGTCTTTTCGTCCATCGTCCCTCGTCTTTCGGAACGAGGCGTAATAATTAAGGAGGAATTTTATCAAACCGCGAATATGGGTAATAGTTCCCGCTTACAATGAAGCTGATGATTTGGGTAAGTTTCTCACTAAAATAAAAGAGAAGAACTTATCGGTATTGGTAGTTGACGATGGCTCAACTGACAATAGCTATCAAGTTGCTAAAAGATATGCCGATCTGGTAATAAAAAATCAAAAAAACTTTGGTAAGGGGCTTTCTTTGCGCAGGGGAATAGACTATTTGATTAATAATAAATATTTTGATTTCATAATTACTATGGATGCTGATGGCCAGCATAGTCCTGATGATTTAGATAAATTTATTGATCAAGCCAAACAAGGAAGTTTATTTGTGATTGGAAACAGAATGGATAATCCTGAAAATATGCCAAAAACAAGGATTATTACTAATTGCTTTATGTCGTGGCTGGTTTCAAAAATATCCGGACAATATATCCCTGATTCTCAATGTGGCTATCGTTTAATTAAAAGAGAAGTTATAGAAAGTCTGACCATAAAGACAAAAAAGTTTGAAATAGAATCAGAAATGTTAATAAATGCTTCAAAATTAGGTTATCCAATAAAAAGCATTCCCATTAAAAGTATTTACCATAAAAATGTATCCAGCAAAATAAAACCTATTTCAGATAGTTTTCGGTTTATCAAATTTATTTTAAGGTTGAAAAATGGATAAAAAAGAGCTTAAACTCCTAAGACAAAGAATGGTTTCTGATCAATTGGCAAGCAGAGGCATTGATGATCCCAAAGTTTTACAGGTCTTTAGAGAAGTTCCCCGCGAGGTATTTGTTCCCGAAGCAATGAAAGAATTTGCTTACCAAGATAGCCCGCTTTCGATCGGAAGCGGCCAAACAATTTCCCAGCCCTATATTGTGGCTTTGATGACTCAATTATTGGCAGTTGATAGCAAAGATAAAATTTTAGAGATTGGAACTGGATCTGGTTATCAAGCTGCAATTTTATTGAATCTCGGGGCTACGGTCTTTGGCATTGAAAGGTACCCTAATTTAGCCAATGTGGCAAAAGAAAGAATTAATTCTTTGGGATATACGATAAAAATAAAAATTGGAGATGGCACTTTAGGCTGGAGCGAATTTGCCCCTTATGATAAAATTATCGTAACTGCTGCTGCTCCGAAACTACCAGAAAGCTTATTAAAACAACTTAAAGTCGGAGGTAAGTTAATAATTCCAGTAGGGTCGCGATTTAGTCAAGAATTGATGAAGGTAGAAAAAATAAAAAGAGCTGAATATAGTCCAAAAGCAGTTTGTGGCTGTGTGTTTGTACCCTTGATTGGCGAAGAAGGATGGGATGAGCCTGGCTGATTTGTTTTTAATAATAAAAAAAGAACTGATGGTAATTGGTGTTGCCACTTTACCCATTTTTGAATTAAGAGGTTCAATTCCGCTGGGAGTAAGCTTAAACTTATCTATTTATAAAGTTTATTTTTTATCTGTATTGGGTAATTTACTTCCGGTTATTCCTTTACTTGTATTTTTTAGGTTTTTTTTTCATAAACTAGAAAATATAGCTGGAATAGGTAAGTTTTTTTCTTGGTGGTTTCAGAGAGTAGAGAAAAAATCTGAAGTTGTAAGAAAATGGGGCTTTTGGGGTCTAGTTCTTCTTGTTTCTATACCACTTCCTGTAACTGGTGCTTGGACTGGTACAGTAGCTGCTAATTTATTTGAATTGAAAATCAAAAAATCATTTCTTGCAATTTTAATCGGTGTTTTAATAGCTGGCTTGATTGTGAGTTTGGTGGTAGAAGGCATACTTGGTTTAAGGGTTTTTATCAAATCATTCTAGTTTTTATTAATTTGCTTGACATATAAGAAAATATTGGTAAACTTTCAGTAATTAATTCCACAGTATTTTCTAATCTATAGGAGATAAAATGCTTATTTTAGATAAGAAGAATTTAGTTGAAGCTACTGATACAAAAATAACACAAATAAAAGTTTATTCGCCTGATATTGCTAAAGCTGCTAAATCCGGCCAGTTTATAGTGGTAATGGTATCTGAAGAGGGTGAAAGAGTTCCCCTAACAGTTGTGGATACCGATCGTGACAAAGGCAGCATTACCTTGATTGTCCAGGAGTTAGGGCTGACCACTAAACTTATTGGAAAGTTAAAGAAAGGAGATAAATTTTATAGTTTAGTGGGCCCATTAGGCCATTCTACAGAGATAAAAAAATACGGAAAAGTAATTTTAGTAGGGGGAGGAGTAGGTATTGCTGAAATTTATCCTGTGGCTAAAGCCTTAAAAGAAGCTGGCAATGAAATTACTACCATATTAGGGGCACGGACAAAGGAGATATTGATTTTAGAAGAGGAGCTAAAAGAATTATCTGATAACTTTTATCTTGTAACTGATGATGGTTCCTCGGGCCGGAAAGGTTTTACTACCGATATTTTATCTGATCTTATTGGCAAAGATAGCTACGATTTAGTCTATGCGGTTGGTCCGATACCGATGATGAAAAATACCGCCCTGGTTACAAAAGACTCTAAAATCAAGACTTTAGTTTCTTTAAATTCTCTGATGGTTGATGCCAGCGGGATGTGTGGTGGTTGCCGGGTTACTATTGATAAAGAAGTTAAATTTGCCTGTGTAGATGGTCCGGAATTTGATGCTCATTTGGTAGATTGGAACGAATTGGAAAAAAGAAATAATGTTTATAGAAAGCAGGAAAATCATATTTGTCGATTGAATAATTTATGAAAAAAGAAGCCGTAAAAGTAAATGAATCAAACCCTCAAGAAAGGTCTTCTTCTTTTTCTGAGGTAGTCTTAGGTTATCTCGAAAAAGAAGCATTGCAAGAGGCACAAAGATGCTTGCAGTGCAAAAATCCTACTTGTAGCCAAGGATGTCCGGTAGGTATCGATATAAAGAAATTTATTGCCCAAATTACCCAAAAAGATTATGAAGGGGCATACAATACAATAAAAGAGAAAAATAATTTTCCTTCAATTTGTGGCCGAGTTTGTCCGGCTGAATACCAATGCCGGAAGGCATGTGTTCTTACCAGAAAAGATTCTCCTTTTGCTAGCAGCCAGGCTATCAATATCCACTTTTTAGAAAGATTTATTGGTGATTTTGCTATAAAAAACAAATTAGAACCTTCTTTGGCTAAAGACAGGAGGCTCTCTGAGTTTAAGGTGGCAGTAGTTGGTTCAGGCCCGGCCGGATTATGCGCGGCCGGAGAGTTGGCGAGGTTAGGAGTACAGGTAACCGTTTATGAAGCTTTGCATAAGACAGGAGGGGTTCTAAGGTATGGAATACCTCCTTTCAGGTTGCCGCGTAATATCTTAGATTTTGAAATTGACTATCTAAAAAAGTTAGGGGTAAAGTTTGTGTCTAATTTTATAGTGGGCAGAACTAAATCTCTAGAGGAACTTTTTAAAGAAGGTTTTTCAGCAATATTTTTAGGATTAGGGGCAGGGGTTCCTTCATTTTTAGGCCTCGATGGCGAAAATCTATGTAGTGTTTATTCTGCTAATGAATTTTTAACCAGAACTAATTTAATGAAAGCTTATAAATTTCCTGATTATCATACACCGATAAATGTAGGAAAAAGTGTTGTTGTTATTGGCGGCGGTAATACTGCAATTGATGCAGCAAGGGCGGCTTTGCGTTTACAGAAACTACAGGCAATACCGGCAAATACTACAATAATTTACCGCCGGACTGAGGTAGAGATGCCGGCCCGGCGCCTAGAAATAGAGCATGCTAGGCAAGAAGGGGTAAACTTTAAATTTCTAGTACAGCCTGTAGGTTTTAAAGGGAATGAACAAGGTTTTGTTGAAAAAACTGAGTGCCTAGAGTGTAAACTAGGAGAGCCGGATTCATCGGGAAGAAGAAGGCCGATCCCCCAGAAAGGGAGTAACTTTTCTATGGAATCAGAGACCGCAATAGTTGCGGTAGGCCTAAAAGCAAACACTCTTCTTACCGGAGTTACTCCTAAGCTGAAAGTTGATAAATATTCAGATTTAGTTGTTGATCCTAAAACAATGCAGACTTCAATAGAAGGTGTTTATGCTGGAGGAGATATTGTTGGCGGTGAAGGTACGGTTATTGAAGCAATGGGTATGGCAAAAAAAGCCGCTAAAGGGATAATTGATTATTTACTAAAAAAATAACAAGCAGGAGGGTGTTTATATGCCGGAAAAATTTATGAAAAAAATTATTGAAAATCATCCGGGAGAAAAAGAGTTTCATCAAGCAGTGCATGAGGTAGTTTATTCTGTGATGCCTTATATGAAAGAAAATCCGAAATATCTTAAAGCTAAAGTTTTAGATAGAATGGTTGAACCGGAACGAGTTTTAATTTTCCGAGTTCCCTGGGTTGATGATCAAGGAGAAGTTCAAGTTAATCGGGGATATCGAATTGAGATGAACAGCGCAATTGGCCCCTATAAAGGAGGTTTGCGGTTTCATCCTACAGTGAATTTAAGTATTTTAAAATTTTTAGCTTTTGAACAAGTTTTTAAAAATAGCTTAACCACTCTTCCTATGGGTGGCGGTAAAGGTGGATCAGATTTTAACCCCAAAGGCAAAACAGACAATGAAGTTATGCGTTTTTGTCAGAGTTTTATGACTGAGCTACAAAGGCATATTGGCCCTAATACAGATATTCCTGCTGGCGATATTGGAGTTGGTGCTCGTGAGATAGGATTTTTGTATGGGCAATATAAAAGATTACGTAATGAGTTCACTGGAGTTCTTACCGGCAAAAGTCTCAATTGGGGCGGAAGCTTAATTCGGCCAGAAGCAACCGGATATGGTTCAGTTTATTTTGCTAAAGAGATGCTAAAGACTAAAGATGAAACTTTTAAAGATAAAGTTTGCATTGTGTCGGGTTCTGGTAACGTTGCCCAGTTTACTACCGAAAAGTTGATTGAGTTTGGTGCTAAAGTAGTTACTCTATCTGATTCAAGCGGATATATTTATGATCCAGAAGGGGTTTCTGAAGAAAAACTAGCTTTTGTAAAGGAGCTTAAAAATATAAAAAGAGGAAGAATAAAAGAATATGCAGAAAAATATGGTTGTAAATATTTTGCCAAGCAACGTCCTTGGGAAGTAAAGTGTGATGTTGCTTTTCCTTCGGCTACTCAAAATGAAATAGAGGAAAGTGAAGCTAAAACATTAGTGAATAATGGCTGTTTTTGTGTTAGTGAGGGTGCTAATATGCCTTCTACTCCCGAAGCAGTAAAGGTATTTTTAAATAAAAAAATCCTTTACGGGCCGGGCAAAGCAGCTAATGCTGGTGGAGTAGCAGTAAGTGGCCTAGAGATGTCACAAAATAGCCAAAGGCTTGCTTGGACTAGAGAAGAAGTTGATGCCAAGCTGCAGCAGATAATGATTAATATTCATCAATCTTGTATCCAGTATGGTAAGGATAAGCAAGGGTTTACAAATTATGTAAAGGGCGCCAACGTTGCTGGATTTGTCAAGGTTGCAGATTCTATGCTAGACCATGGCGTTGTTTAGAGAGTAATTAGTTAAGTAGTAAAAAATAAAGCGTCTTCTCCGTATTTTCGGGAAGGCGTTTTTTTTATTTTCAATGGTACACTGCGGGAGTGTATCATTTTAAGTAAGCGGTTACATTATGAAGTAGTTTAACCTTGAAAAGGGGTAATTAAATATTGTATATATTAATTGTCATTAAAACCCTATTCTTGGATTAAGGAGGCAAGAAGTTGCCTCCTTTTTTTAAAGTAGGGGAAGATATTTTTTTATTTCGTGTTCGGTGATTTGAGTTCTGTATTCTTCCCATTCGTTTCTTTTGTTAAAAAGAAACCTGTTAAATATATGATTGCCTAAAGTTTGCTTTACAAATTTGCTATTCTCAGTTTCTAAAATGGCTTCAAAAAGATTTTCCGGTAAACAAGTAAGGCCCCTTTTTTCTCTTTCTTCCATAGCCATATTATAAATATTTGGCTCAACTGGGGGAGGGAGTTTATATTTTTTTTCAATGCCTTCTATCCCGGCTGTTAACATTACCGAAAAAGCAAGATAAGGGTTACAAGCTGGATCCGGACAGCGTAGCTCGACTCGGGTTGCTGTTTCATTGCCTAAGCGGTAAGAGGGTACACGCAATAGTGATGTTCTATTTTTTTGAGCCCAAGAAGCATAAACTGGAGCTTCGTAACCGGTAACTAAACGTTTATAAGAGTTAACCCATTGTGCGGTCAAAGAACAAATTTCGCGGGCATGTTTTAATTGGCCGGCAATAAATCCTTTTGCTACTTTAGAAAGATGGTGAGGGTCTTTTTTGTTAAAAAAAGCATTTCTTGCTTTTTTCCCGGATTTAGTAGAAAAAAGAGATTGATGAACATGCATTCCGGAACCATTTTCGCCAAAAAGTGGTTTGGGCATAAAAGTAGCATAGACTCCGTTTTGTTGAGCAATTTCTTTAATTACATATCGGCAGGTTATCATTGCGTCGGCCATAGTTAAGGCTTTATTATATTTAGGGTCAATTTCATGCTGTGAAGGAGCAACTTCATGATGGGTTGTCTCTATAGGTATATCTAATTGTTCTAGGGCCCGGACAGTTTTGTTTCTTAATACATCAGCGAAATCATTTGGAATTAGTTCAAAGTATGAACCTTTGTCGATTATATCAGGGCTTTTTTCAGATTTAAAATAAAAATATTCTAATTCTGGGCCGATATAGAAAGTAAAACCCATTTTTTCGGCTCTAGCTAAGGCTCTCTTTAAAACATGGCGTGAATCTCCAGGATAAGGTGAATGGTCAGGGTTGAGTATATCGCAAAACATTCTTGCGATTGGTTCTTCTCCCACTGTCCAGGGAAGTATTTTAAAGGTTTTAGGATCTGGTAACGCAAGAATATCTGATTCTTCTGCTTCAGCAAATCCAGTTACCGAAGATCCGTCAAAGCCTTTCCCGTTTTCTAAAGCTTCTTTTAGTTCTCGTTGTGTAATCGATACACATTTTAAAGTTCCTAAAATGTCTACAAACCAAAGTTGTATAGTTTTGATATTACCTCTTTTTACACGATGGATAATTTCATTTATAGATTTCTTCTTTGTTTTTTTGCTTGGTGGGGTAGTGGAAAGAGAGGATTTACTTTCTTTAGATTCTTTCTCCAGTAACACCTGATCTTTAGGGATTATATATCTTTTTCCTACTTTTTCAGCGTAAAGATGTCCGTTTTTTATTCTTTCTGTAACTGCTTGTCGGGAAATCTTTAAAATTTTTGCGGCTTCAGCCGGAGTTAAATATTCTTGATTCATTATTCCTCCTTTTTTGCAAGTATTATTATCAATTACCTTTCAATTGTAAAATATAATTTTACGTTTGTCAAGTATTTTTTTATTTTCTTGCATTTTGTAAAATGGACTTTTTTACCGTTCTTGTTTTTTAATGAGTAAAAAGATGATTTAGCGTTGCTTTACAACTAAACTTTGTTAAAATGAGGCTTATAATGAAAAATATTTTTTTTAAGAATCACTTTAATGGTCTCGCTATAAAAAGAGTCTTTATCAGGTGTTTTGCTATTATTTATATATTATTGAGTTTTTCTGCCTGCAGTAATAATCCTATGGTAGTTGTAGCAGAGCAGGGTAGGTATAAAGATTATACCTATACAATTCCTTTTGAAGTTTCAGCTAAAAGTAAAAAAAAGACTCTTGCTGATTTAGGCGTTATTTATGAAGGGATGCCGGCAAAGGATTTAATGTTATATGGATTTGGCCAGAAAGAACTGATTATGTCCTATGCTAGGGATGGTAATAAATATTTAGTTTTTCCCAAAAGGAGTGATTTAGGAAAAGTTATAATATTTGTTGTAAAGAAAAACAAAATAATAGATTGGTTTGAGGATGACGCCAAGTTTATTGATTAATTTTATGATTCTATAGTCTGGCCAGTTTCTTTTTCTGCTTCAGAAATTTTCTTTTCTTTTTCAACTGCTTCGAAATGTTGGGAATCTCCTACCTTGCCTTTGCTTCGAGATGATAGTTGCTTGCTGGTTTCTCCACGGCCATAACAAATTAAAAGATCGTCTTCTTTAATTGTGGTATGGGCTTGAGGAGCTCCAATAAACTTTTCTTTTCCATCAACTAATCTATTTACAGCTAATATCAATATCCCTTCAAGATGTAAGTTTAGCTGGTGAAGTTCTTTGCCAACCATCCAGTTGCTTTTATTTACTTTAATTCTACTTACAGTGTAACCTTTCCGCAGGCCAAGAATTTCTTGATAGTCAAAGAGAGAAAGCGAGGTGTAACGGGCTAAAGCTTTTTTGATAATTTTTTCCATCCAGGAATAAATAAGTTTCGATCTACTCAACAATAATATAACTACTAATCCTAAAAATAGAAATAAAATTCTGGTTAATACAGTTTGAGAAGATTCTCCCAAAAAGGTTAAAATGAAGGTAGCGATAGTAGAGGTTATTCCTGCACTTCCTAGTAGAATTAGGAAACGAGCAATTTTTCTTCTTACCGGGTGAGAGACTATAGTTTCTGACTCTTCGGTAGTAAAGCCAACTCCGGAAAATGCAGATTGAGCCTGAAAAGTTGCTACTTCGGGTGAAAGGCCGGTAAGTTCAAAGGCGATAGAACCAATTCTAATTACAGTAATTGAAAGAATTATAATTGCAAATAGACTAAATAAAGCTAACATTTT
>JAWOBO010000043.1:0-20222 GCA_046484225.1 Candidatus Omnitrophota bacterium | reverse complement strand
CTCACGGATGTGCTTCTGGATGTCCCGGCCGGTTTTTGTCCGGCCTGCAGTTCAGGAATATCGAGAGTCTGCAGATACTCCCGAATGGCTCCCTTGACATAAACCGGATCGGACCTGCCGATCTTTCCGAGTTCGAGTTCAAGCACATTGCCTTCAGGAGTTGTCAGTTTCTTCTCCTCAGGGTCATAGCTTCCCACTTGCGGATATTTCTCAGCGAGATTCCGGAGTTCGGTTTCCTTGATGTATTTGGTTCTGGCCATCGTTTTCTCCTTTTTTTAGTGCCTGAGTTCGTATGAGATCTGGACGATGCGGTGTCAATGGATTAAAAGTAAACCCAAGAAGGCATAAGTCAACAGGCTGATCTGGTATCCATGACTTCGGTATCCAGTTGGACGGTCAGGGCCTCTACTGGTTCAGTTGGTAGAAATAGCTTAGAAGTTATAGAAAAAAATAAAGATAAATTTGAAGTAATAGGTCTTTGCAGTAATAGCAACACAAAAGAATTAACTAAACAAATTAAAAAGTTTAGGCCAAAATATGTTTGTTTAAAGGACAAAGAAGCTTCTCAGAAACTACCAAATGAGAAAGAGTTTAAGCTGTTAACTGGTCAAGCTGGGGTAGAAAAGTTTGCGCGCTTAAGTTCAGATGTCTCAATTATGGCAATTTCAGGAATTAATTGCCTTAAACCGCTGATTATTAATATTGCTTATGCCAAAAGAATTGCTTTAGCCAATAAAGAAACTGTAGTTACAGCAGCTAAATTTATTTTTTCTAAAGCAGAAAAATATAAAACAGAAATTATTCCTGTAGATAGTGAAATAAATGCAATATTTCAACTACTTAATTTGATTAAGCCAGACAGTAAAGATATAGATAAAATTTACATTACTGCTTCAGGTGGTGCTCTTTTAGATTACAATAAAAGATCTTTGGAAAAAGTTACTGCAAAGCATGTCTTAAATCATCCGACCTGGGATATGGGAAAAAGGATCACTGTCGATAGTGCTACTTTGGTAAACAAAGGTTTTGAAGTAGTAGAAGCTCACAATTTTTTTAATATTGCTTATCAAAATATTGAAATACTCTTGCATCGGCAGTCTTTGGTGCATGCGATGATTAAACTATCTGATTGTACTTGTTTTAGTTGTGTTTATCCTCCGGATATGAAAAAACCGATATCTTTTGCACTGGCTTATCCAGAAAGGATGAAATTATCTAGTTCAACTGAGGGAAAAAATAATTATAGTTTTTCTTATAGGCCTATATCTTATAAAAAGTTTCCTTTATTAGAGATGATTTTAGAAGCGGGTAAACGTGGGGATAACGCCTTAGTTGTATTAAATGCTTGCGATGAAGTAGCTGTTGATTTATTTTTAAATGAAAAGATTAAATTTACTCAAATTGAAAAAATTATGAAAAAAATATTTGAGATTTATCCGTCTAAAGAAATAAACTCAATTGAGGATATCTATTTTTGGGATAGCTGGGCTAGAGGTAAAACCAACGAAATATTAGGAGAAAAATGATGTCATTTGTTTTTAATTTTTTTATTATAGTTGTTGTTTTTAGTATTTTGATTATCGTCCATGAATTTGGCCATTTTCTTGCGGCTAGGTTATCTGGAGTAAAAGTAACACATTTTTCGATTGGTTTTGGGCCAGTTTTGTTAAAGAAAAAAATCAAACAAACAAATTTATTAATTTGTGCTTTCCCTTTAGGTGGATTTATAAAGATGGCTGGTGACAGCCGCTCTGAATCGCGAGGCTATCGAGATGAATTTTTTTCTAAATCTCCCGGGATACGGTCAAGAATTGTTTTTGCTGGCCCATTGTTTAATTATATTTTAGCTTTTCTTATGTTGGCGGTAGTTGCAACTATTGGATATTCTGTCCAAGATACTGTGGTAGGGGCTGTAGAAAAAGGTTCTCCAGCCCAACAAGCCGGAATCCAACGAGGAGATAAAGTAGTTGCAGTGGGTGATAAAAAAGTTGAGTCTTGGTCAAAGCTTCAAACTGAAATTTATCAAGCCAAAGATTCAATTAATCTAAGCTTAGAAAGAAATGGTAATGAACTAAATTTAAAGATTCCGGTAGAAGAAAAAGAAATTACTAATAAACTTGGCAGAGAAACTAAGGTTTCTCAGATCGGGATCAGTGCTTATGGGCCGGTGATCGGGGAGATTATCGAAGATTATCCAGCTCAGCAGGCCGGACTTAAAAAAGGGGATAAAATATTAGAAGTAAACGGCAAAAGTGTAGAAAGCTGGAAAGATTTGGCTGAAAGGATACAGAATTCAAAAGATTTTGTTTCTCTGAAAATAAAAAGAGAAGAAAAGGTTTTTTCTTTAAAGGTTCCGGTTAAAAAAGAAGAGTTTAAAAATCTTAAGTCTGGTAAAGAATATATTTCTGTAATTGGGATTAGGCCGTTTTCAAAAGATAAGATTTTAAAAGTAGGCTTTCCTGGATCTTTAGGTAAAGGAGTTAAGATGTTGTTTCGAACAACTGCATTAAGCGTTAAAGGTCTTTGGTATATGATAACTGATCCATCAATTTCTTTTCGCGAATCAGTAGCTGGTCCGATATATATATCTTATATAATATCAAAGACTGCTGAACTTGGTTTTGTTGCTTTGCTTCAATTAATGTCTTTATTAAGTATATTTTTGTTTGTTATCAATCTTCTTCCCATTCCTGTGTTTGACGGCGGCCATATTGTCTTTTTTGGAATTGAAAAACTAAGGGGAAGTCCTTTAAGCCAAAAAACAGAAGATACTGCAAACAGGATTGGATTAGCTTTAATTATAGTTTTGATGTTTTTTGTTTTTTATAATGATATTGTAAAAAGAGGTCCCAAAATTTGGAAAGAAATTAAAAGTTCATTTAACCAAGAAGGTGAGCAATTAGAGATTAAAAAAATCCAGGAAGAAAGTAATGAAAAAAACTAAAGTTGTAAAAATCGGAGGTTTGGAAATTGGCGGCCGAACCCCTATACGCATAAAAGGGATGCTTAAGACCCCGACTAAAAAGGTTGGTTTGTTGCTAAAAGAGGCCAAACAATTGCAAAAAGAGGGTGCTGAAGCAATCAGGGTTGCGGTAGAAAAAGAAAAGGATGCAGAATTAGTTACGCTTTTGAAAAAAGATATTACAGTTCCGATTGCTGCTGATATCCATTTTCAGCCCAAGCTTGCTATTTTGGCGATAAATAATGGTTTTGATCAGATTAGATTAAATCCTTTAAACATTTCCAATAAAAAGGATATAAAAAGAATTGCTCAACTAGCTGGCCAAAAAAAAGTCCCAATAAGGGTAGGAGTAAATTCTGGCGGCTTTAAGCAAATAAATCTATCTGAAAAAGATTTGGCAAAACAAATGGTAGAGGAGTGTGCTAACTATATTGAGACCTTGGAGAGTCAAAAGTTCTTTGATATAATGGTTTCGTTAAAATGTGCAGATGTAGCCACAACAATTACTGCAAATAGAATATTTTCTAAAAAATCTGATTATCCTTTACATCTGGGAGTTACAGCTACGGGATCTTATCTAGAGGGAGTGACTAAATCTTCAGTTGGATTAGGAGCGATGCTTAGCCAGGGGATAGGAGACCTGATAAGAGTTTCTCTAACTACAGATTCTTTGACTGAAGTTAAAGTTGCTAAATATATAATACAATCTCTAGGTTTGCGAAATTTTGGCCCTGAAATTATTTCTTGTCCGACTTGTTCCAGGTGTGGGGTTAATTTGCCTGAAGTGGTAGAAAATTTTAGAGAAAAGTTAGATGAGTTAAATTATAAAAAACCATCTAAAATTGCCATAATGGGGTGTGCAGTAAATGGTCCTGGAGAAGCAACTCAAGCAGATTTAGGGGTTGCTTTTGGCAAGGGTAAAGGTATTTTATTTAAAAAAGGCAAAATTTTAAAAAAAACTAGCGAAGGTAAAATAATGGATGATTTAGTTGAGGAGTTGAAACAAGATGAATAAAAAAAATATTAAAGAGGCTTTAAGAAAAGATATCAGTTCATTGGTTGGGACAAATCAAAATATTGATAAAAATTTTATAGTAAATAGGGCAAAAGTGTTTTTTGAACGCCTGGAAAAAGCAAAGAAAATTAAAGTTGAAGGCCCCGTAAAAGATGCAGTTATAAATTCACTTTGTAATGATTTCTTAGGGTTAGGGCCAATCCAAGAACTTATGGATGACCCAGAAGTTACTGAGATTATGATCAATGGGCCAGATAAAATTTATGTTGAAAAAAAGGGTAAAAAAATGCGTTCAGAACTAAAGTTTGATGATTCGGCGCATCTTCGCTATATAGTAGAAAAGATGGTTGCACCTTCGGGAAGAAGAGTTGATGAAAGTTCACCTTATGTAGATTTTTCCCTAAAAGATGGCTCAAGAGTTAACGTAATTTTGCCTCCGCTGGCTCCGGATGGCATAGCAGTTACTATTAGAAAATTTTTACGTTCTATTGAAAAAGTAGAGGATTTAGTTCAACTAGGGACAATTAATCAGGCTATGGCAGACTTTTTAGTTGCCTGCATAAAAGCTAAAGCTAATATTATGTTTTCTGGCGCTACTGGTTCAGGAAAAACCACGACGCTAGAAGTTCTTTCTTCTTATATAGGTCCTTCAGAAAGAATTGTTACTATTGAAGATGCACTTGAGCTCAATTTACGTCAAGATCATGTAATAAGGTTATTAACCCGTCCTCCTAATATTGAAGGAAAAGGGGGGATTCCACCACGGGCACTTTTTAGAAATAGTTTGAGGATGAGGCCAACTAGAATAATTTTAGGTGAAATCAGAGGTAGAGAAGCTATGGATTATCTTCAAGCTTTAAATAGCGGCCATCGCGGTTCTTTATCTGTAATTCACGCATCTGATCCTACCGATGCCTTAACTAGACTAGAGACAATGGCCTTATACGCTGGCCTAAATTTGCCGGCTTGGGCGGTGAGAAAACAAATATCACAAGGACTAGATTTGATTGTTCAGCAAAAACAACTTCAGGATGGCACTAGAAAATTAACTCATATCACTGAAGTTGGCGAGCTGAAAGATAGTAATATAACTTTAAGAGATATATTTACCTATGACGTTGAAGAATTAACTGATGATTTTAAAGTTAAGGGTCAGTTTAAAGTAAAAAATAAACCAAGCTTTATGGGAATTTTTGCTAAAAAGGGGATAAAAATTAACGAAACTATTTTTACCTAAGTTCGAGGATTTAGCTATGCTTTATTCAAAAAGTTTTATCAATACATCTAGAGAAGATCCAAAAGTTGCTGAATGCAGAAGCCATAGGCTCTTGCTTAAAGCAAATTTTCTTTATATGGTTTCATCAGGAATCTATTCTTACTTGCCTTTAGGTTGGAGGGTTCTAACTAAAATAACTAAAATAATTAGAAAACAGATGGATTTGGCTGGAGGCCAAGAATTGTTTATGAGCGCGGTTCAGCCAATTGATATCTGGAAAAAGACTGGCCGGGATAAAGATTTAAAAGAAGTGATGTTTAAGTTTAAAGATAGAAAATCCAGAGAACTTTGTCTTGGTCCTACTCATGAAGAAGAAATTACCGAAATTGTAAAACGGTATATAGCTTCTTATAAGCAATTGCCTTTTATTCTTTATCAGATTCAAACTAAGTTTAGAGATGAGCCCCGGCCTCGCTTTGGTTTGATGAGAAGTTCAGAGTTTATCATGAAGGATGCTTATAGTTTTGATATAGATCAGCAAGGCTTAGAGGATAACTATCAGAAGATGCATAAAATTTATAAAATAATTCTCGATCAGTTTAAACTTGATTATGTTATAAGCGAGGCTGATCCCGGAGCAATGGGGGGAAGTGCTTCTCATGAATTTATGGTTCCGGCCCAAATCGGTGAAGATATTTTATACTTTTGCTCCAACTGCAAAAAACATTATAAAGAAAAAGATAAATGTCCAATTTGTCAGGGTGACACTGAACCTAAAAAGATGGTTGAAATTGGACATATTTTCAAATTAGGGACTAAATACTCAAAGGCACAAGAAGCTTTTGTTTTGGACAAAGAAGGTAAGAGAAAACCTTTAATTATGGGTTGTTATGGAATAGGGGTAAGTAGGGTTTTGTCTGCGGTGGCTGAAACTAATTCTGACTCTAAGGGGTTGGTTTGGCCAAAAACTATATCTCCGTTTGATGCAACTTTGTTGATTTTAGATAAAGATCAAACTCAGGAAGCTTTATCTATAGGGGATTTTTTAGAAAAAGAAGGTTTTTCTGTTTTAATCGATGACCGTAAGGATCCAGCTGGAGTAAAGTTCAATGATGCTTATTTGATTGGTAACCCCTATATTATGATTGTTGGTAAGAATTATCAAAAATCAAAAAAAGTAGAGGTAGAAAATAGAGAAACTGGACAAAAATATAAAATATCAAAAGATAAAATAAAGGATTTTTTTGAAGATGAGTATAATATTGAAACAAATTGAGAAGAAAGTTAAAGAAATTATTAAGGAAGAACAGGTTGAGCTTGTTGAATACAGGGCGTTTAATGTAAGAGGCAAATTAACCATTAGATGTTTAGTTGATTATCGAGAAGGAGGTATAACTTTAGAAAGGTTAGGTCAAATAAACAAAAAAATCTTTAATCAACTTCAAGAATCTCTTTTTGATGTTGACTATACGGTAGAAGTTAATTCACCCGGCTTAGACAGGCCCTTAAGGCAACCTAATGACTTTTTAAAAGTTAAGGGAAAAGATATTCTTCTTTGGCTTAATGAACCAGTTTTAGACAAACAATTTATGGAAGCAAGGGTAAAGGGATTAAAAGAAAATAAACTTGTTTTAAGCTATAAAGGAGATCAAATATCTATAGATTTTGAAAAAGTGAAATCAGGCAAACAAAAATTTAGAACTTAAAAAAAGTATTCATCAGATTTGGATTAAAGGAGGTAACTTGTGAAGAGAGAATTTTTAAGTATAATCGCTCAACTGGAAAGGGAGAAAGGCCTTGATAAAGAGGTTCTTATGGAGACTGTTCGTTATGCCCTAACTGTTGCAGCAAAAAAAATAGCTAAGATGAGTTCTCACGATGAAGAAGAAGTAACGGTTGATATAGATGATAAGGGCGGCGATATCCATGTCTATATTGGTGACAGAGAAGTAACTTCGCAGGAGTTTGGCCGGATTGCAGCTCAAACTGCTCGGCAAGTTATTATTCAAAAGATTCGTGAAGCTGAAAAAAATAATATTTATGACGAGTATAAAGAAAAAGAAGGGGATATCGTTGGTGGTGTAGTTTATAGGTTAGAAAAGAGAGCTGTTATTTTAGATTTAATGGGAAAAACTGAAGGGATAATTCCTAAATCGTTTCTTTCATCTTTAGACAGGTTTAGAATGGGAGAAAGAGTAAAAGCCTATGTCTATGAAGTAAAAAAAGAAAGAGGAACCCAAATTATACTTTCCCGCATAGATCCGATTTTAGTTAAAAAGTTGTTTCAGCTTGAAGTTCCGGAAATATCAGAGGGGATAGTTGAGGTAAAATCAATTGCTCGCCAAGCTGGAGAACGGACAAAAATTGCGGTATATTCTAAGGAAGAAAAAGTTGATTGTGTTGGGGCTTGTGTAGGAATCAGGGGCTCAAGAGTAAAAAATATAATCGAAGAATTGCGGGGTGAAAAAATTGATATTGTAAGATGGAGCGAAGACATCAAAGAGTTCATCAAAGCCGCACTTTCTCCGGCAGTAATTTCGATGATTGAGTTAGATAGAGAAAACAGAAGAGCCAAGGTTCAGCTTAGTTCAGATCAGCTTTCAATTGCAATTGGAAAAAGAGGCCAGAATGTAAGACTAGCTTCTAAACTTGTCAATTGGGATATAGATGTCCGTTCAAAGGAAAGCATAGAAGAAGCAATTAAAGAGCTACAAAAACTGAAAAGTTTAGGAAAAAAGGCAGCAGAAAGTTTAGTTGATTCTGGTTACAACAGTCTGAACTCTTTAGAGAATGCTGAAGAAAAGAAACTTGCCCAGTTAAAAGGTATAGGCAAGAAAAAAGCAGCTAAAATTATAAAAGAAGCCAAAAAAATTAAAGCCCAACAAAAGAAAAAGCAAGAAGAGAAGAGGCAAGAATTAAAACAAAAGGAAGAAGAAAACAAAAAAGAAAAACAAGAATCTAAAGAAGAGAAAGAACAAGAATAAATAAATGAAACAATTAGTTTTAAGGGGTGGTATTGATAATGAGAATTTATGAGTTGGCTAAACAGTTAGACATCGATAGCAAAGAGCTAATCAAAAAGTTAAAATCACTTAATTTTCCGGTAAAAAATCATATGTCTGTTGTAGACAAAGACACAGCAGAAATTATAAAACATGAAATAGAAGAGCTGGATAAAAAAGAGATAGAAGAAAATGTTATCGAGGTAGATTTTCCGATAACCATTAAAGATTTAGCTACTAAATTAGGCAAAAAGCCATCTCAGCTTTTAGGTGACTTGTTTAAAAAAGGAAAGATGTTTACTATTAATCAAAATTTAGATGAAAAAACTGCTAAAAACATTGCTTACAACTATAAAGTTAACTTAAAAGAAAAACCAAGCCAGGAAGAACAAATTTTGCAAGTTGAAGCAAAAAATGTAAGAAAAAGAGCTCCAATAGTTACTTTAATGGGCCATATCGATCATGGTAAAACTAGTATCCTCGATTATATTCGAAAAAGCAAGGTGGCAAATCAAGAAACTGGCGGGATTACCCAGCATATTGGAGCCTATCAGGTTAGTCTCGATAAAGGAAGAATTAGTTTCCTAGATACACCCGGCCATGAGACTTTTACCCAGATGCGAGCAAGAGGCGCAACTATTACCGATATTGTAGTTATTGTTATTGCAGCTGATGACGGGATAAAACCACAAACAGTTGAAGCTATCGATCATGCTAAAGCTGCTGATGTACCAATAATTGTAGCAATTAATAAGATTGATAAATCTAATGCTGATATTGATATGGTAAAACAAGGCCTTTCTAAGCAGGAGTTAGTTCCTGAAGATTGGGGAGGAAAGACTACAACTGTTGAAGTTTCAGCTATAAAAGGGACCGGAATAGATGAATTGCTTGATTTAATTTTGTTGCAAGCAGATGTGATGGAGTTAAAGGCAGACTTTGATCGTCCAGCAATTGGAGTTGTTGTTGAGGGCCGTCTTTCCAAAGGAAAAGGGGCTTTAGCAACTGTTCTTGTTAAAGAAGGAACTTTAAAAGTAGGACAGTGGTGTGTGTGTGGAAGATACGGAGGAAAGATTAAAGCAATGCATGATGATTTAGGAAATTTGCAAGAAAAAGTTTTTCCTTCGGAGCCAATTGAAATTTTAGGTTTAAATGGAGTTCCTTCTCCAGGAGATAAGTTAATGGTGGCGCCTGATGAAAAAACTGCTAAAGAAATTGTAAAGAAAAGAGCCGAAGAAGAAAGAAAGAAAAAAATTGCTCCGGCTACTCATTTGCGTCTTGAAGACTTACACAAAAGAATTAAACAGGGAGAGGTAAAAAAACTGAAGATTATTTTAAAAGCAGATGTTGGGGGTACGCTTGAGGCTGTAGAGGGAGCTTTAGCTAAAATTCCTTCTCAAGAAGTAGAGTTGTCGATTGTCCACAAAGGGGTAGGTTTAATAAATTCTTCAGATATACTTCTAGCTGAAGTTAGTGATGCTGTAGTTGTAGGTTTTAAAGTTACTGCAGATTCGCAAGCCAGAGATTTAGCTAGAAAGAAAGGAATAGAGGTTAGGACTTATCATATTATTTATGAATTAATAGATGATATTAAGGCAGCCTTAGAAGGATTGCTTACCCCTCATATAAAAAAGACTTTTATGGGGAGAGCCAAGGTAAAGGCAGTTTTTAATGTTTCAAAATCCGGAGTTATTGCAGGATCTCAAGTTGAAAAAGGTAAAATATTGCGAGGAGCTCCCTGTCAATTAACTCGAGGTAATGATATTATTTTTGAAGGAAAAATTGAAACTTTAAAAAGGTTCAAAAATGATGCTCGGGAAGTCAAAGAAGGTTATGAATGCGGAATTGGTTTAGGGTTCGATCAAATAAAAGAAGGAGATTACATCGATGTTTTTGGCCAGGAAGTTATCTCCCGTAAGTTGTAGCTATAATTGTTATTATAGAGGACACAGGTGAAAAACGTACCGAAGGACGATGGATGAGGGGCGAAAGGACGAAATCGTCTGTCGTCTTAGCGAATCCATTTGACTACGCTCAGGATTCGTCCTGAGTATATCGAAGGACGAAGCGGTCGTCGGTCGTCTATCGGAGCGGGGCGATAAATTTATGAGAGTTTATTAGGTATCTAATATAGAAGGGGTTAAATTTTGGAACGTAAGAAGGTAATATTGAGCGGAATGAGGCCAACCGGCAAGCTTCACCTAGGTCATTGGGTAGGGGCGCTATCTAACTGGATTGATTTGCAGGAAAAATATAATTGTTTTTTTATGGTTGCTGATTGGCATGCTTTGATGAGCGAATATAAAAACCCGAAACTAATTAAAGATGTAACTATTGATAATGTAGCTGATTGGTTAGTTTTTGGAATTGATCCTGAAAAATCAATTATTTTTAGGCAATCTAAAGTTCTAGAGCACCTTGAATTATTTTTGATTTTATCTGTTATTACTCCTTTGGGGTGGCTTTCTCGATGCCCGACCTTTAAAGAACAGGTTAAGCAATTAAAAGAAAAAGATATAAATACTTACGCTTTCCTAGGATATCCAGCTCTTCAGGCTTCAGATATAGTTTTGTATAAGGCAGATTATGTGCCTGTAGGAGACGATCAGTTGCCCCATCTTGAACTAGCCAGAGAAATTGTGCGAAGGTTTAGTGGCCTTTATAAAAAGGAAATTTTTAAAGAACCTAAAGCTTTATTAACTAAAGTTTCCAGGCTTACCGGTCTAGATGGAAGGAAGATGAGCAAAAGTTATAATAATTATATAACCTTAGATGAAGAAGATGAGTCGTTAGAAAAAAAGGTTTTAGGAATGTTTACTGATCCGGCCAGGAAGAGAAAAAAAGATCCTGGTCATCCAGAAATTTGCAATGTTTTTTCATATCATAAAATAGTAAATCCAGGTCAACAAGAAGAAGTAAAGAGTTGGTGTGTTCAGGCAAAAAAAGGTTGCGTTGAATGCAAAAAGATTTTGTTAAGCTCTGTAAAAGAATTTTTAGTGCCGAAAAGAGAAAAAAAGAAAGAAATACTCAAAGACAAAAATAAAATATATGATATACTAGATAAAGGGGAAGCTAAAGCGAGAAAAGTTGCCTCAGCTACTTTAGCTGAAGCAAAGAAAGCAATGGGGTTAATTTAAAATGAAACTAAAATTAGACATTTTCGTATGCGGTATTCGACGAAGTCGAATTATTTCCTGGTTTAAATCCAAGCCAACTACCGCATCCGAAAATGTATTAGGTTTATATCTGTAAATGAATAATATTGTAAAATATAGCTTAAAAAAATAAATATGCGTTTAAAATTGGACATTTTCGAAGGTCCCCTCGATTTACTACTTTATTTAATCAAAAAAAATCATTTAGAAATTTCTGACATCTCTATTACCCAGGTGGTTGATCAATATCTGCAATTCCTTGAGGTTATGAAACTCCTTGACTTAACTGTTGCTTCAGAGTATTTGTTGATGGCTGCTAATTTAATTAGCATAAAATCAAAAAGTATTTTACCTAAAGAAGAAGAAGAGGAAGAAGAAGAGGAAGAAGCAGCTGATGATTTAGTTAAAAGATTGCTTGAATACGAAAAGTTTAAAGAAGCAGCAGGATTCCTGCGAAATAAAGAAAATCAGAGAAACAAATATTTCTCTCGGCCGCCTACTGCATCAAAAGAATATAACCAGCCCTACATTGAAGCCTCAATTTTTGATTTAATTAGTGCATTTAAATCAGCCCTTAAAGAGGTTCCCAAGGATGTTTTTTTTGAAGTAATGAAAGAGGAGTTTACGGTTGAAGACAAAATTCATGATATTTTACATATTATTTTAGAAAAGGGGAAAATATCATTGGAAAAATTATTTTCGCAAAGTAAAAGTAAAATGGAAATAGTAGTTACTTTTTTAGCAATTTTAGAATTGATTAAGTTAAAAGAAATTGTCGCGGTTCAACAAACACTTTTTGGCCCAATTTCAGTTGCTAAACCCCAATTAGTGGGTAGCTAATTAAAGGACAGACATAATCAACGAATGTACGAATCTATACTAATTTACGAATTAAGAAAATATTATTCGTATATTCGTAGAAGATTAGTAAATTCGGAGATGGTAAAGAATTATGAGTGACAAACGATTTGTTGATTATTTAGGAGAAAACGAAGAAGAGCAAATTGTAAACCTTTCTTTACGCCCCAAAAGCCTTGATCAGTTTACCGGCCAAAAGAATACTGTATCTGCTTTGCGAGTTGCAATTAAAGCTGCAAAAAAAAGAGAAGAACCTATTGAACATTTATTACTTTCTGGGCCTCCTGGCTTGGGAAAAACTTCTCTTGCTTATTGTGTAGCAAAAGAGATGAAAGCAAAACTTACTTCAACTAGTGGTCCGGCGATTGAACGGGCTGGAGATTTGGTTGGGATTCTTACTAATTTAGAAAAAGGTGATGTCTTGTTTATTGATGAAATTCATAGAGTTTCAAAAGTAGTCGAGGAGTTTTTATATCCGGCTATGGAGAATTTTCAAATTGATTTTATAATTGATAAAGGCCCTTACGCAAAAAGTGTAAAATTCAATCTTCAGCCTTTTACCTTAATCGGGGCAACTACTAAAAAAGGTCTGTTGAGTGCGCCTTTACG
Source organism: Candidatus Omnitrophota bacterium (assembly GCA_046484225.1). Classification (GTDB taxonomy): domain Bacteria; phylum Omnitrophota; class Gorgyraeia; order Duberdicusellales; family 4484-171; genus PXAH01. The sequence continues at coordinate 7,405 of JAWOBO010000043.1, read as the reverse complement.
GGGAAGGTTTGGTTTGTTTTTTGATTTTGATTTTTATCCGGTCGATGAATTAGCTTCTGTAGTTTCACGAAGTGCGGAATTATTAGATGTGCCAATCGATAAAGATAGTTGTTTTGAAATTGCTAGCCGGTCTCGGGGTGCTCCTCGCTTATGTAATCGTCTTCTTAAGCGAATTAGAGATTATGCTCAAGTTGAAGGAGATGGCAAAATTAATTTAGAGATAACAAAAACTGCCTTGCAAAAAGTAGGGATAGATGGCCAGGGTTTTGATGATCTTGACAGAAAATACCTATCTGCACTGGTAAATATTTATCAAGGTGGTCCGGCCGGAATTGATGCAATTGCAGCTTCTTTAGGCGAAGATCGTCAAACTCTTGAGGATGTAGTTGAGCCTTATTTGCTTAATAAAGGTTTTGTGGCTCGACGCCCTCGCGGCCGTGTGGCTACTGATAAATCCTATCACCATCTGCAAACCTTTTGATATCTAAACCTCAACCTCAATCTAAACCTATTATGAGAGTGTTTAAACTACTTAAACAGAGCAAGGATAGCAAAGCAAGAACTGGTATATTTTCTACGAGAAAAGGAGATGTTTTAACTCCGGCTTTTTTCCCGGTTGCAACCCAAGGCACGGTTAAGGGCCTCACCAGCCGTCAACTTTCTGAAATTGGGGTGCAAGGTTATTTGGCTAATGCCTATCATCTTTATCTTCGTCCCGGCCTTGAGGTTATTAAAAAGATGGGTGGCCTCGGTAAATTTATGGGTACTGATAAGCCGATTTTAACTGATAGCGGTGGTTATCAAATATTTAGTTTAGCTAGTTTGCGAAAAGTAGAAGATAAAGGAGTTGAGTTTAGGTCTCATTTAGATGGAGATAAGATATTTTTAACTCCAGAAGATGTGATAGATATTCAAATTGGACTTGATTCTGATATATTTGTGCCCTTAGATGAATGTATTAAAAATCCGGCTGACTATAAAAAGGCAGCTGAGGCAACAGAGCGGACTATTTACTGGGCACAGCGAACTAAAGACTATTTTAAAAAGAAAAGAAATTTAGATAGTTTATTGTTTGGAATAGTTCAGGGTTCAACTTATAAAGATTTACGGGAAAAGTGCCTGGTAGAAATTGATAAATTAGAGGTTGATGGTTTATGCATAGGCGGATTAAGTGTTGGCGAAGATAAGGATTTACGGTATAATATCCTTTCTTATTTTACTGATATAGCCAAAGATGAGTATTTACGCTATTTTATGGGCTATGGTAAGCCTGAAGATATAATTGAAGCAGTAAGCTTAGGGGTTGATCTTTTTGATTGTGTTGTTCCGACTCGATATGCACGAACCGGCACAGCTTTTACACACCAAGGAGAAATTGTTGTAAGGAACTCATCCTTCATATCTGATTCTGCGCCAATAGACTCTGAATGTAGCTGTTATAGTTGCAAAAATTTTTCCCGGGCTTATATTCGTCATCTGATCAATGCAGGCGAGATGTTAGGAGTTCAGCTTTTATCTTATCATAATGTTTATTGGTATAACAATTTGATGAAAAAAATAAGAAAAGCAATAGAAAAAAATAACTTTGCAAATTTTAAAAAAGATTTTTTATCAAAATATAACTCAGAATAACTAGGGTTATCAGTTCCCAGGTCACCAAGTCTCCAGTATTTTTTACTGGAAACTGGTAACTGGCAACTGGGAGCAAAATTATGATTATTGATATTGTTACCATATTTCCTGAAATGTTTCAGCCTATTTTAGAGGAATCAATCATAAAACGGGCTCAAGATAAAGGTTTGGTCAAGATTAATATTCATAATTTAAGAGATTATTCCAGTAATCCTAATAAGAAAATAGATGCCCCTTCTTATGGAGGTGGGGGAATGGTTTTTCAGGTTGAGCCGGTTTGGAAAGCGGTTGAAGCTATTTTAGAAAAAAAAGAAAGTTCTGAAAGTAAGGATGCAAAAGAAGTAAAAAAAATATTGTTTACCCCTAAGGGGAAAAATTTAACTCAAAACAAAGTAAAAAGTTTTTTAAGTTGCCAAAGATTAGTGTTAATTGCGCCTCGTTATGAAGGCATAGACCAGCGAGTGCATAATCATTTGGTCGATGAAGAGATTTCTATTGGTGATTATGTATTAAGTGGCGGAGAACTTCCGGCAATGGTTTTTTCTGATTGCTTGATTCGGCTTATTCCGGGGGTAGTTACAGATAGAAAATCAATAGAAGAGGAAAGTTTTCAAAAAAATAGCTTAGACTTTCCTCATTATACGCGGCCAGAAAATTTTAGAGGGCTAAAGGTTCCGGAAGTTTTGCTCTCAGGAAACCACAAAAAAATAGAAGAATGGAGGAAAACACAAGCTAATAGAATTACGAAAAAGCAACGACCAGATTTGCTGAAATAATCATCGATTAACTAAATGATACTGCCAAAAGTTGAAAAACAGGGATGAATAATGAAAACTTTTTTGTCATTCTGAGGAGCGTAAGCGACGAAGAATCTCCGAAGGTATGGTTTAATATACGGAGTCGGAGATCCTTCACTTCGTTCAGGATGACATGATGGCGAGAAAGTGAATAGAACAAAAAGGAGGACAAAATGAGTAAACTTACAGATATCGAGAAAGAGCTAAAAGAGTCTTATAAAAAAGACTATCCAAAATTTAGCCAAGGTGACATAGTTAAGGTGTTTTATAAGATAGTTGAGAAAGGAAAGACACGTTTGCATCCTGTTGAAGGGGTAGTGATTAAATCCCAAGGGCAGATGCAGAGAAAATCTTTTACCGTAAGAAGAATCGCTTATGGCCAGGCTTATGAGGTTACCTTTCCTTATTATTCACCTAAGATTGAAAGAATTGAATTGATAAAGAAAAGTAAAAGAAGACCACGAAGAAGTAAGCTTTATTATCTAAGGGGGCGAGTCGGCCGCAAGGCAACTAACGCCTAATATCCCGAAGGGCGAGAGACGAAGGACGAGGGACGAAAAAGAATGCAGAATCGTCTATCGTCTTAGTGGAACGGTCGTCCGTCATCTTTCGGAGCAAGGTTGTAATTTAGAATGATAGTAGGAATTGATGAAGCAGGTAGAGGTCCCTTAGCAGGTTCTGTGGTGGTTTGTGCTTTAGCTTTTCGTAATAGATTTCCTTATTCGGTTAAGGATTCAAAAGGTTTATCAATTAAAAGAAGAGAGTTTATTTTTTCTTGGATATTAGAGAATTGTGATTATGCAGTTAGTGAAGCTTCTCGCCAAGAAATAGAGAAACTGAATATTTTAGAAGCAACTTATCTAGCGGCTCAAAGAGCAATAAGTAAATTAATTGATAAAAACGCTAAATTTAGAAAAGCTGAGTTTATAATCGATGGAAGTTGTTTTAAGACTAATTTAAACATAAAATATAGGTGTCTTAAGAAAGCGGATGAAAAAATAGCTCAAGTGGCTTGCGCTTCTGTAGTTGCCAAGGTTACAAGAGACTATATGATGAAGGTGGCAGATTTTGTCTACCCAGAGTGGAATTTTTCCAAACATAAAGGTTATCCTACTAAAGAGCATTATTCATTAATCGGTAAATATAAACTTTCACCATTACACCGACGTACTTTTTTGTTGCACAGATAAACACAGATTAAACTAAAATATACACAAATAAAAATTTAAAATATGATTACAGCAACAAATTATAGAAATAAAATAAAGCCTTATCTAGATGATTTGGAAAAAAAAGGCCTGGGGCCAGGAGGAGGCAGTGCCGGCGCTTTAGCTTTTTGCCTGGGTTGTTCTTTAATTGTTAAGTCGATTAACCATAGCAAAACTAAAAATATCTCTAAATTAAAGAAAAATAAATTAAATAATAGATTGATTAAGATAATAGATTTTAAAAAGAAAGTTTATCCCTTTATTGATCAGGACGGTCAGCTTTTTTCAAAAATGATAAAAAGTGAAGGGCAAGAGCGAAAAAAATATCTAAAAAAAGTGACTCAACTATTGAAAATTCTCGCTAGATCCTCTTATAAGGTATTTTTGCTTGCCAAGGAGCTAGATTTTGATATAAAAAGGAGTATAAAAAGTGATTTTAATTTGGGGCTTGAGTTTATTAAACTTTCTCTGTTGAGCGCAATTTTTAATTTGGAAGATAACAACAAAATGTTTGGCAGAAAAGACAACTATACAGTAACTTTAAAAAATAAATTTAAAGCTATAAAAGGGAAATAAGATGGGAAAAGTTATTAATATAGAAAAAATTGCCGATAAGTTAAAAAGCGATTTAATTAGCGAATGCAAAGCTTTATCTTCAGCTTCTTTGGCTTCAGTCCAATTTGGACAAGCTTCTGATGCACAGATTTATATAAGAAACCAAGAAAGATTAGCAAAAGAAGTTGGCATTGATTTTTCTCTTTGTAAATTTTCTGATAAGATATCACAAAAGGAAGCAATCGAAGAAATAGAAAAGCTTAATCAAGATAGGAACATAGATGGAATTATTGTCAATAAACCTTTTCCGCAAAACTGGAAGCCGGAAGAAATTTTTGCAGCCATTTCTCCCAAAAAAGATATAGAAGGAATTAATCCTTATAACCTAGGGAGAATGTTTTATGATAGTTCAACTTTTATTTCCCCGACAGTTTTAGCAGTTTTGGCAACAATTGAGTTTTTAGACATTGATTTATACGGAAAAGATATTACTGTGGTGGGTTTTTCTACTTTAGTTGGTAAACCGCTGGTTCTTTTGCTTGGCCAAAAATTTGCGACTGTAACTGTTACTCACATTGGCACCTATGAAAAACAAAAGCTTCCCTTTTATATAAATAATGCTGATCTTTTAATCTCTGCGGTGGGTAAACCTCATTTTATAAAAGGAGAATGGATAAAAAAAGATGCTATTGTAGTTGATGTGGGAATATCCAAAAAAGATTCAAAAATTGTAGGGGATGTAGAATTTGAACAAGCTATAAAGAAAGCGTCTTTTGTTAGCCCTGTTCCGGCGGGGGTAGGTAAATTAACATCGATTTTTCTTTTTAAAAACTTAGTTAAGGCAAAAAAAATATGCAATTAAGAAAAAAAATAGAAGAAAAACAATTTGTAGTTACTGCGGAGCTAGAAGCGCCAAAAGGAGTTTCGGTTAAAGAGGTATTAGCTGATGTAGATAAGGTTAAAAATGAGATTGATGCTTTTAATGTTACAGATATGCAAGCATCTCGAATGCGGATGAGTTCCTGGGCTTTGTGTATAATGCTGAAACAAATTGGCCTTGAGCCAATTATGCAGTTAACTGCTCGGGATCGTAATGTACTTGCCCTAGAAGGAGATCTTTTGGCGGCTTTTTCGTTTGGGATTGAAAATCTTCTCTTGCTTACCGGAGATGACCCCAGCTGGGGGGATCATCCTAAGGCAAAAGGTGTATTTGAATTTGATTCTGTTGGATTAGTTCAGCTGGCTAACAAACTAAATTCAGGATGCGATTGGGCTGATAATCAAATAGAGGGAAGAACTAACTTTTATAACGGAGCGGCTCTAAACCCGTTTTCCCCTAATCTAGATAAAGAGCTTAAAAAAATGGATGCAAAAATAAAAGCAGGAGCTTCTTTCTTTCAAACTCAGCCTATTTTTGATGTTGAGCAATTTAAAAAGTTTTTGGATAAGTATAAACCGCCGGTGCCGGTGATTGCCGGTCTAACCTTGTTAAAAAGTGAAAAGATGGCCCGCTATTTAAACAATAATATTCCTGGAGTAGAGGTGCCCTCTGTTTATATTGAAAAAATGAAAAAGGCTGAATCAAGACGCCAAGAATCTGTTTTAATTGCAAAAAATATTTTAGTCGATTTAAAAGGTGTCTGTCAGGGGGCTCACTTTATGCCTTTTGGTTGGTTTAATGAATTGAGCCAAATTTTAGTTAATGAATGATAATATAGATAAATTAACAGTTATCGGTGCCGGTATTGCCGGAACTTCTTTTGTTGAGACGATTGTAAGGTCTAATCAAAAAATAGATATAACTTTAATTGATAAGAAAGATTTTTATTTTCCTAAAAGCCAAATTAGCAAAAATCCAGTTGATCTAAAACAGATAAAAAAGAATGATCAATTAGCCAAAGAGATGGGGATTAACTTTGTTTGTGCCAAGGCCGAAAAAGTAAATCAAAGGCGTAAAAAGATACATTTAGTTGATTCTGAAAATTTGGAATTCGAAAATTTAATAATAGCTTCTGGTGCTTCTAATAAAAAAATAGAGATAAAAGGAACAAAAAAGGAAGGTTTTTTTTATCTCTCAGAGATTAATCCTTTTTCACTAAAAGTTCTTTTAAAAATACATGATGAAGCTGTTTTATTTGTGAATTCATTAGAAGGAATAAAATTTAGCTTATTTCTTAAATCCTTGCAAAAAGAAGTAAGAGTTATAGCTACTAGTTTAGATTTTTTAGGACAAGACCAACAAGCGATAGTGGATATTTTAGAAAAGAAGGGGATTGTAGTTCATCTAGGTTATACCCTTGATGAAGTTATTGGGGAAAAAAGCGTTAAAGCCGTCAAGATTGTAAAAAATGCAGATGATAGTTTTCTAGAAGAGGGAAATCTTTCAATGAAAGTATTTTCTTCGCAATTAGTTTTTGTTGATAGCAGCCTAGATCCTAATCTTAATTTTTTAGGAGATTTAGAGACGAACTTTGAAAAAAAAGATTTCTTTTCAAGGTGTGGAGAAATCTATATAATCGGGGATGCTGGGAAGCTAGATATAACAGATCAAAAATGTTATACAAAAAATAACTTAAGAGCTGAAAAAGAGGGTGTTGTTTTAGCTAACCATTTTTTAGGGGCTGAAACTCCTGAATTTGAAGGAGAAGATCAAAAAAATATAATGAAAAAAGAAATACAAGGTATATATGACAAGGAGGATAGTTATGGCAGAATGGGTTGGTATAGGAAGAAGGGCTAGACGTTGTTATGGGTTTGATGAAGTTGCACTTGCTCCGGGAGAAGTTACTATAAATCCGGATGAAGTTGATTGCTCTTGGAAATTTGGCGGCAGGGAATTTGCAGTTCCGATTTTAGCTGCGGCTATGGATGGAGTTGTTGGGGTTGACTTTGCCGTAAGAATGTCAAAATTAGGTGGAATTGCCGTCTTAAATTTAGATGGCGTACAAACTCGTTATGAAAATCCTACTGAAATTTTAAAAGAGATGGCGCAGCGCCTCGCGCACGGGCGTGCGGGACGTGCCGAAACGCTGAGCAAGGCCGGCTTCGTCCAGCTTGTCGCCGGGCTGCAGCTTGAGCAGGAAAATATCCTTTTCGAGGGCGAGCCGCACACGCTGAGCATTCGATTGCGTCATTTCCCCGAGGAACTCCGTCCGATCCTTCTCAGACAGGTTTTTGCGGCCAGCCGGGCGACGCGGCAAGTGTGCGGATCGG
>JAWOBO010000086.1:0-6481 GCA_046484225.1 Candidatus Omnitrophota bacterium | reverse complement strand
CCTCTATCTTATCAAAAGAGTTATCTTCTTCTGTTGAAATGACCCAGCGCTTGGTAATCGGATTTAGACGTAGTTTTTTCATCCTAACTTTCCCGTAAGCTTTTTGCCCCGGATTCAGGCGGAATCGGATTTATATAAAAGCCAGTCCCCCATTCAAACCCAGCTACTCTAGTTAATAAAGGAATAATTTCAAGATACCAATGGTAACTTCGCGAACTATCATTTTTTGGACAACTATCTAAGGGCCCGGTGTGTATCACGTAACTATATGAGAAATCACCTAACAAGCTCTTCATCTTTAACAGAATTTCCTTAAAAGCTTTTGATAAATCCTCTAATTGTTTATGGCTACTTTGGCTATAATCACAAGAATGATCTTTTGGTAAAATCCAGGTTTCTAAAGGAAAACGAGAAGCAAAAGGACTAATTGCTATAACACTATCATTTTCTAAAATAAACCTTTTTTTGGTCTCTTTTTCTTGCGAGATTATATTACAATAAATACATGATTTATTCTTTTGATAGTAGTTTAAGGCTCCTGCTATCTGCCTTTTTGCGTTTTTAGGATAAACCGGCAGCCCAATAAAATTGCTACAACTATGGCGCAAACTTTTAGAGTTAGTTTTTACTTTATAGTTTCTAAAAATTATTACATATTTTATTTGTTTTCTCTTTTTGATTTCTAAAATTTTTTCCTTATATAAAGAAAAAATAGAATAAAAGTCACAGCCTGAATCTAACTTTAGATAACAGTCATCAACTATCTGATGAAACCCAAACTCTTCCTTCCTCTGAGAAAGATCATCAAGAACTATCTTTTCTTGTTTCTGCTGATCCTTGGCAATTTGGTAAGATTGCTCAATTTCACTCGACAGGTAGTTTTTTGAGCTATTAGACTCAAAATCATTAGGGCGCTTGGCCCTCTCGGTTGCAACAATAACCCATCGATCAATAATAGGATCTTTACGTAGTTGTGACATCTACACCTAACTTTTTGTTATAATTTTTAGAAATCTTTTCTTCCCGACTTTTAATATTACTTCTTCAGAAGAAAAAAAAGTAATATTTTTCTTTAAGACAGAGTAGTTATCAGGATCTTTTGAATCAATCATAGTTATCGAACCTTGATTCAAAAGACGCCTGGCTTCATTTTTAGAAGAAGTTAACTTATTCTTAGATAAAACTTCTATTATATCTATTTGCTTACTTTCTGTTTTATAAACTGGCATCTGGGTAGGAATCTTTTTTTCCGAAAAGATTTTCTTAAACTCCTTTGCTTCTTTTTCTGCCATACCTTTAGAATGATATTTAGAAACTAAATACTTTGCTAATTTTACCTTAACATCTTTAGGGTGCATTTTTTTTAACTCATCTAGTTCAAAATCAGTAAGAAGCTGTAAATATTGCCACATAATCTCATCGGGTACACTCATGACTTTTCCAAACATATCTTTTGGTTTTTCGGTTATCCCGATATAGTTTTCCAATGATTTAGACATCTTCTTTTGGCCATCTAATCCAACCAAAAGAGGCATGGTAGCTACTATCTGAGGCGGCTGGTTAAAAAACTGTTGAAGATTTCTTCCTACCAGCAAATTAAATTTTTGGTCGGTTCCGCCAAATTCAATATCTGCCTCCATTTTATACGAATCATAAGCTTGAATTAAAGGATAAACCACCTCCAATAAACTTAATGGTTTTTGATTCTGAATACGTTTAGAAAAATCATCTCTTTCTAAGATTCTAGCTACAGTATAAGAAGAGAGTAAAGATAAAAACGAAGACAAGTTCATCTTTTTATACCAATAGCTGTTATATATTATTTTTGTTTTTCTTTTATTAAGTATCTTAAAGGCTTGTTTTGTGTAGGTTGAAGCATTTTTCCGGATTTGAGATTCATCTAATACCGGCCGTTGCAAAACCTTTCCGGAGGGATCACCAATTTTTGCGGTAAAATCCCCAATTATAAAATATACAATGTGGCCTAAATCTTGGAGTTTTCTTAATTTGTTAAGTAGTACAGTATGGCCTATGTGAATATCACAAGCGGTGGGATCAAAACCAATTTTTACCTTAAGAGGTTTACCTTTTTTTAGCTTATCTTTTAATTTTTCTTTTAACTGCTCTGGAGAGATTAAATCAACAGTGTTTTCTTCAATAGCCTTAAGATGTTTGGATAAATCTTTATTCAAAAATAATCCCCTCTATGGTCTTTGATTAATAAAAAAAGGAATGATTATTCTTCTTCAGCCTCTGTAGAAAGACCAATTTTTGCTGTAGCTGGATCAACTTTAATAATTTTAACCTTAATCTTGTCACCAACTTTGATATCGTCCATCTTTCCTTCTTCAATCTGGCTAGAATAGATAAGTCCTTCTAGATCATCTTTTAATTTTACAAATATTCCAAAGTCAGAAATTTTTACAACTTCAGCTTTAACAACTTTACCTACTGGAAACTCCTCTGTAATTTTAGGCCAAGGATTTTCTTCAAGCTGTTTTCTGCCTAAAATTACCTTTTTGCTTCTTCGATCTAACCCTAAAACCTTCCATTGATAGGTGTGTGATTTTTTTAGCTCCGAAGAAGTACGGGCAACTCTTTTGGTCCAAGAAATATCTTCATTATAGATTACACCTTCTATGCCATTTTCTAGCTCTACGAAAGCGCAACCATTTCCAAACCCTGAAACTTTTCCTTTTACGGTGCTATCGATAGTAACAAGATCTTCTATATTTTCCCAAGGATCTTTTTCTAGCTGCTTTATACTTAAAGATATTTTTCTTTGGGCAGGATCAACTCCTAAAACTTTAACTTCGATTGTATCTCCGATAGCAAAAGAATCTTTTAAATTAATGAATTTTTTCGTCCAAGATATTTCACTGATATGGACTAAACCTTCAATACCTTTTTCTAGTTCAACAAATACCCCATAATTTTGGATATTAGTGATTCTTCCCTTTACTACTACACCTTCGGAATACTTTTGCTCTATTTGAGTCCAAGGATCAGGGGTCATCTGCTTTAAGCCTAGAGAGATCTTGTTGTTTTCTTTATCAAAGTCTAGGACAAGTACCTCAATTTCATCACCCACGGCTACAATTTCTGAAGGGTGAGCGATTTTTTTCCAGCTCATATCAGCTATATGCAAGAGTCCATCGACTCCGCCTAAGTCAATAAAAGCTCCAAAATTAGTAATGCTTTTAACTTTTCCTTTTATAGTTTCACCTTTTTTGATATTCTCCCACACCTCTTTTCTTGATTCTTCTTTTTCAAGCTTTATTGCATCCCGGCGGGAAAGAATAAAATTCTTTTTTTGAGGGCTAATTTTTATAATTTGGAATTTAAAGCTGTTGTTGGAAATTTCTTCTTCACTCAAGCTTCTAAATGCAGAAAGGCTTCTGGGTAAAAATCCTTTGGCACCGAAGACATCGATAATGTATCCACCTTTTACTTTATGGTGGAGTTTACCTTCTACAATATCACCTTCACTTTTTTCTGTAGATAAAGTAATCCAGCCTCTCTTTTCTCGGGCTTTCTTGTAGGAAAGAATTACCCGGCCTTCATCATCTTCTACATTTTCAACACTAACATCAATCTTTTGGCCTTCTTCTAGCTCTTGATCCCCGAATTCATCTCTTAGGATAATTCCTTCGGATTTATAGCCAACATCAACCATAACTTCCTTGGGGGTTAAAGCGATAATGGTGCCTTTTACGATTTGGCCCCTCTTTAACTCTTTAATCGAATCATAATACGCATCTCTTAACTCTGTTGATACATCTGTCACTAACAATCATCCTCCTTATATAAGATTTTGAGAACCACAATTATCTCTTATTTATCTAAATTTGTCAACAAAACAATTAATACTCTTTTATTTGATATTTTTTATAGCCTCAACTATCTTTTCGTTTATTTTATCTGATTTTTCTGAAAAATCTATATTTTCAACCGGCTTAAAAACTAATTTTACTTTTTTTCTTTTCGGAAAAGTTTTACCAGGAGGTAATATTTGATCGGTCCCAAATATTCTGGCAGCAATAACCGGGGCTTTGGCTTTTTTACAAAGAAATCCAGCTCCTTTTTGAGCATTTTCCAAGCCAGCCCCTCTGCTTCCTTCGGGAAATATAAGCATAGGCTTTTTAGCTAAAGTTTTTATTAGAATTCTCATAGTTCCAGCGGTAATAGCTCCTCTCCCAATTGGAATTGTTCCCACCCTTTTAAAATAAAAAGAAGCAATCTTATTATTAAACAATTCTTTTTTGGCAACAATAGCTAATTGACGCGGACAAGCAGAGGATAAAAGAGGCGGATCTAAATTGCTAAGATGATTAGAAGCAAGGATAAAACTTCCCTTGTTCGGGATACACTCCCGGCCTACTACCTCTAAAGAAGAAAACCACTTAAAAAACAAAAAGCATATAGTGGTAGAAATCTTATAAAGCATCGATTATTTTTTTGCCTTGCGAAATCAGCTCTTTAGCTTCTTTTTGCTTATTACTTTCAGCATAAACTCTTACAATTGGCTCGGTACCGGACTCTCTAAACATCAGCCAACAATCTTTAGCAATAATCTTTACCCCATCTAATTTATTGACTCTTTCTACCTGTTTATCTGCTATTTTTTTTGGTATTTTTAAATTCTTTAGGCCATTTTTTAAACTTTTAACCGGTACAGATATTCTTTGATAGTAGTATTTTCCGTATTTTTTATAAAATTCTTCCAATATTTTATCAAAACTCTTTTTGGCTTTAGCCATCATCTCCAAAAGCAAAAGAAAAGACACCGAGCCATCTCTTTCAGGCACATAGCCGCTTATACCTATCCCACCGGCTTCTTCGCCCCCAATATCAATAAGCTGTTGCTTAAAAAGCGTTGATAGGTATTTAAATCCTACCGGGGTTTCATAACAGGCAATGCCTAAATCAACCGCTACTTTATCTATTACATTACTGCCGACAACAGTTTTGCCGATACCCTTTTTTGCCTTTCTGTTTTCTACCATATGAATTAACAATAAAGGTAAAATCACCTGAGCGTTGACGTAGTTGCCTTTGCTATCGACAACCGCCAGCCTATCTGCGTCTCCATCTAGGACTAAACCAATATCATAGTTTCCTTTTTTCATCTTCTTAAGCATAGCTCCAATATTTTCTTCGGTTGGTTCCGGGTGAATACCGCCAAAAGAAGGATTGTACTCATTGTTTATATAATCTATAGTTAAATTATTTTTACCTAATATTTTTTCTACGAAATTATCTCCTGAACCATACATAACATCAATTAACACCTTAGTTTTAAGTTTCTTAATTGCAGATAAATTTAGAAAGTTCTTTATAAACTGAAGATAAGGTTTTGTTAGATCTTTTATTTGCAGTTTATTTCTAGATTTTGCTTTTTTTATATCCATCATTTTAGGTTTTCTTTTGCCAAGCAAACTCTCAACTTTATTGGTAACTGTTTTATCGGCTGAACCTCCGCTTGAAGTCTTAATTTTTAAACCATTAAATGTAGCCGGATTATGGGAAGCAGTAATCATTACCCCTAAATCATATTTTTTATAAAGACAATGAAAGCTTACCACCGGTGTAGGCACAGCTTTATCTGATACAGCTACTACAATATCGTTTGCAGCTAAAACCAACCCTACGGTTTGGGCAAATTCCTCTGATAAAAACCTGCGATCAAAACCAATAACTACTCTTTTTCTGACCTTTTTTTCTTTTTTTAGATAATCTGCGATAGCTTGCGATACTATTTCTAAATTATCGAAAGTAAAATCTTTAGCTATCACTGCGCGCCAACCATCTGTGCCGAATTTAATCATTGTTCCTCCTTACTTCCGTCATGCGCCTCCTCCGGCTTGACCGGAGGATCGACCGGCGCATCCAGAATAATTAAATTAACTGATTATACATATCTTGCCATTCAGGGTTGCTTTTCTCTATCAACTCTATCTTCCATTCCCTTTTATATCTTTTTAATCTCTTTTCCCTCTTTATTGCATTTTCAGGATCAGAATATTGCTCATAATAGACTAATTTATTTACATTATACTTTGCGGTAAAACCTTCTCTAATTTTATTTTTATGTTCCCATACCCTTTTTATTAAATTAGAAGTTACACCAATATATAATGTTCCATTTTTTCTGCTTGCCAAAACATATACACAATAATTCTTCTCCATCAACCTTAGATTCGCCGCTTTCGCGGCGAATGACAATTAATGATTACATTTACTAATAGATAACTGCTCCAATCAATAGTATTTTTTTAAACTGTCTTCTATATTCTTTTATAAAGATTATTCTTTTTTATATAATTTTCTACTTTTTTAGGTACTAAATATTTGGCTGTTTTACCTTTTTTTATTCTTTCTCTTATTTGAGAAGAAGATAGTTCAACTTGAACTATATCCACCTGCTTAAAACTTTTACTACCCCTAAAAGAGCTCCCTCTTCTTTTTGCTACAATCACAG
>JAWOBO010000063.1:0-19322 GCA_046484225.1 Candidatus Omnitrophota bacterium | reverse complement strand
AAAAGGAGGAAACATGAAAGAATATAATGGTCCAGAAAGAAGAAAGCATCCGCGCCTAAATGCTAACTTTGTTGTAAGTTATCGAATTATAGAACCCCCTTCTGATTTTGATCTTAGTCAGACTAAAGATGTCAGCCAAGGAGGGTTATTTTTAACTACCAACAGAAGCTTTGATAAAGGGACACTTCTAGCGATGACTGTTCGTTTTCCTTTTATTTCGGAGAAGTTAGAACTTACCGGGCAAGTAGTAAATTCTCAAGAAAGAGTAAAAAATTTACTCTATGAGACCCATATTAAGTTTAAGGATTCGGATGAGAAGCTAATAAAAAAGATTGGAAATTTTATAAAAAAAGAGTTAAATAAATGATTAAAAAAATTGGTTTAATTGGTTTAGGAACGGTTGGACAAGGGGTTTTAAAGACTCTTAAGGAGAATTCTTCCTTGATTACCAGACGTACTTCTTTAAATATTGAAATTAAAAAAGTTTGTGATATCAATCGGTCTAGAGGAAAGGTTGCCAAACAATTTTCATTACCCTTTACTACCGATCCTTATGCTATTATCAATGATCCTGATATTGATATAGTTATAGAGTTGATTGGAGGGATAGAGCCTGCTTATACTTTAGTTAAAGCGGCGCTAAAAAATAAAAAAAGTGTTGTTACAGCAAATAAGGCTCTTTTAGCTAAAAACGGAAAGGCTATTTTTAATCTAGCTGCAAAAAAAGATGTATCAGTTGGGTTTGAAGCTTCTGTTTGTGGAGCTATTCCGATTATAAAAAGTGTTTCAGAAGGTTTAGTAGGTTGCCAAGTTGATAAAATTTTTGGAATTTTAAATGGCACCGCTAACTATATACTCCATAAGATGGAGAAAGAAAATATCAGCTTTCAAAAAGCTTTAACTCAAGCTCAAGAAAAAGGACTAGCCGAGCAAAATCCGGTTTTTGATATAGAAGGAGGGGACACTCTTCATAAGCTTTGTATTTTAAGTTATTTATGTTATGGGATTTGGCCTAAGCTTTCAAAAGTATACACAGAAGGGATAACAAAGATATCTTTATTAGATATCTTGTATGCAAAGGATTTAAAATATCGTATTAAATTACTGGCAATTGCTAAACGGGATAAAAAGTCGTTAGACCTTCGGGTCCATCCGGTGTTGGTGCCCTTGCGGCATCCTTTATCCGGAATTCCATTAGCTTATAATGCGGTAACTTTATACACTCATCCAGCCGGAGAGTTACTTTTTTTTGGAGAAGGGGCCGGAGGCATACCAACTTCTTCTTCGGTAGTTTCAGATATTGTGGCTATAGCCACAGGCAATAAAGGGTTTGCGCGAAAAGCAGAAGATATAACTATGGTGGATATCAAAGAAGTTAAAAATCAATACTATCTTAGATGTATGATTAAAGATCAACCTGGAGCTTTAGCTAAAATTACCAAAGTTCTTGCTTTGTCGGATATAAGTATATCGTCTGTGACTCAAAAGATACGCAGTAGAGGAAAATTTGTTCCCTTGATTATGGTAACTCATGAGGCCAGAGAGAAAGACTTAAAAAAGGCAATTTCAAAAATAGATAAATTGTCAATAGTTCAAAGCCCCTCTCAATTAATTCGGATAGAAAAAATTTAATCTCTGTTGAAATAATATTAAAAGATGACTTTAAACTCTAAAAAGACTTATAAAGGTGTAATTGAAAGATACAAGAGGTTCTTGCCGGTTAGCAAAAAGACTCCTCGGATAACTCTCTTAGAAGGTAATACTCCTTTAATTTATTCGCCTAGCTTATCAAAGAGATTAGGAAGGAATTTTGAGATCTACCTTAAGTATGAAGGCCTCAATCCTACCGGTTCTTTTAAGGATAGAGGTATGACGGTTGCGATGGCAAAGGCGGTTGAGAATAAGATGAAAGCTGTAATTTGTGCCTCAACCGGCAATACTTCTGCTTCAGCAGCTGCTTATTCGGCTAGGGCTGGGATGAAATGTATTGTGGTTATTCCCGAAGGAGCTATTGCCTTGGGTAAGTTGGCCCAAGCTTTGATTCATAACGCAAAAGTGATAGCTATCAAAGGTAACTTTGATAATGCTTTAGATATTGTAAAAGAGATATCTGCCAATTATCCTGTAACTTTAGTCAATTCTATAAATCCTTATCGAATAGAAGGACAAAAAACTGCTGCTTTTGAAGTTTGTGATTATCTAGGTTGCAGCCCTAATTTTCATATACTTCCTGTAGGTAATGCTGGAAATATAACTGCTTATTGGAAAGGGTATAAAGAGTATTATTCAAAAAGAAAAACTTCTCATCTTCCTCAGATGTTAGGCTTTCAGGCAAAGGGAGCTTCTCCAATTGTCAAAGGAAGGCGTTTCAAGAATCCTGAGACCTTAGCTACTGCTATAAGGATTGGTAATCCCGCTAGCTGGGAAAAGGCAATCGAGGCGAAAAATGAGTCAAATGGATTAATCGATTCTGTAACTGATAATCAAATTATTTCTGCTTATAAAATATTAGCAAAAGAAGAAGGTGTTTTTGCTGAACCGGCTTCTGCTGCTTCTATTGCTGGTTTATTAAAATTAAATAAAAAAGGTTTTTTCAAAAAGATTAGAGGCAAGCGAATAATTATTACCTGTACCTTAACCGGCCATGGTCTAAAAGATCCTCAGATAGCTATTAATAATATAAAACGTCCTCCTGTTATCAAGCCTAAAGTAAAAGAAGTTTTAAAACTTTCTGGAATTATCTAAGATGGAAAATTTTTACGATAAAGTTTCTTCTTCCCTTAAAGGGATAGTTGAGAAAAATTATAAAGTAGGCCTAGATTACCCTATTTGGGAACTATCCTCTCGCCAGAAGTTTGGTGATTTATCAACAGCAGCGTCATTAAAGATTGCTTCAAGAATAGGCAAGAATCCTTTAGAGATTGCCCAAAAGATTAAAGAAGAGCTAACTGAAGAGATCGGGGATCAGGTTGAAAAAATAGAGTTGGTAAAGCCGGGATTTATAAATTTATTTTTTTCAAAAAACCTTTTGCTAAAATCATTAGAAGAAATCATTAAAGATAAAAAGAATTATTTTAAAGAAGATAAAAAGAGAAAAGTATTAATTGAGTTTGTTAGCGCTAATCCTACCGGGCCTCTTTCGATTGCTCATGGTAGGCAGGCAGTGGTAGGTGATGTAGTTGCTAATTTACTAGAAGCTCAGGGTGATAAGGTTCAAAGGGAGTATTACCTTAATGATACAGGAAGGCAGATGGAGCTTTTGGTTTTATCGGTTAAAGAAAGAATAAAAGAGATAGAAGGTAAAAGCTACCAGTTACCGGAAGGAGGCTACAAGGGTCAATATCTAAAAGATGTTGCTTTAGATTATCTAGAAAATGGCAAAGGTAAGGATCTTTATGGTTTTTGCCTGTCTTCTCTGCAGGATTTGATTGAATCAGATCTTCGGCAATTAAATATATCTTTTGATAGTTGGTTTAGCCAAAATAAGTTGGTTGAGGAAGGAAAAGTAGAGGAAGCTATTGAATTTTTAGAAGAAAAGGGTCTCATTTATGAAAAAGAAGGTGCTTTATGGTTCAGTTCAACTAAATTTTCTGATGATAAAGATAGGGTAGTTAAAAAATCAGACGGAGCGCTCACTTATTTTGCTTCCGACATTGCCTATCATTATGATAAATGCAGGCGTGGTTATGATAAGCTTATAAATTTATGGGGGCCTGACCATCATGGGTATATTGGCAGAATAAAGTCAGCGCTTAAGGCTTTGGGTTATGAGAAAGAAGATTTACTTACCGTTGTTATTATCCAGTTGGTATCGCTTAAATCAAAACAAAGGATGTCTAAACGGGCTGGAACTTTAATTCGTTTTTCAGAACTTATAAAAGAAGTAGGAAAAGACGCGGCTCGTTTTTATTATTTAACCCGCAAAAACTCTTCGCATCTAGATTTTAATATTGATTTAGCTAAAAAATCTTCTTTTGATAATCCGTTATATTATATTCACTATGTTTGTGCCCGGATAGAAAGTATTTTTAAAAAAACTGACAAAAAACCTGATAAAAGTTTTAGTAAATACTTACAAGAGCCTCAAGAGTTAAATATGGTACGTTTTCTTCTGCGTTTCTCTTTATGCTTGAAGAAGTCTTACTATTCGCTTGAGCCAGTGTTTGTTATTGAGTATCTAAAAGAGTTGGCTTCGATGTTTCATAAGTTTTATGAAAAGGTAAGGATTTTAGGAGATGATCCTAAAAAAACAAAGGCCAGGTTAAATATTTTACAGGCAACTAAAGAAGTTCTTTACTTTGGCCTAGAGATTTTAGGAATAGAACCGGTCAAAGAAATGTAAGCTTTCACCCGTCATTGCGAGGAGCGAAGCGACGAAGCAATCCCTAAAAACCTGGTAGAGATTGCTTCGCCTTTGACAAAAAAGCTATTAAAATACACGGTTGTCAAAGACTCGCAATGACACTGAGACAACAGAACTGTAAGAGAAATAGTTTTAGAGGTTACAAAAGTAAGATTTAGAGTTGTAAACAGATTAAACCATGAAAAGACAACGTTGGCAAATAAAGGATATTTCAAAGCAGGCTGAAAAGATATCAGCTAAACTTAAGATAGAGCCTGCTTTAGTAAGTATTGTTTTGAATCGCGGAGTTAAAGAAGATCAAATTACTTCTTTTCTTTACCCTTCTTTAGATAATCTCTTTTCTCCCGAGTTGTTACCCGATGTTAGCAAAGCAAAAAAAAGAATAAAAGAAGCGATATCTAAAAAAGAAAAAGTAATGGTTCTAGGAGACTATGATGTTGATGGTGTCACTTCGCTGGCAGTGTTTAATCAGTTTGCCAAAAACCATCCTGACATTTTTTCTTTTTATATACCAGATCGCATTAAGGAAGGTTACGGGTTAAGCCAGGAAGTTATTAAAGCGGCTAAATTAGAGAAAAAGAAATTAATTATTGCTTTTGATTGTGGAACCAACTCTTATCAAGAAATAGAAGATGCTAAAGAGCTAGGTATAGATGTAATAGTAGTAGATCACCACCTGCCTCAGAATAAGATGCCTAAGCCAGTAGCTTTAATAAATCCAAAAATAAAAAATTCAAAATATCCTTTTTCTGATTTAACTGCAGCAGCTTTAGCTTTTAAGCTTATTCAATTTATCGAACAAAGAGATTCTTATCAATTATTGGATTTAGTAGCTTTATCGATAGTATGTGATGTTGCGCCTCTTTTGGGAGAAAATCGAATCTTGCTCAAAGAAGGTATCAAATGTTTAAGAAAAAGTAACCGGCCTGCAATAAAGGCTTTATGCCAGATAGCAAAAATAAATCAAAGGAATATAAGTAGTTTTCATATTGGCTATATTTTAGGGCCAAGAATCAATGCCTCCGGACGTATAGCTCATGCCAAAGATGCTTTAGATCTTTTTTTAACAGAGGACATTAAGGAAGCTAAAGAAAGTGCTTTAAAGCTCAACCAGCATAACAAGTTAAGAAAAAATGTTCAGAACCAGATCTTAAAAGAAGCCGAAGAAAGAGTAAAAACTGATTTATGTGGAGAGCATGCCTTAGTTATTGGTGACAAGGGTTGGCATCCAGGTGTTTTAGGTATTGTAGCGTCTCGGCTTAAAGATAGATACCGTAGGCCATCTATTGTTGTTTCTTTTGACAAGGGGGTAGCTAAAGGGTCAGGGCGTTCTGTAGAAGGGGTCCATTTGATGGATATGCTGGATAAGTGCTCTAGTTCTTTAACTTCTTACGGAGGCCATAAAAAAGCTGTGGGTATGGAATTAGCAGAAGAAAAGTTAGATCTTTTTCGTCAAGATATAAATTTAGCTATAAGTGAAGATATTAATTTAAAAGATTTTATGCCGACATTAGAGATAGATGCTAAATTAAACTTTAGGCAAATTAATACAAAGCTTGTTGAAGAGCTAGGCCTGCTTTATCCTTATGGAGAGGCTAATCCTAAGCCTGTATTTTTAGCTGAAGGTATAAAGAAAAAAAGAGATATTCAAAAAGTTAGATCTCGCTATTCTCTTTGGCTTACTGATGGAGATAGAATATTTGAAGCTATTTTGTATAATAAAGATTTGGCTGAGATTATAAATTATGGAGAAAAATTCAATATAGTTTTTTCTCTAGATAAAGATAACTACCATAATCATCCTCGCCTGATTTTAAGAGACTGTAGGCTTGCTTGAGGCTACTTCAACCTTTCCTTTTTTTAGGCATTTTGTGCAAACCAAAACTTTTTTGATTTTGCCCTCATAAACTATTTTTTTAGGTTGAAGATTAGGGTGGAACTTTCTTTTATTAATTCCAGTTGTCTTTTTACCCACTCCGCCTTGTTTTTTGGCTTTACCTTTGCGGGATATAGAGTTTCCTGAAATTGATCCTTTTCCACATATAAAACATTTTCTACTCATTTTTTCCTCCGTTTAGTGAAACTACTATACTAATATTTTAACTGTTGTCAAGATTTATATTTCTTTCCGGAGTTGGTTTTCAGCATCGATTACATTTCGTTTTGTTTTTTTAATGCAGTAGTTGATATTATCTTTTAAATTTTGATTAATTTGGTCAGCTTTTCGCAGTTGCCTTAATACCTGCAGGGCCATTCTGAAATATCTGACAATAGTCCCTTCGTCTATTCTTGAATTTTTGATTAATTTATGAAATTGTGCTCCTTCGAACCAGAGCCGGGCCGGGTTAGTTAAATGAAAAAAAAGCTTTTTGCTGGGAGGATATATCCTGTATCTTCTTTCGATTCTTTGGATTTTTCTGATTATTTTGTTTGTTTCTCTTTTCATTTTTTTGGTTCTTTTATCAAGCTTGGGGCGTCTTTGACCTTTGCGTGGTTCATGGACCAAGGCTACTATTAATACAAAAAGCTCTTTCGGGCTTAATTTATCTAGGTAATTTTCTTGAAAGAGTTCTCCTATTGCTAATTCAAAACTATAGATTCCTGAAGCTAGTTGGGCTTTGGAAGTTAAGTTTTTCCCGGTAATATAGTTAAGTTTTTGCAAAAGAAGAACTTTATTTTTTATATTTTCAATCATTTTCTTTTGCGGCCAGGGCTTGCTTTGATAAAAATGAAAAGATTTAGGATATATTTGATAGATATCTTCAGCCATATGGGCCCAAAGATTAAGAATAGTTGCATAGCAGGAGTTCAGCTGGCTCTTAATCGGTTCATATTTACCGTAAATTATATTCTCTAAAGATATTTGATCGATATGAGAAGGATTAACCCGGCTATAGACAAATCCCTCTTTATCGATTCCTCTTCTTCCGGCTCGGCCGGCCATTTGATAAAAGTCGCGAGTTTTAAGATAGTGGTGGTATCTACCGTAAAATTTGCTTAGTGAATCGAAAACAACGCTTTTTACTGGCATATTTATACCTAAGGCAAAAGTTTCTGTGGTAAAGATAAGTTTTATTAAACCGGTTGTAAATAACTGTTCTATAATTTCTTTTACCGTAGGAAGCAAACCGGCGTGATGATAAGCAATACCTTTTCTTAGCAAAGGCCTTAAATTATTTATGTGGGGCGAAGAGGCAGTATCATATTTTTCTATTAGCTGGTCAAATAACTCTTCTATTTTTACTTTGTCTACTTCAGAGATAAGGCTTAAACTGCTAAGTTCGTAGGCAAGTTCTTCACAGCGGCGGCGCGAAAAGGAAAAATAAATACAAGGATAAGCTTTATTTTTGCGAATATATTTTATAAGGGTTTTTATCCGGTTGGGCCGGCTTGACCTATACTCTTCTTTGTAAGATCTATGTCTGATTTTTGGAGAAAAAGATGGGGTCTGTTTTAACTTTTTAAAAGTTGTAAAGATTCCGTTGTTGCATTGAAAGAAAAAATGGAGGGGGACAGGCCTTTTGTTTTCTATTATGACTTTTATCGGATGCCTATGAACTTTTTTAAGCCAGCCGGAGAACTCCCTAGAGTTGGGAATAGTTGCGCTTAGCGCTAACATTTTCATGTTGGGGGGAAGCAATATTATTGCTTCTTCCCATACCGTCCCTCTTTCGATGTCATCAAGATAATGGATTTCATCAAAAATTACCCAATTAATTCTTTTGAATTCTTGGGGGTTAACCATTATCGCATTTCGAAAAATTTCGGTAGTCATAATTAGAATGGGAGCATCTCTATTTATGCTAACGTCACCGGTAACTATCCCTACTTTGTTAGGATATTTTTTGCCGAAATCACGGAATTTCTGGTTGCTTAAGGCTTTAATGGGGGCGGTATAGATTATACCCTCGTCCTTTTCTATGCAGTCTTCGATGAGCCTTTCTGCAATTAAGGTTTTACCGGATCCGGTGGGAGCACTTACAATTACTGATTTTTGATCTTTGGTAAATTCAATAGATTTTTCTTGAAAAGGGTCTAATTTAAATTGATTCATGTTTTTATTATAGCAGAATTTATGAGTTAAAAAAGGAGAGCATAAATAATAGATAATAGTTTATGGAGCCGAGGGGACTTGAACCCCTGACCTCTACACTGCCAGTGTAGCGTTCTCCCACTGAACTACGGCCCCTTAGTTATTTACTTCAAAATACTATCATCTCCCAAAGAAATTGTCAATTGACAAAGATAAATAGCATTGTTATATTAATAATTCACGGTAAACTAACCGTTACCTATAAGCTATAAGCCATAAGCAAACTTGCCGGAGTGGCGGTAAGAACTTCTTGCCGAAGGCAAGGTGTTGGGGAAGTAACTGCTTGAGTTCTTCCCGCAAAATTTGATAAAAAGGAAAGACAATTGCTAAGAGATAACAATATTTAGATTAAAATAGTTTTTTAGCCGGAGTGGCGGAATGGCAGACGCGCGGGATTCAAAATCCCGTCTTCGCAAGAAGGTAAGGGTTCAAGTCCCTTCTCCGGCATACGTTATTTTTACTTTGTTTACTAAATCGGCCATTAGAGGTTTTTATATTGTGCCAGAGTTATCTTGGAAACAATAAAGAAAAACTTTTGCTTCGCAAAAGATTGTTTACAAGTCCCTTCTCCGGCATACGTTATTTTTACTTTGTTTACTAAATCGGCCATTAAAAAAAGATAGGTGGTTATTATAAAATTAGGTGTTCATGTATCAGCTGCTGGTAAGATCTATAAATCAATTGAAAGGGCGGAAAAGCTTGGCTGCAATACCATGCAGATATTTGCCCGTAGCCCCCGGCAATGGAGAAGAAAGTCTTTAACTCCGGAGGATATTGAAATATTTAGAAAAAAAAGAGAAGAATCAAAGATTGATCCGGTTATTGTTCATGCACCTTATCTTCTTAACCTTGCTTCTGGAAAAGAAAGTTTTCACAAGATAACCATACGGGAGTTCACTAAAGATTTAATTGAAGCTGATAAGTTAGGCATAGACTATTTGGTGACTCATATGGGTTCTTATAAAAAAAGCACAGAAAAACTCGGTCTTTTAAAAATAGTTGAAGCTTTGAACTTGATTTTAAAAAATACGAAAGGGTTAAAAACTCAAATTCTTGTTGAAAATACAGCTGGAAGCGGAAGCTGGCTGGGTTATAAATTTTCTCATTTTAAATTTATTTTTGATAAAATAAAAATGAAGAGTCGTTTGGGGGTTTGTCTGGATACAGCTCATGCCTGGGCAGCTGGTTATCAGATAAATAAAAAAAAGAATCTTCAAGAGCTTATTTCAGAGATTGACCAACAGGTTGGAATAGATAAGTTAAAGGTAGTGCATCTTAATGATACTCAAGTTAAATTAGGCTCACGTCTGGATCGGCATTTTCATATCGGAGAGGGAAATATTGGTAAGGATGGATTTCGTCTTATTTTGAAACATCCTAGATTAAAGAAATTAACTTTTATTTTAGAAACTCCTAAAAAAAACTCAGATGATGATTTAAAAAACTTAAAGATAGTTCGGAGGCTTTCCGGTGATAGAGTATACAAAGAAAATTGATAAAAAGTGGCAAAAGTTTTGGCAGGAAAATAATACCTTTAAGGTTTCTGTTAAAAATCTTAAAAAACCTAAATATTATTGCCTGGTTATGTTTCCTTATCCTTCCAGTGAACTTCATGTCGGCCACGGGCGTAACTATATAATCGGAGATGCTGTTGCCAGGTATAAAAGAATGAGAGGCTACTATGTCTTAAATCCTATGGGCTGGGATGCTTTTGGCCTTCCTGCTGAAAATCAGGCGATTAAACGTAATATCCATCCTCGGGTCTGGACCTTAAAAAATATAAAACGCATAACCGAGCAGCTGCAAAGTTGGGGAATAAGTTATGATTGGGATAAAGAGATTGCAACTTGTTTTCCGCAGTATTATCGCTGGACTCAGTGGTTGTTCTTGGAACTTTACAAAAAAGGCTTAGCTTACAGAAGAGAAGCGCCGGTTAATTGGTGTGAGTCTTGTAAAACAGTTTTAGCGAATGAGCAGGTGATTGAAGGTAGGTGTGAAAGATGTTCTAGTGAGGTTATTCAAAGAAATCTAAAACAATGGTTTTTTAAAATTACAGATTATGCCCAGCGCCTCTTGGATGATCTAGATAAGTTAAAAGAATGGCCGCAAAGGGTCAAACTAATGCAAAAAAACTGGATTGGAAAATCAGTGGGAGTAACTATAAAATTTTCAGTTGAAGGCCTAGACAAACCTCTAGATTGTTTTACAACTAGAGTAGATACTATCTTTGGCGCAACTTTTCTAGCCTTAAACTATCAGCATCCAGCAGTAATAAAATTAATTGATGATTCAACTAACAAACAAGAAATATTAAAGTTTATAAGCCAAACTAAAAAAGAAGAAGCCTCTTTGCTTAGGTCCCAAGATTTTGAAAAAAAAGGTATGTTTACTCAGAAATTTGCTATAAATCCTATGACCGGCAAAAAGATACCGATTTGGATTGCTAACTATATACTTTCCGGGTATGGGACAGGCGCGATCATGTCTGTTCCGGCTCATGATAAAAGGGATTTTGAATTTGCTAAAAAATATAAGTTGCCGATTAGAGAAGTTATTAAAAAACTACGATCAAAGGGAGCCCCGACTGAGGTGTCGGGAAAAACCGATGAGACAGAAGTTTATGAAGGAGAAGGTAATTTGATTAATTCTGGCGATTTTAATGGATTAACTTCTCAGGCTGCTAAAGAAAAAATAGCTGATTTCATGGAACGAGAAAATATTGGGGCCAGAAAAACTAATTTCCGGCTTAAGGATTGGCTGGTATCCAGGCAAAGATATTGGGGGGCGCCAATTCCGATAGTATATTGTAAAAAATGCGGAGAAGTTGCCTTAGGCCAAAAAGATCTCCCAGTGTTGCTTCCTGAGGTGGATAAGTTTTTGCCGACCGGAAAATCTCCTTTGGCTGAGAGTAAAGATTTTATTCAAACTAAATGTCCCCGTTGTGGTGGCCAGGCAGAAAGAGAAACAGATACTATGGATACCTTTGTTGACTCAAGTTGGTACTATCTTCGTTATATTTCTCCTGGCCAAGAAAATCTGCCCTTTGTGAGAGAAGATGTTGATAATTGGCTGCCTGTAGACCAATATATTGGCGGAGTTGAACATGCTATTTTGCATCTGATGTATTCGCGTTTTGTAACTAAGTTTTTAGCTGATCAGAATAAAATAAATTTTGATGAACCGTTTATTAAGTTATTTACCCAAGGTATGATTGTAAAAGATGGGGCAAAGATGTCTAAATCAAAAGGCAATGTAGTTGCTCCCGACTATATTATCGATAAATATGGTGCCGATACCATGCGCTTATATATTTTATTTATGGGACCGCCTCAAAAGGAGGCTATTTGGCAGGATGAAGCTTTGCAAGGCAGCTGGCGGTTTTTACAAAGAGCCTTGCGTTTAGTTGATTGCCTAAACAACTTTAAAGAGGAAAAACAGATTAAACCTGATCAAGAAAAAATACTCTTGCGCAAGATTCATTCTACTATATCAGAAGTTACCCGAGACCTAGAGGGTAATTTTCAATTTAATACCGCAATAAGTAGAATTATGGAGTTAGTAAATCAAATTTATAAATCAATTAAAGAAAACATAAAAAAAGAAATACTCAAGCAGGCCGTAGATACGGTTTTTCTTCTACTTTCGCCTTTTACTCCTCATATTAGTGAAGAAGTTAATAGTCTCCTAGGGCATGAGGGGACGGTATTTGACCGTAGTTGGCCAAAAGTTGATGCGAAATTCTTAAAAAAAGAAGAAGTTGAGATTGCTGTGTTAATCAACGGAAAGGTAAAGGATAGAATTGATGTTAATCTCAATTGGCAGGAAGAAAAAGTAAAGGAAAAAGCTTTAGCCCAAGATAAAATAAAAAATATTGTCTCCGGTAAAACTCCTAAAAAAACTATTTATGTTAAAGGAAAAATTTTAAATATTGTAATATAAAATTTGATGTTTTCCCTAAGCCCACCAGAAAGAAAGGCCTTAATCATTATTGCGGTTGTTATTTTCTTGGGAACATTGATTAGATATTTTAATTTAGAAGTAGATAGCACCACAGCTTCTTATCAACCTGCCGAAAAACCTCTCGAACTTATAGATATAAATCAAGCTTCTATCTCTGATCTGGAAAGAATTTCTGGGTTAGGCCCTGTCCTTTCACAACGAATAGTAGAATATAGAAAGAATAACTCACCTTTTAAAACAATTGATGACTTAAAAAAAGTAAAAGGGATTGGCGAAAAGAAAGCAGAAATAATCACAGAATATATTAAGTTTTAGTTTATGAATAATCATAAACAATTAGCTAAAATATTTAACTTTTTTATTTTCATATTTCTTTTAATCGGCACTATTTTAGGCAATTTGTTTTCTTCTTACCTTTCATTCACTTTTCTTTTTATCTTATTCAGCCTTCTGGCCTATTTTTTATCTAAAAAAGATAAAGCTCTATCCTCGGAACTATCTCTTTCTTTTTTGATTATTTGCTTGGGGGCGTTGTTATTTATTTCTTCTGGATTTGACCAAAAAAATATCTCTTTTAAAAAAAGACAAAAGGTTACGGCTAAGGTAGTAACTTTACCTCAAGAAAAAAATAATAAAAATACTTTTTTAGCAGAAGTTATAAAAGTTGGAGGCCACCGGCAAAATTTGCAGGTAAAAGTTATGGATTATTCAAAAAAGATGAGCTATCTGAATAAGTATGAATTTCAGGCAAAGCTATCGAGGCGTAACTATTACGGTAAAGATTTTTACTATCTTTGGGTTAAAAAGAATACTCAGATAAAAAAGATTCCCTTATCTTCATGGGAAAAAGCAGTTAAGTATACTAATAATTATTGCCTAGAAGTTTTTAAAAATAATTGCAGCTTAAGGGCAAAAAATTTTCTAGCAGCAATATTTTTAGGCCGGAAAGAATTAATTGGGAAAGAAAAGGAGTTTATTCAAAATGCCGGCCTTTCTCATCTTTTGGCAATAAGCGGTTTGCATGTTGGCTTAATTTCTTTGATTCTATTTTATTTTTTAAGATTTTTTCAGATAAGTTTTAGGGCAATACTTTTTATCTTGTCAATTTTCCTTTTCTTTTATCTTGCTGTTACCGGTTTTCGGCCTTCAACCCAGAGAGCGGTAATTATGTATTTTGTATTTGCTTTTGGATTTTTTATCAAAAGAAGAGTTGAGCCATTGAATTCATTAGGCCTAGCCGGGGTAATTTTATTATTGTTGTTACCGTCTATTGTATACGATATAGGATTTCAGCTTTCCTTTTTAGCTGTTTTTGGAATTATCCTTGGATTTAGGATTTTTCCTTATAAGCAACAAGGTAATCTTTTGATTAACTATCTAAAACAAATCTTTCTTTGCTCGGTATTTGTGATTTTATTTACTTTACCGATTGTATCATTTTATTTTGGTAAAATTTACCTGCTAAGCATCTTTTATAATCTTATTTTAATTCCTATATTTACTTTAATCCTTTTTTTAAACTTATTGCTTATAATATTTTCTCCTTTAGCTTTTTTTGCCCAAAGCCTAGGAGCAGTTTTATCCTGGCTGGTTTATATTTTTCAAAAGTTGGCAAAGGTTTTCGGATTTTTTCCTTACTCTTATCTTTCCTACTCTTTTTCTCCCCAAGGCATTTTCGTCTATTATCTTCTTTTGTTTGCCGCAATAGTTTTATTTTTAAAGCGAAAATCTCTATATTCAGCTTTTAAAAACCTCCAAACCTAGGGGACGTTTCCCTCTTGCATAACCATCTGACGCTCAATAGCTTATAAAACGATGTTTTCCGCTATGGCAATTCCTTTGTTTAGGAAATTTACCTTCATAATCTATTGAATTATAATTGGTTATAAACGAAATAAATCAGTATTTTCTTTCAAAAATTTAAAAAAAATTGGAAAAATATGCTATAATTTACTTAATAAAGGCAGAGAATCCCAGAAAATGCGGATTCCGGATAAGAATTGTTAGGCATATAAAATTAAATAAATTTATGTTACAATATAATTGTGAATGTAGATAAAAATAAAATATATCTGGGTAAAACCGGAAAAAATGATGAAGGATTTGCGAAAATGTCTCCTGCAGAAAGAATTTCCTTTATCTGGGAGTTAACTTTAGAATTATGGTCTCTAAAAAGGTCAGGGCATGTTAAACAAAGACTACAAAGAAATATTACAAATTTTACTAAACAATGAGGTGCAATTCCTTATTGTAGGCGCCTATGCCATGGGGGCATATGGATATCCTCGCGCTACAGGAGATTTTGATATATGGGTAAAAACATCTGCAGAAAATTCAAAAAAAATATATAAATCCCTTTCCGATTTTGGCTCTCCTCTTAAAGATATAACCGAAAATACTTTTACAGAGGAAGGGATTGTTTTCCAAATTGGTGTAGCTCCTCGCCGAATTGATATTATTACCCACATTGATGGAGTAAATTTTCAAGAAGCTTATAAAACAAGGAAGAATATAAAAATAGAAGGATTAAATATTCCCTTTATATCTGAAGATGATCTTATAAAAAATAAACAATCAACTGGACGCCCAAAAGATAAATTAGATGCTAATAATTTAAAGAAAAACAAAAACACCTAACAACTCACTCCACCTGACCCTCGCAACGCGCTTTTTGAGGCTCGGGCAGGTGAGTTCGAATGCTAGAAGCAATAGAAAAATGTTATAATTGTGGTACAATGATGTTTAATGAAAAGTAATACGCTTAGACAACATCATATCGAATCATTTGCAAAATTATCTCTTTCCGAACGTCTTTCTTGGGCATACAAACAGGGGCAATTTCTAATCAAATTTATGGACCCTTCGGCAAATAAAATTAGTAAACGCATGCGCCGAAATGGCAAAAAGTATTTCAAATCCTAACATCTGGAATAAAATAATAAAGGAATTTAATAAAAAAAAGTTAAAGTATATCCTAGTGGGTGCAGCTGCTTTAACAATCCATGGCCTACCACGTAGCACCCTTGATATTGATATCTATATCCCAGCCAAAGGAAAAACTCTCGATAAACTTTTCAAAATTACAAATTCGTTAGGATTACATTCTGAACAGAAATCAATACTTAATTTAATTCATTCACCTGCGCTTTTTGCAAATCAATGGATTTGTTTTTCCCATAGGAGGCAAGACATTTTAGACGTTTTTCTATCCAGAGAAAAAGAATTTAATAAACTTTATAAGCATTCCAAGATAAAAAAAGATAAAACCCTCTCAATTAGAGTAGCATCACTTAATGATATTAAAAAAATGAAAAAAGAATCAGGACGTGCTATTGATCTGGCTGATTTAAAACTAATTAAAGAGATTAATAAATACAGAAAAAAATAAAATATCTTCTAATAACTCACTCCAGAGAACTCTATTTCGCCATCAATTGGAATCACAATGAGGCTTTGTAGGAGCCGTTGAACTTGAATATTAGGTATAATAACCACTTCTCACCGTGTAGGTGGGAATTTTTGTATACGTATACAGATTGACAAAGGCAAAAGGTTCTGATATATTTTCTTTATGACTAAAATTATTTTTCTGCTTATATTCATCTTTGTTTGCTTAGATGCTTATCCGTTTTGGATTTGGTCTCCGAAGACGCAAAAATGGAAAAATCCGGAGTATTCAGCCCTAGCAACACCAACTCTTCAATACAAGGAAGCTATTAAGTTTTTTAAAGAAGGTGAGTTCAAAAGAGCTTATAAAGAACTTAAAAAGCTTCTTGCTAACTATCCTGATTCAAAGGAAGCGCCGGAAGCCCAATATTATTTAGGCAGAACCCTAGAAGAATTAGATAAGCCTTTTGATGCTTACCTGGCTTTTGAAAAAGTAATTCAGAGCTATCCTAATAGTAAACGGATTAATGAAGTTGTAGAAAGGGAATATAATATTGGAGAGTATTTTTTAAATCGAGAAAATAAAAAGTTATTAGGGGTTTCAATATATGATTTTGTTAATCACCCGTCAGTCCAGATATTTCGAAGCATTGTCGAAGAAACTCCCTATTCTGAATACGCTCCCAGAGCTCAATATAAGCTAGGAGTAATCTTTCTTCAATTGAGCCGCTTTAAAGAAGCAAGAGAAGCGTTTCAAAAAGTAATTGATGATTATTCAGATAGCCGTTGGGCAACTCCGGCAAAGTATCAACTGGCTTTAGCAACAGCTCAAGCTTTTCCCGGAGCTGATTATGATGCATCTTTTCTTAAAAAAGCTACTCAAAGTTTGGATGAGTTTATAGAAGAACATCCTGAGGCAAAAATATCTGAAGAAGCAAAGGAGCAATTAGCTAAATTGCGCAACAAAGAGGCTGAAAAAGTATTTGAGATAGCTTTATTTTATAAAAAACAAAAACGTCCTAAAAGTACAAAGATTTATTTAGAAAAAGTTATGAAAAAATATCCAGATACTGCTTATTATCAGAAGGCTAAACAAATGCTTGAAGAGCTGGAAAACAACTAAAGTCTAAATGGAATTTATTTTAAATTTAGGTATTACTGTAGGTAAAAAACAAGCTAGGATTGATAAGCTATTGCTGGTGCTTTTGATAGCTTTAGCTGGTTGTGGATATTCCACCAAGGGTTATAAATACAAAGAAGATAAGATAAGGATTAAGCCGGTTGTTAATAAAATAGATATAAGTTCAGAAAACAGAAAATATTCTGGTTATACTGCTTATCCTAAACTGATTGAGGATAGGTTAACTAACAAACTAGTTTCAGAATTTAATATTCAAGGCGGTTTAAATGTTGTCAGCAAGTCTGAGGGCGCACTTAGATTAGAGTGCCAGGTAGTTGACTATAAGCGCCAAACTCTCAGATATACCGATAGCGATGATCCCCAAGAGCAAAGACTACGGTTACAGGTAAAAATGAAGTTGGTTGATTCAGAAGAAAATGTAGTCCAAGAAAAAAATATTGTTGGCCAGACGAGCTTTTTTTTAACTGGCTCTAACAGCAAAAGCGAAGTAGCTGCTCAAATCGAGTTGATTGATGATACAGCGCGGAGAATAAACGAAGCAGTTGTTGAGACATGGTAAGGGTAAAACTGAAAACATATCTTGTAAGCGGCGGCAAGCCTTTCCAGCGTCAAAAAATTATAAATAATATTAAAAGAGAGATATTTAAAGATGAGAAATCGTCACTTAGGGCGGTGACTTTATATGCAGGAGACCTGAATCTGGAATCTTTTAAAGATTTAGTTTTTACTTTATCTTTTCAAAAGAGAAAAATAGTTCTAATCAAAGATTTTATTAATCTCTCTAAGCCTGCCAGAAGTTTTCTTTTTGAGAATATTCAAAAAATATTAAACTATAACTATATAATTTTTGAGTCAGAGCTACCTTATTTTTCTTTAAAAAAGAAGAAAAGAATAGTCTCGGATGATTTTTTTAGCTATATTTTAAAAAAGAGTAAAAGGTATGAAGAAAGAAGTTATCCTGCTGAGCTTAGCGTGGATGATTTTCGCAAAAAGCTATATAAAAATGATTTAGCTTCTTGTTTATTTATTCTTGAAGAGTTATTAAGTTCAAAAACTAAAAGCAATAAAATTGCTCCCCAAATTTTAGGATTAATTATAGCCAAGTTTTCATATCTTAGGAATCCTGACAATCAAGAAAAAGCTTTTAATCAACTTTGGCAAGCAGATAGAGCTCTAAAACAAAGCAATACCGATATACGTCTTTTGATCGAAAGGCTTTTAATTAAGTTATTTGCTTAGATTGCGAGCTAGCCGGCTTTTCTTTCGGGCTGCTTTATTGGGATGGATTATTTTTTTAGAAGCGGCCTTATCTAATGCCTTGTAAACTTTTTGAAGATCTTTTTTGCTGGCATCAGAATCTTTTTTTTCTAAAGATTTTCGAAAAGACTTTAAGGTAGATTTAACTTCTTGTTTAATCTTACGGTTTTTTGTTCGTTTTCGTTCGTTTTGTCTAAGCGCTTTTTCTGCTGCTCTTCTTTGTGGCATGATTCCCCCTTTGTTAAGTGAGAAGATTGTATAGAAATTGGCGCAAACTGTCAAGTATTTTTTAAATGTTTAAACAAATTGCCAAAAACACTACTTTAATGGGGTCCGGAACTTTGTTATCCCGTATTTTTGGATTTGTCCGGGATGTTTTAATAGCAAGTTTTTTCGGCACCTCAGCCGGATTAGAAGCATTTTTGGTGTCTTTTCGGATTCCCAATCTTTTTAGAAGCATTTTTGCTGAAGGTTTCTCTGATTCAGTAGCGACACCGGTACTTTCTTCATACCGTAAAGATAAAGAAAAAATATTAGAGATTGGCCAAGATTTAATCTGTGTATTAAGTTTTTTTCTTTTACTATTTACTTTATTTGGTGTTATTTTTGCAAAATATTTTGTAATGATGGTTGCTCCCGGATTTATTACTCAAGCCTATAAATTTAATTTAGCAGTATCTTTTAGTCAAATTACTTTTTTTTATTTGTTTTTAATTGGATTAACCTCAAATTTTATATCTATACTTTATGCTTATAAAAAATTTTTTATTCCGGCTATTTCTCCAGTTTTTCTAAATATTTGTTTTATTGGAGGCATTTTACTTTTTGGCAGGATGCTGGGGATCAAAGTTCTAGTTTTTTCTGTGTTAGCCGGAGGGGCATGCCAACTGCTGTTTGCTTTTTCAGCTGTATACCGACGAGGATTTAGGTTTAAATTTAACTTAGTTAAGGCGTTAGGCAATAGTCAGGTTATTAAAATGTTTAAGCTTTTTGTTGGCCGGCTATTTTCAAGTCTTATTTATCATCTAAGCGTTTTAGTTGATACAGTCTTTTCTTCACTTACTTTCATTGTTGGCCAAGGAGCATTAGCTTCTATATATTATGCGAATCGGTTGATTCAA
>JAWOBO010000001.1:0-8100 GCA_046484225.1 Candidatus Omnitrophota bacterium | reverse complement strand
ACTCTCGCATCAACTATCGGAATACTACTGGAAGAGCGCTCGATATTCAAGTCCATCGTTCTTCCGTTCGAGAGAAGGGTAAAGCTTACCACCACCTCTACTCTCCCAGGCAGCCCTTCCAGCTCCTCTGGGCTGAGCTTAGGCAGGGAGGAGCGCTCCAGCTTTCGAGCCGTATTTTCACCCTCTAAAGCATACACTATATCGCCGCCTGTTAAAATAAATAAATGATCAATTACACGATATGTATACGCTTTTTTGCGATAAGCAAAACATTCTCCGGCTATTGCTTGAGAGAATATAGCGTATCCATATAATGTATTAGACTCACAAATTACGATGAACTTTATAATGGCTGTTTGATTTTGTTAAAATAAATAAATGATCAATTACACGATATGATACCAGAAAAATTTATCGAAGAAATACAGTCGCGCCTAGATATTGTTGATCTTATATCAGAATACCTTCCGCTTAAAAAAACTGGAAGAAATTTTAAAGCCCGTTGCCCTTTTCATTCTGAAAAGACTCCGTCATTTATAGTTAGTCCTCAAAAACAAATTTTTCATTGTTTTGGCTGTGGACAAGGAGGAGGAGTATTTCAGTTTTTGATGCAAATCGAAAAGATTAATTTTCCCGAAGCAGTTGAGATGTTAGCTAAAAAATTAGGAATGCCGATTTCTTATCAGCGGGATAAAGACGGTCAATTAAAAAATTCTTGTTATCAAGCTACCGAAGAAGCATCTTTATTTTATCATGGTATTTTAAAATCGGGGGAATGGCAATCTGTCTTAGATTATTTAAAAAAACGCGGCATAGCTCAAAAAACTATTGATACTTTTAGGCTGGGATTTGCGCCGGGAAGAAACTCGTTAGTCAATCATATGAGGAAAAAAAAATTTACCTTAGGCATGCTTGATAAAGCTTCTTTGGTTAGTTCATCAGGAGAAAATTTTAGAGATGTTTTTTGTGACCGGATTTTATTTCCTATATTTGATATACGGGATAGAGTTGTCGGGTTTGGGGGTCGCATCTGGAAGGAGAGGAAAAATTCTCCTAAATATATTAATTCCGGCGAAAGCATAATTTATAGTAAAAGAAAAACTCTTTTCGGCCTAAATTTGGCTAAAAAATATATTATAAAAGATGATTCTGTATTGGTAGTGGAAGGTTACCTTGATATGGTTATTCCCTTTATGCGGGGGATAAAAAATATAGTAGCTTCATCGGGTACAGCTTTAACTCAAGAGCAGATCAAGCTTTTAACACGGTTTTGTTCAAAAGTAATTTTAGTTTTTGATTCAGATAGTGCCGGCGAGGCGGCCATGCTTAGGACTATAGATCTATTGCTTCAAAACCAACTTCAAATTAGAGTGGTCAGTTTACCGCAAGGAGAGGATCCGGATTCAATTGTAAGAAAAAAAGGCAAAGATCATTTTCTTAATTTAGTAGATAATTCTTTAGACTTTTTTGATTTTAAATTAGGTATTTTAACTAAAAAGTTCAATCAAGAAAACATTGAAGAGAAAAGTAAAATAGTAGAAAATATGCTGGTAACTTTTAGTAAGATAGAAAATGAAGTAAAAAAATACCAATACATATCCAAGTTAGCTCAAAAACTTAATTTAAAAGAAGAGGTGGTCGTTGCCGAGTACAAGAGGAAATTTTCAACCAAGCCAAGAGATAAAAGTAAAGATGAGCCCTTGTTTTTATCAAAAAAAGAAATTTTTAAGCAAATGCCGTCACTTACTGAAAAGATCCTAATTAAAGCAATGTTTACTAATTATAAAGTGCTTTTATTGGTGAAAAATAATTTTGAGATAGAAGATTTTATTAACCCTTTAACTAAAAAGATAGTAAGTCTTTTATTTAAGCATTTTCCGCAAGAAAAGAAAACAACCGATGAATTGTTAGCAAATATTAATGATAAAATGATTACCGGATTTATTAGCCAGATTTTACTAGAAGATAATATACCGCAAGATGAAGATACTTTAAAAAAGACTCTTGTCAGGCTGCATAAAAAACATGATGATCATCAAAAGGATAAACTAAGGGGTAAGATTAAAAACGCTGAAAATAAAGAAGTGAGAGAAAAATTGGAAAAAGAACTTATTGCTAAATATAGTAAAATTAACAGTGAGGTTAAAGATGAGCAAGAAAAAAACAATTGAAAGAAATGTTAATCAATTAGTTGATTTAGGCAAAAAGAAGGGTTACTTAACTTATGATGAAATAAACCACTTTCTTTCTCAAGACTTAAATAAACCCGAAGAATTAGAGGTGGTTTTTCAAAAACTGGATGAAAAGAAGATAGGAATTTTAGAGACTAAAGAAGTTACTGAAGTAGAAAAGGAGAAGAAAAAAGATAAACCAGCTAAATCTGGACCCATTGATGACCCGGTCAAGATGTATCTTAAACAAATGGGGCAAATTCCTTTGCTTTCAAGGGAAGAAGAAATTGGACTGGCTAAAAAAATTGAATCTAAAGAAATTGACCTAAGAGAAGAAGTCTTTTCAACCGGGATTGCCAAAGATATATTTACAGATATTTCTCAAAAATTAATCAAAGGAGAATTGAATCCTGATGATTTTGTCAAAGGAGAGATAAAAGATAAAGCTCAAGAGATTGAAAGAATTAAAAAGTTATATGCGCGTCTTTCTCGGACTAAAAAAGTTGATACCCAGAAAAAAATTCTTACTAAATATAATTTTACAATTGGAATAATTGAAAAGATCTTAGACAAGATAAGAAATACAGTATCTGAAGTAGTTAAGCTGAATAAACAAATTGATAAGCTAAAAAGCAAAAAGAAAAAACAATCAGAAAGGCGCAAGCTCATGAGAGAAAAGCGCAGTTTAGTTAAAAAACTCGGCTTTCCGGAAAAATCTACTAAAGCAAAAATGAAAACTATTTCCGAGAGAGCCCTTTTCTATAATGCTGCTAAACGGCAGTTGGTCGAAGCAAACTTGCGCCTGGTAGTAAGTATTGCAAAAAAATATGTAAACCGGGGCCTTTCTTTTCTTGATTTAATTCAAGAAGGGAATATGGGTTTAATTAAGGCAGTTGAGAAGTTTGAATATAAAAGAGGTTACAAGTTTTCTACTTATGCTACCTGGTGGATACGGCAGGCGATAACCAGGGCTATAGCAGATCAGGCTCGTACCATAAGAATACCGGTTCATATGACAGAAACTATAAATAAGATAATTCGCCTATCCCGGCTTTATATTCAGGAAAAAGGTAAAGAGCCTACTCCTGAAGAGTTAGCTTCTGAACTGCAGCTTCCGGTCTCTAAAATAAAAGATATCTTAAAAGTTTCTCAACAACCAATATCTATTCATACTCCGATTGGAGATGAAGGGGATACTTCTTTTGGAGATTTTCTTGAAGACAAAAAAGCTACTTCTCCGGCTAATGCCACAGTGTTTTCGATGTTAAAAGAAGAGTTAGGCCATATAATGCAGGGTTTAACCGATAGAGAAA
Source organism: Candidatus Omnitrophota bacterium (assembly GCA_046484225.1). Lineage (GTDB taxonomy): Bacteria > Omnitrophota > Gorgyraeia > Duberdicusellales > 4484-171 > PXAH01. The sequence continues at coordinate 4,616 of JAWOBO010000001.1, read as the reverse complement.
AAAATATTCTTACTTTAAGATTTGGCCTAGAAGATGGAAGCCCTAAAACTTTAGAAGAGGTAGGATCTGCTTTCAAGGTTACCCGGGAAAGAATTAGACAAATTGAAGCCAAAGCCTTAAGGAAATTACGTCATCCTAGCCGGAGTCGGCGCCTGCAAACATTTCTGGAGTTGACTTTATATAAAGATAAACAAAAAGGGTCATAGATGAGAAAAGAAGTGCCGAAGGACGAGGGACGATGGATGAGAGGACGAAACTTTTCGTCTATCGTCTTAGCGAAGCGGTCATCTGTCGTCTATCGGAACGAAGCTAATAAGTGATTGATATGATTGATAAGAAAACAGTAGAATATATAGCCAAACTGGCAAAAGTTGAAATTAATGATCAAGAAAGTAAATTTTTATCTTCACAACTTTCTAAAATTATTGACTATATTGATAAACTAAAAGAAGTAGATACAACAAAAGTTAAACCTATGCGGGGTTTGTATACAGATAAACCATTAATGCGTCAAGATCAAGTTAAAACTAGGCTGGCTAAAGAAGATATTCTAAAAAATGCACCGGAGTTTTTAGACGGATATTTTAAAATCCCTAAAGTTATAAAATGAATCAAAACTTAATTAAAAGCTCTGCCTGTGAAATTGCAAAAAATATAAAGAATTCCCAAATTAGTTCATCTGAAGTTTATTCATTTTTTCAAAAAAGGATTACAAAATTTAATCCATCCTTAAATGTTTTTGTTAATTTGCAGCAAAGTCCTAATTCTTTTGATAGCTGTTCAGCTTTAGCTGGAGTACCTATCGGAATAAAAGATAACATATCAATTAAGGGCCAAAAAATTACCTGCGCCTCTTCAATTCTTTCTTCCTATAAAGCAGTTTATGATGCGACAGTAATAGAAAAAATAAGATCTTCTGGCCTGAGTTTAATTGGGACAACTAATATGGATGAGTTTGCTTTTGGTTCATCTACAGAAAATTCTTGCTACGGGCCATCAAAAAATCCTTGGGATACAACTAGGGTTGTGGGAGGTTCAAGCGGAGGTTCTGCTGCTGCGGTAGCGGCTAGATTAGTGCCGTTTGCTTTAGGTTCTGATACAGGTGGTTCTATTCGTCAGCCTGCTTCTTTTTGCGGAGTTGTGGGCTTAAAACCTACTTACGGAAGAGTTTCCCGTTTTGGATTAGTTGCTTTTGGCTCTAGCCTTGATCAAATTGGACCGATTACCACTAACACAGAAGATTGCGCTCATCTGCTCAACATAATTTCTGGTTTTGATAATTTTGATTCTACTTCTGCTAAGGTAGAGCCGGATGATTTTACGAAATCTTTAGGAAAGGATATATCTTCTTTAAAAGTTGGCGTACCTAAGGAATATTTTGATCCGGGGCTTGATCCGGAAGTAAAAGCAAAAATAGATCAGGCAATTTCTTTTTTTAAAAAAAAGAAAGTAAAGTTTAAGGAAATATCGCTGCCTCATACTCAATATGCTGTACCAACTTACTATATAATTTCTTCTTCAGAAGCAAGTTCTAATCTGCAAAGGTTTGACGGGATACGTTATGGAAAACGAGTTGAATCTGATAATCTCCTAGACACTTATCAAAAAAGCCGGTGCCAAGGATTGGGCCAAGAGGCAAAAAGAAGAATCTTTTTAGGTACTTATAGTTTATCCAGCGGTTACTATGATGCTTACTATCTTAAAGCTCTTAAGGTACGCAGGTTAATAAAAAATGATTTTGGTCAAGCCTTTAAAGAATTGGATGCAATTCTTACTCCCACTTCTCCCAGTGCTGCTTTTAAGATAGGCCAAAAGACCGAAGATCCTTTAAGCATGTATTTATCTGATATTTATACGATTTCTTCTAATTTAGCAGGAGTTCCTGCGCTATCGGTGCCTTGCGGATTTACAAAAGATAATTTGCCGCTGGGGATGCAGTTGATTGGGAAAGAGTTTGATGAAGCAACACTTATAAGTTTAGCAGATGCTTTTCAACAGGGGACAAATTATCATAAACAAATTCCGGAGTTGAGTGATGTTTGATACAGTAATCGGCCTCGAAGTTCACGTTCAGCTAAACACAGAATCTAAAATATTTTGTTCTTGTTCTACTGAGTTTGAAACTCCACCCAATACCAATATTTGTCCTGTTTGCTGTGGTTATCCCGGAGTCTTGCCTGTGTTCAATAAACATGCCCTGAGGCTAGGTTTACGGGCTGGAATAGCTTTAAGTTGTAAGATTAACAGCAGTATCTACTTTGAACGAAAAAACTATTTTTATCCAGATTTACCTAAGGACTATCAGATATCACAGTATAAAAGCCCTTTGGGATATCAAGGCTACTTAGTAATAAATGGAGAAAAAAAGGTTGGGATAGAACGAATTCATCTGGAAGAAGATGCGGGAAAGCTGATACACAAAGATGATTATTCTTTAGTTGATTTTAACCGTACCGGCATTCCGCTTCTAGAGATAGTGTCTCAGCCTGAAATTTCCAGTCCCCAGGAAGCTTTTGATTATCTTCAATCTCTTAAACTAATTTTGCAGTATATAGGAGTTTCAACTTGTGATATGGAAAAAGGTTATCTCCGTTGTGATGCTAATATCTCCTTAAAGGAAAAAAACAGCGATGTTTTTGGAACAAAAGTAGAACTAAAAAATATGAATAGCTTTAGAGGGGTTAAGGCTGCCCTAGAGTATGAGATTAAGAGGCAAGCTAAACAACTTAAAGACAAAAAAGGAATTATCCAAGAAACAAGGCTTTGGGATTCAAACAAACTAAAAACAGTTACGATGCGGAGCAAGGAAGAAGCTTGTGATTATCGTTATTTTCCTGATCCCGATCTGCCGGATTTTACAATATCAGAAGAACTTATCAGGCAGGAAAAAGAGTCTTTAGAAGAGTTACCAGCTGCAAGAAAAAAACGTTTTATTGCTCAATATGGATTTGATAAAAAAGAGAGTTTGCTTCTTGTTGAAAACAAACAATTAGCAGATTTTTTTGAGAAAGTTTTAGATTTTTTTGATAAACCAAAAAAAGTATATAAATTGTTGTTTGGCCCCTTTCTAGAACAAGTTAAGTTGTTAGAAGGCGGTTTTGATTCAGTTAAGATTTCTGCCAAAAATTTTGCTAAAGTGGTAAAATACTTTGACGAGAAAAAGATAAATAATCGGGGCGTTAAAAAGATTCTTTCTTTGGCCATATCTGAAAAAAAAGATGTAGATAAAATAATTCAAGAAAAGGAACTGGTTCAGCTATCAGATCAAAAGGGGCTGGAGGAGATAGCAGAAAAAATACTGGCGAACAATCCAAAAGCTATTGAAGAATATAAACAAGGTAAAACAAAAGCAATCCAATTTTTAGTAGGACAAGTTATGAAAGAAACAAGGGGAAGAGCAAATCCTCAATTAGCAAAAGATATCTTAGAAAGGAGGGTAAAGAAATGAGAAAAAGATTCAATTTGTTTTTATTGGTAGTTTTGGTGGTGGCTATTTTTGGTTATGGGGTTGGTTATTCTCTGGGAGAAGAAAAAGAGACTACTTTCAAAAATTTAGATATTTTTGCTGAAGGGATAGCTACAATCGAAGAAAAATATGTAGAAGAACAAGAGTTAAAAGATTTAATTTATGGAGCAATGAAAGGGGCCTTGAGTTCATTAGATTCTTATAGCCAATTTTTAACACCTGATGACTATAAAAATCTGATAATTGAAACCGAAGGAAAATTTGGTGGCCTAGGAATTGAAATTACGATGAAAGACGGTGTGCTTACCATTATATCTCCTATTGAAGATACACCAGCTTGGGAGGCAGGGATTCAGGCGGGAGATATTATTGTTGAAATTGATGGTGAGTCTACCCAAGATATTACCTTGGCTGAAGCAGTTAAAAAACTCAGGGGTAAGCCAGGAACAAAAGTTACCTTAACCGTTTTGCATCCTAACCAGAGAGAGACTTCCGAAATCAAGATAACTCGGGATATAATTAAAATAGAAGACATTAAAAATAGTTCCATATTAGAAGATGGTATTGGTTATGTAAAGATATCTGAATTTAGAGAGTCTACTGCTAAAGATCTAGAGAAAGAATTAGATCAACTAAAGGAAGAAAAATTAATTGGTTTAATTTTGGATATGCGTAATAATCCCGGAGGATTGCTTTCATCGGCCGTTGATGTTTCAAGTATATTTTTAAAAGAAGATTTACCTGTAGTTTCAACAGATTCAAGAAATCAAGAAGAAATAGTGTATAGATCCGACTCTTTTTCTTCTAAACTCCTAGATATACCGATTGTAGTTTTGATTAATAAAGGAAGCGCTTCCGGCTCAGAGATTGTAGCTGCAGCCCTAAGAGATAACAACCGGGCTGTGCTGATGGGGGAAACTACTTTTGGGAAAGGCTCGGTGCAAACTATTATCCCCTTATCAGATGGTTCGGCTATGCGCCTTACAACCTCTCGTTATTATACTCCGGATGGAATAAGTATTCATGAAAAAGGGGTAGAACCAGATATAGTTGTTAAGAAAAAGGAAGTTACTGAATCAGAAGATGTATTTGAAAGGTTGCAAAAAGAAAAGAATTTTGAATATAAAGAAGATTATCAAGTAATAAGAGC
>JAWOBO010000047.1:0-29757 GCA_046484225.1 Candidatus Omnitrophota bacterium | reverse complement strand
ATAAATCCTCTTACGATTAAGCCAGAGGATGCTTTGCCTTCGGCAAAGATCGCATGCAAATCCGATCGGCTCCATAGTTTTTATTTTATTTATTTGGACTGTGTCTTAAAGATAGTTCATCGTTATTTGAGAATCTAATACATTATTTGGATGCGATAAATCCTCTTACGATTAAGCCGGAGGATGCTTTGCCTTCGGCAAAGATCGCATACAAATCCGATCAGCTCCATATAATAGTCCAAAGTCCTAAGTCCAATGTCATAGGTTTAAGAAAATAAATATAAAGAGATGGCAAAAGTAAGATTACATATACCTCCTCAAGAAATAAAAGAATCTATCACCCTAAATAAAGGAGGGCCTTTGCATAAATTAAAGAATGTTTTACGCCTTAAAGAAAATCAAAAGGTTTATATATTTGACGGAAACGGTAAAGAATGGGAGTATAAGATAAACCAAATAAAACAAAAAAATGTAACAATAACCAAAATAAATAAAACCCGACAACAACCAATAACAAAACCAATACAAACCTTAGGTTTTCCTTTAATTCAAGAAAAGAAGATAGATTTTATTTTACAAAAAGCAACTGAACTAGGAGTTTCAGAATTTATTCCCTATTATTCATCAAGAAGTAGGGGCGTCTCGCGAGCCGCCCCTACCATTTCCAAAATAAAGCGTTGGCAGAAAATAATTGTTGAAGCCTGCCGGCAATCGGAGCGATTATGGACTCCTAAAATAAACCAGCCGCTTGCGCTTGATCGATTAATTAAAAAAAATGCTGATTTAAAGATAGTAGGGGCGCCTCGCGAGGCGCCCCTACACGAGCCGCCCCTACCGTTATCAATCAATACCTATAAAACAAACAATATCCTTTGTATCGTAGGGCCGGAAGGGGGCTTTTCTGAAAAAGAAATTAATAATTTTAAAAAATATAATTGCCGGCCAATAAATCTTTCTTCAAATGTCCTACGAACCGAAACTGCAGCTATTTTTCTTTCCGGCCTAATTAAATATCTTACAAGCTAATATGCAAGTAAAAATCAAAACCCTAGGCTGTAAAGTCAATCAATATGAAAGTCAAGCTATCCGGGAACAATTTAGTTCATTGGGGCACCAAATAACCAGAAAAAAAGCTGATTTATATATAATCAACACCTGCACCGTAACTAAAACAGCTGATAAAAAATCACGGAAAAATATTCTCCAGGCAAAAAAAGAAAACCCAAAAGCTAAAATCGCTGTTTGTGGCTGCCTGGCAGAACTAAACAAAGACTACATAGAAAAAATAGGAGTTGATTATATTATTACTCAAAAAAATAAGCAGAATCTAGTAAATATAATTCTAGGCGATAAAGCTTCTTGCCCTATATCCAAAAACCCTTGGAAATTAAAAATAAAAAACTACCCTCATAAACGAGCTTTTGTAAAAATACAAGACGGTTGTAATAATTTTTGCAGCTTTTGCAAGATACCCTATCTACGCCCAAAACCTACCAGCCGTAAAAAGAAAGAAATTATCAATGAAATAAAAGAGCTATCAATAAAGCATTATGAAGTTGTCCTATCAGGAGTAAACCTAAACTTATACGGACAGGATCTAAGGCCAAAAAATAGCTTATCAAACTTAACAAAAGATATTCTTGAACTTGATTGCCTGGGACGCCTGCGAATCAGTTCGCTTCAACCCTCCCTTATCGACGATAAACTTATTGGCTTAATTGCCCATCCCAAATTATGCCCTCATTTGCATCTTTCTTTCCAATATGGCCAAAACTCTATACTCAAGGCTATGAACAAAAAAGAAACTGTAGAAAACTACTTAGAAAAAGTAACCGCAATAAAAAAAGTTTACCCCAAAGCTGCAGTAAGTTGTGATATAATAGTTGGGTTCCCGGAAGAAACCGAAAAAACCTTTCGTCAAACTGTTAGCTTCCTAGAAAAGGTGAAACCAATGCGTATTCACATTTTTACTTTTTCACCACGCGAAAATACTCCCTTGGCTGCTAGCAACTTAGTTGATAAAAGTACTATAAAAAAAAGATATGAAATTTTAAAGAAATTAGCCAAAGATTTTTCTCTTAGTTATTCTAAGTCTTTTCTCAATCAAGAACTTGAAATGATTGCTGAAGAAAAAAAGAGTGGTTACATTACCGGTTATACCCAAAACTACATAAAAGTTAATACAAAGGATAAGATAAAACTTGGTTCTGCTGCAAAAGTAAAAATAAAAAAAATAGATAAAAACAACAAAGTCTTTGCTCAACTCATAACTAATTATAAGCCAAGAGTACAAAGTCATAGGTCATAAGTCATATGATTTATGACGTTGAACTTACAACTTAATTTATGCGCCTCAATCAATATTTAGCCAAAAGTGGAATAGCTTCTCGCCGAAAAGCCGAAATGGTAATAAAAAACGAAAAGGTAACTATCAACGGCAAATACGTTGATAAGCCTTATTACCAAATAAATGATACCGATATTGTAAAGATAAACGGCAAAGAAATAAAACCGTCAAAAAATATCTACATTTTGGTTAACAAACCAAAAGGGGTTACTACCACCTGCTTTGACAAATTTGCAAAGACTACCATTTTAGATTTAATTCCTAAGCAAATTCTTAACCTTACTAAAGAATCCAACAAAAAAAGAATATATCCTATCGGTAGGCTAGATAAAAATTCAACTGGCTTGATAATATTGACCAACAACGGAGATTTTTGTTATAAAGTTACTCATCCTAAATTCAAAATAGAAAAAGAATACATTATCCAACTATCAACACAGTTAAAAAAAGACGACTATAAAAAAGCACAAATTGGCATCATTGACGAAAACCAGCTGCTTAAAGTTAAAAAAATAAGGAAAGTAAAAAATAAAAGCTGGTCAAAACTTCCTCCTGGCCTTAAAGTAATTGTGGGGGAAGGTAAAAAAAGGCATCTCAGGCGTTTATTTAAAAAATTAGGCTATCAAATAATATCTCTGAAAAGAGTGCGTATCGGCAACCTTAGGCTTAATGGCTTAAGTGAAGGGAAATGTAAGTTAATTTCTTCTTCTGAAATAAAAAAAATATTTAAAGATAAATGACTAAAGTAGTCTTTCTAGACAGAGATGGAGTAATAAACCAATATCCCGGTGATGGTAACTACGTGACCTCTCCTAAGGAATTTAAACTGCTCCCCGGAGCTATAGAGGCTATAAAGAAAATGAAAAAAGCTAACTTTAAACTATTTATTGTTTCTAACCAATCCGGAGTATCTAAGGGAATTTACTCCAAGAAAACATTAAAACAAATAGATAGAGGACTAAAATTTAAACTTTGGTTTCATAGAACTTCAATTGACGGTATCTACTACTGCACCCACAAAGATGAAGATAACTGTTTTTGCCGTAAGCCAAAAACCGGACTGCTGGCGAAGGCTAAAGAAACTATAAAAAAAGAGATAGATCTATCTTTTTTTATCGGTGATTCGTTTACAGATATAAATACCGCCAAAAACTTCGGCGCAAAATCTATACTTGTATTATCCGGAAAAGAAAAACTCAAAAACCGAAAAAATTGGAGATTTGAACCTGACTATATATTTGATAATTTGCTCCTAGCATCAAACTTTCTCTTAACCAATTATGCCTAAAATATTAGTTATTCACGCAAGTTTTGGACAAGGCCATAAACAAGCTGCCTTGGCTATTAGCTCTCATCTTAAGGCTCCTTGCCTTGACCTGCTTGATTTTACTTTTGGATTTGTGAAAAAAATACAATCAGCCTCTTATTTGTGGATTACAAACAATTTTCCTTCTTTTTGGAAGTTACTTTTTAACATATCTCAATATAAAATAACTATTCATATTCTGGATTTTTTCAATCTTATAACCTACTTTCCTCTTATCCGTTATATTAAAAAAACTAAACCAAATATTATAATCACAACTCATTTTTTTCCGCCTCAACTTACAGCAATTCTTAAAAAAAGATTGCAAATAATGCAAATTTCTGTAGTAACTGACATAAAACCTCACCGCCTTTGGGCTAATAAAAAAATTGATAAATTTATTGTTGCAACCAACCAGACCAAAAAATGGCTAACTGAATTAGGTATCAACGATCAAAAAATTATCTCCGGCTACGTATCAATCAGAAAAGGATTCTTAGAAGAAAAATCTCGTGATATTTTGTATACAAAATTCGACCTGGACGCCAGCAAGCAAACTATTCTTTTTGTATCTTCGGCTAGTGGCAACTTTAGCTTTTTAGAAAAAGCTCTTACAAACCTCAACCAAAGATTTAATCTTTTAGTAATTTATGGAAAAAATAATAAATTAAAAAAATTTCTCGAAAAAACCAATTTTAAAAACTTAAAAATTTTCCCTTTCTACCAAAAAATATGGGAATTAATTAGTCTGTCTTCTGTGATTGTAACAAAGCCTGGAGGCCTTACCGTTTTTGAGTGCGGATACAAAAAAAAGCCTTTTGTTTTTACCCATTTTATTCCCGGCCAAGAAGAAGATAATATGTTTTTTTTAAAAAAACTAAACATTGCCGAAGTTGCTTCTAATTGGCAAAGTTTAGTCCAATCGATCAATAAGCTCGCAGAAAAAGAAAAGAGCTTAAAAGGCAACTATCCCCTAAATTTTAAAGATATTCGTAAACCGTTAGATGAGATTATAAACAACTATGCAAAAAATCGCTAAAATCACACTTCCCTTAGCTATTGATAAAGAATTTGACTATAAAGTACCTCCTAAAGCAAATCTAGGAACCGGCATGAGAGTGTTGGTTAGCTTTAATAGACAAAAAAAAATTGGTATAGTTAACTCTTTATCTAACCAAACAAAAATTAATAAATTAAAATCAATAGATAAAATTCTTGATTCAAACCCTGTATTAAGAAATAACCATTTCGACTTTGCCCGAGAACTTGCCAACTATTATCCTTACCCTAGCTCAAAATTTTTATTTATGATGCTTCCGCCGCAGTTACGAAAAAAAAGTAAGGAAAAAATAAATATAAGGCTAAAAAACGATAAAAAAAATTATGGAAAAGAAAAAGTAGAGTTTATCAAGTCAAACCTTTTTTACAAACGTTATTCAGTTTGGAAAAAAGAAGTCAAAAAAGCTCTCACCAAAGGCTCTGTTGTTATCTGTCTGCCTCAACTTGCTTTTTTAAAAAAAGTAAGTAAGTTGCTTAAAGAGGACTTCTGCCAAGAAATATTTGAATTTTTTAGTAAACAGCCAGATAAAGATCTCCTTGGTAATTGGGTAAAATCAAGACAAAAATCTTTAATTTTAGGCACACGTTCTGCTCTTTTTTATTTTCCCCAAGATACTAAATTAATTATAGTCGAAGAAGAAACCAGTCCTTACTATTTTCAAGAAGTGCAACCATTTTATCATCTCCGCAAAGCGTCTCTTATTTTAACTAAGCAGCTAAAAAATAAATTAATATTTTCTGGAACTTATCCTTCTTTGTATACATACAATAAGATTAAGCAAGGAAAAATAAAATTAGTCAAAACAGAGAAAACAAAAAATAATCTTAAAAAGATCGAAGTAATTAACCGTAATAATTTTACAAAATATAAGCATATAAATCCGGTTTTGATAGAACTAATCCGTAAAACTATCTCAGAAAAAAAGAAAGGAGTAATTATTTGGAATAAAAAAAACTTCTGGCGAACAGTTCGCTGCGGCAACTGTAACCATATCTTACAATGCAGGCATTGTTCAAGCTTTCTTCAACAAAAAGAAAAAAATAAAGATGAGCTATTATGCCCTTACTGCCAAAAAGAATTTACCTATCCAAAAATTTGCCCAGAATGTAGGAAAGGCTACCTTAAAGGAAAGGGGATGGGAATTGGGAAGCTCGAAGAATTATTAACCAAATTCTTCCCAGAAGCAAAATTAGGAAATATCGAAAACTATAACGACAAAACTCAACTTATTCTTTCTACATCTAAAATCTTAAATCTTCTTTACCAAAAGCAGATCTTTGACAAAGGATTCATCTTAGACGCCGACTCTTATCTTAGCCAATTTGATTATGATCTTACCTTTAAAACTTTTATTTATCTTAAAAATTTATCTTTATTATTTAAAGAAAAGCTATTTGTCTTTTCAAGCCGTCCCAACTACTATCTATTTGAGTATTTAAATAAAGATTGGATTGAATTCTACGAAAAAGAGCTGCAACTAAGGAATCAAATGGAGCTACCTCCTTTTGTAAAAATAATAAAAATAATTATTAGGCATAATGACCGAAAGAAAACTTTAAAAAATGGAAAAAAATTATACAATATACTAAAAGGGAAAAGTTATGACATCTTTGGGCCATTTGAAGAATCGCCTCATAAGCTAAGAGGAAAATATCGCTATAGCCTGATAATTAAACTAAAAAATAAAACTAATCCTGATCAGTCGTTTTATCTTGAAATTGATAAAATAAAAAAAAGGGGAGTCCAGTTAGCAGTAATAATAAGCTAAAAATGATAAATTATGGATAAAATTATTTATTTTGGTAGCTCTAATTTTTCAAAAAAAATACTACAAACCCTCATCGAAGCTAAAATCAAACCTTTACTGGTTATAACCAAACCCGATGCTCCCCAGGGGAGAGGCCTAAAGCTTTATCCAACTCAAGTAGCCAAGCTATCAGAAGACAATAATATAAAAGTTATAAAGCCCGACAATTTAGAAGACACTAATTTCTTAGATAAAATATCTAAAATTAACCCTAGCTACCTAGTTGTCGCTGATTACGGAAAAATTATTCCAAATTCATTGCTGTCGATACCAATAATTTTACCTTTAGGGATTCATCCGTCACTACTGCCACTTTATAGAGGCCCGGCCCCAATAGAAAGAACCTTAATTAACGGTGAAAAAACAACTGGAGTAACAATTTTCAAACTAGACAAAAGCATTGATACCGGGCCAATAGCCTTGCAAAAGAAGATAGAAGTTGATACAAATGATAACTATTTTACTCTTTCGAAAAAATTAGCAGTTTTAGGAACAGAAGCACTTATTGAAGTTCTTTACCAGATAAAAGATAATCTTTTGAATTTAAAAAGCCAGGACATAAAAAAAGCTACTTTTGCGCCTAAACTATCTAAACAAGACGGAAGGATTAATTGGAAAAATAATGCCGAAAAAATAAAAAACTTAATCAGAGCAACCTTAAATTGGCCTACCGCCTACACCTATTATAATAATAAAATATTAAAGATAACTGAGGCAGAAAGCTTAGAAGATACAAACAAACAAAAGCCGGCAACAGTCACAAAAATAGACAAAAGTGGACTTTATGTGGCCGCAGGTTCAGGAATATTAAAAATTAAAAAAGTTAAACCTGAAGGAAAGAAGGAAATGCTTGCTTGGTCTTTTGTCTGTGGGCACAGAGTAAAGGAAGGAGACAAATTTCAAAATGTCCAAAGTCCTAAGTCCTAAGTCCAAAGTTAAAAAAAATAAAAAAAAATAGACATTGGACGTTGGACTTTAATATTATGATAAAACAATATCATTTATTCTTTTCTGGTGCAGTTCAAGGTGTTGGTTTTCGTTTTACTACCCGAGCTTTGGCCCAAAAACACAAGGTAAAAGGTTGGGTTAAAAATTTATCTGACCGACGAGTTGAAGTTATTGCTGAAGCAGAAAAAGACAATATCGATGTTTTTCTCTCAGACCTAAAAGAAAGGTTTAAGCATAATATCTCTGATTTCGAAAAAGAAGAAAATAAACCTACAGAACATTACCAAGATTTTCACGTTGCCTTTTAATTATGCGCTACGGAATTTTTTCTGATATTCACAGCAACCTAGAAGCTCTTACTGAAGCCATTAACTACTTTAATAGTCAAAAAATTGATAGGTTCATTTGTTTAGGTGATATAGTTGGCTACGGCCCAAATCCCCAAGAATGTTTAGAGATAATTAATAAACTAAAACCTAAAACAATAGCCGGAAACCATGACTGGGCTACAGTGGAAAAATTTAATCCCGATTTCTTCAACTGGCACGCTAGAGAAGCAATTTTTTGGACTAGACGGCATATAAATAAAACCGGTTGGAAATATCTTCACAGCCTTCCCCTGCTTTATCAAGAAGATAAATTCCAGTGTGTCCATGGTAGTCTAGATAAACCAAAAGAGTTTAACTACACAATCACCTCACATCAGGCGCAGGTTAATTTTTCCTTATTAAACCAACAACTATGCTTTATCGGCCACTCTCATCTTGCTGAAGTTTTTTCTCAAAAAGAAAACCAAATAAAACACCTGCGTAAAGAAAAAATAACTATAAAAAATGATAAAAGGTATATTGTAAACGTAGGAAGCATCGGCCAGCCAAGAGATGGTGATCCACGCCTATCTCTTTGTATCTATGACACAGATAAACAGCTCCTAAGCTTTAAAAGAATCAAATATAATATAAAAAAGACAGCTAATAAAATAACAAAGAACAAACTCCCGGAATTTTTAGCCCAACGCTTATACCTAGGGCAATAGATAGATTATGGATTAAACAATAATAAAACAAGTTTTGAACGACTCCATGATTTTAGCAAAAAATGGCGTTAAGAAAATCGACGAGCCCGAAGGCCGGGAGGAGATTTTTAGTCATTTTTTGCGGCCCAAAGGGTAAAATCATGCAAGGAGTGAAAAACTTTGTTTTATGAATTTAAAATTAAAATGTCAAAACAAATAGAAAAAAAAATTAATAAACTACGCGATCAAATCAGAGAAGCTGATTACTACTACTATGTAAAAAATGACCCTCAAATTTCAGATAAAGAATATGATAATTTGCTAAAAGAACTGCAAAAGCTGGAAAAAAAATATCCTCAACTAATAACTCCTGACTCTCCCACCCAAAGAGTAAGCGGAGGGCTCCTAGAAGAATTCCCGGCAGTAAAACATAAAACAAAGATGCTTTCTTTAGACAACACCTATTCAATTGAGGAACTAAAAGAATGGGAAAAAAGAATGAAAAGAGCTTTAAAGAAAGATATAAATTTTAGCTATATCTGTGAATTAAAAATTGATGGAATCAGCTGTTCACTTAACTACCAAAACGGCCGGCTAGTCAAAGGCCTAACCCGAGGTGATGGCCAAAAAGGAGAGGATGTAACCCCTAATATAAAGACCATTCATTCGGTTCCTCTAAGGCTACGTAAAAACCATCCTAAAAAGCTAGAAGTTAGAGGAGAAGTCTATATCAGCAAAAAGGATTTCGAGAAGCTGAATAACCAGCGGTTAAAAAATGGTAAAAATCCTTTTGCCAATCCAAGGAATGCTGCCGGCGGTTCGCTTAAACTCCTTAACCCAAGCTTAGTTGCTAAAAGAAATCTGAAATGTTTTATCCATTCTTTCGGTTGGGTAGAAGGCTATAGATTTGATTCACAGCAGCAATTCTTTAAAAAGATAAGTGAATGGGGCCTAAGAACCCAAAAGGAAAATAAACTCTGCAAAAACTTAAAAGAAGTTATTGACTATTGCAAAGATTTTCAGCAAAAGCGAGATAATCTTGACTATGAAGCAGATGGAGTAGTGGTTAAGGTTAATGACCTAGATTTACAAAAAAAACTAGGCTCGACTCAAAAATCACCGCGTTGGGCGGTAGCTTATAAATTTCCGGCTATCCGAAAGACTACTAAAATAAAAAAAATAGAGTTCGGGATAGGCCGCACCGGGATTATTACCCCGGTTGCAATTTTAAAACCTACTCTCTGCGGCGGAGCAACTATAAAACGGGCAACCCTGCATAATTTTGATGAAGTTAGGAGGCTTGGTGTAAAAATTGGAGATACCGTTTTAATCGAAAGAGCCGGAGATGTTATCCCTAAAATTATAAAAGTTATTACCTCAAAACGGAGCGGTAAAGAAAAAACAATAACTGAGCCAAAAAAATGCCCAATTTGTAGCGGAGCAGTTGAAAAAGAAGAAGTTTATCTTTTTTGCCTCAACCCCAATTGCCCCAGCAAGCTTAAACGCTCACTGGTCCATTTTGCTTCAAAAACAGCAATGGATATCGACGGAATGGGTAAAAGTTTGATGGAAGAGTTAGTTAACAGAAAAATAGTCAAAAGCCTTTCCGATATATATAAACTCAGCAAAAAAGACCTGCTAACCTTACCGCTGTTTAAAGAAAAAAAAGCAAATAATGTAATCAAATCAATATCCGAAAGTAAAAAACAATCTCTAAGCAAACTTTTATTTGGGCTAGGTATTCCTCACGTCGGCCAAAAAGCGGCCACTACTTTATCCGAAAATTTTGACTCCCTGGATAAAATCGCCTCTTTAGAAGAACAACAGTTACAGCAAATAGATGAAATCGGGCCGATTATGGCAGAATCAATAGTGAAGTTTTTTTCGCAAAAATCAGTTAAAAAAACCCTAAAAGAGTTTGAAAGATTAGGGGTATCCCCAAAAAAACAAAAAGGCAAAAAATCCCGCAAGTTATCCGGCAAGACCTTTGTCTTTACCGGCCAACTTGATAGTTTAAACCGCAGCCAGGCTCAGAAAAGAGTAGAGGAGCTAGGGGGAAAATGGTCCTCATCGGTAAGCAGCAAAACCGACTTTCTGGTAGCCGGAGACAATCCCGGCTCTAAATACGCAAAGGCAAAAAAAGAAAAAGTTAAGATACTTTCTGAAGACGATTTTCTGAAACTAATTGGCGGTTAATCAATCTATATCTGATTGGAGTCGGACTCCAATCAATTTTCATAGTACAGATTATACTATTCACAGATGGTGTAGATAAACGAAAGAAACAAATTTTTGAGCGCTCTATGATTTTAAGCGAAAAAATTTCGTTTTTTACAACTTCGTTTCTTGAGTACTTGATTTTTTAACAATATCGCATATAATAGGGCAGATGAGACCCAGGCAATTAAATCTTTTTGGGATAAAAAAAGACAAAAATAAAGACCCAAAAAGAGAAGGAATTGTTATACCTGTTGACACAACTATTTTGCTCTTAGTTGTAATTATCCTATTGTTGATTATCGCTTTTTCCTGGGGAGTAGAAAGAGGAAGAAAGTTAACCTTAAGAGATTTATCAATAAAAACTAAAAGAAAAGAAGAAGTTAAAGATAAAAAAGAAACTAACGACAGAGTTGACAAAGAAAAAGATAGAGAAAAAAAAGAAAAAATAAAAACAAAAGAAGAAATAGAAGCAAAAGTTGAAGAAGAAAAAGGAAAAGACAAAACGGTTGAGATAAAAAAACCATTATACAGAATACAAGTAGCTTCTTTTCGTAAACTCGCTAGTGCCAATCAAGAAGCTAAAAAGTTAAGAAAAAAAGGATACTCTGTAAAAGTAGAAGAAAAAGGGAAATATTCAGTTGTTTATGTGGGAAAATTTGAGAACAAAAAAAACGCTGAAAAAGGTTTAAAAAAACTAAAAAAAATCTATAAAGATTGTGTGTTAAGGAGGTTATAATGGGACTACATCCATCATTAAAAAGAGGCCAAAAACTTGGCGGAGAACGCTCAGTTCTTAAACGTTCAGAAAGAATTAAGCGCTTGATCGAAGAAGACAAATGGGAAGAAGGAGATTCTGTCTTAGGCTTACCTAAAGTAAAAGTAGTTAAGATGAAGGCGATAAAAAAAGAAAAACCTAAAGAAGAAGAAGAAACTGCCGAAGGCGCTGAAAAGACAGAAGAACAATCTAAAGAAGGAGCCGGTAAAAAGAAACCCGCAGAATAAAATGCACTTGACCAAACTTTCTTTGTTGACTTTTACCTTAATTAGCTGCTTAATTGTCCCGCTTACTGCCACAGCTAAAAGCTATAGAGCAATAAAAGAAGAAGTTAATATTCGTCTAGATTCAACCCCTCTTTCTGAATCTATCGACACTTTATCTAGCCAAGATAAAGTTGAGGTGGTTGATGAAAAATATAATTGGTGCAAAATAAAACTACCAAGCCGGCTAAGTTGCTGGATTAGCTCTGATTTTATAAAAAAAGAAAAAGATAGAGGAATAGTTAAAGCTAACAGCCTCAATATCCGTAACCAACCATCATTAGAAGGAAAAATTATTGGTTCGCTAGATGAAGATAATGAAATAGAAATAAAAAACAAAAAAGATGGATGGCTTGAGATATCTTGTTATCCTTACGCTCATGGATGGGTCCACAGTAAACTGCTAGAGGAAGTTACCCCAAAAGAAGAAAAAGTTAACCCTTATAAAAAGATTACAGAACTTTCTCAAAAAGGCAAAAACAACCCCGAATTAATTTCTTACTTTTTTGCCAAAGCAAAATCAGATTCTTTCAAAAATTCGGCCCTTTATCTTGATGTATTAGAAAATATTATCTTAGAAGATTCTCCTAAATTGCCTTTTTATTACTTAGCTGAAAAAAATAAACTTTCTAATCACCAAATTAAACAAGCTTATGACTTTTTAAAAAAGTCATATAATCAGAAAACAAAATCATAATATGGGATCACCAATTTCTATAATTATATTTTTAGTTATTCTTTTTTTCTCTATTACTTTTCATGAATACTGCCACGGCTGGGCCGCTCACAAATTAGGAGATCCAACTCCAAAAAATTCCGGACGCCTAACCCTAAACCCTTTAGCTCATATTGACCTCTTCGGAACTGTGCTTTTGCCGATATTCCTTTTAATTCTTTCTCGAGGCACGTTTGCTATCGGATATGCTAAGCCCGTTCCAATAAACCCAAATCAATTCAAAAATCCTAAAAAAGATATCAAATGGGTTGGCCTATCCGGGCCTTTAGCAAATATATCTTTAGCCTTAGTTCTAATCACTTTAATTAAACTAAACTTTCCTTTCAGAAATATACTTGTGTTGGGAGCATTTTTAAACTTAATTCTTGCTGTGTTTAACCTTATTCCGATACCGCCGTTAGATGGCTCTAGAATCGTTACTTCTTTTCTACCTCCGAAGGCAATTCATGGCTACCTTCAACTTGAACCTTATGGTTTTTTTATTGTAATTTTTTTAGTTTTTTTCGGATTTTTTAGATGGTTTATAGTTCCGATTGTAAGTTTTATATTTTCACTCTTTAATATTAAAATAGCCTTATGACCAAAATAAACGTTAAACTCAAAAACAACCCTTATTCAATTATTATCGAAAAAAACTTGAAAAACAAGTTATCTGCTCTCATCAAAGAATATAATTTAGGTAACTTAGGTTTTGTTATAACCTCTCCCCAAGTCTTTAAGCTTTATAAAAAAGAGATTAAAAAGAATTTCGGAAATAATAAATACAAAATAATCGTAACCGCAGATGGCGAAAAGGCTAAATCTAGGCACTGGCTTTTTAAAATAATCAAAGAAATATTAAAAGATGATCAAACCAGCAAAAAACCTTTTTTAATTTGTCTCGGTGGAGGAACCATCGGAGACCTCGGCGGATTTGCAGCCTCTGTTTATAAACGGGGGATACCCTGCATCCAAATTCCTACAACTTTAATCGGACAAATCGATTCCAGTATCGGCGGAAAAACCGCTATTGATCTGCCCGAGGCAAAAAATATATTAGGTTCATTTTATCAACCAAAAGCTGTATTAATCGATCCGACCTTTTTAAAAACCCTGACTAAAAAAGACCTTAAGGAAGGATTGGCAGAAGCAATAAAGTACGGGTTAATTAAAGACAAAGATTTATTCTATCTTATAAAAGACAATCCTAAAAAAATAATGAATCTTGATCTCTCATTGATTAATAAAATAATATACAAGTCCGCAAAAATAAAAGCAAAAATTGTAGAAGAAGATGAAAAAGAAAAAAAAGGAGTCCGTACCATTTTAAACTTTGGCCACACTTTTGCTCACGGATTAGAAGCCGCTTGCCGGTACAAAAATATATCACACGGAAAAGCAGTTGCTATCGGAATGCTTTATGCAGCACACCTTTCACAGCAATTAGGCAAATGCTCTAAAAAAGAGATAGAGGAAATCAAGGCAATCTTAAAGCTATATAATCTTCCTACTAAAATCCAATTTAACCCCAAAGAACTTTTAAAAGCTATAAGCTATGATAAAAAATTTACTACCGGAAAAATCAGAATGGTTTTAATCCAAAGAATAGCCCAAGTAGAAGTTTCTGATAAAATAACACCTCAAAACCTGAAAAAAAGCTTTAAAAAAATCAACTAGCTTATTGACTTACCAAGGCAAATATGTTATATTTTATAATTGAAGGAGCAGATGGTGGAAGAACGACGTAAATACCCTAGATTTGGTGTATCATTCCCTGTTGAATGTACCACTTTACCTTCAAGAAAATATTTTTATACTGTAACTAAAGATTTAAGTCTAGGTGGAGCAAAAATAGTTTCAAACAACTTCTTACCAAAAGAAGAACCTTTTAAGGTCAATGTAAACTTAATAGATAAAGTCATTGACCTAGAAGCAAGAGTAGCGTGGTGCAAAGAAGAAAGAAGGCAACAGAGATATTCAGCCGGCCTAAGGTTCCAAAACCTAAATCAAGAAAACAAAAAAGAGCTTTCTCATTTTATTCAAAGTATTTACAACGCCTAAATAAATCCAACTATAATCAAGTTTAAGTAATAATTTAATTTAAAATAAAACAAATAAAGGATTGGTAAGATATGAGTAAAAGAGCTGAAAATAAAAGAAAAAATTGTCTTAATTGTAATAAATCTTTGCGCCGGGTTGACTGGTACTACAGAAACAACGGTTATTTTTGTAACAAATCTTGTTTCCGCGCTCACCAAAAAAAGAAACAAGCTGAACAAGAATCCAAGAAAAAAGAAGCAAAAAAAGCTTAAGGCGTTTAATAATGAGAGAGCGGCGTAAATATCCCCGTTTAGAGAAAAACCTTCCGATCAAACTTAAGCAAACTCCTGATAAAGATTTTGATATAGCAACTGAAACTACAAATATCAGCGCCAGCGGTGCCTATTGTGCAGTTACTAAATCAATTAAACCGATGACTAAACTTAAGCTGGTTCTTCTTATTCCCATATATAAATCAAAAGTAAAAAAAGTAAAAAAGATTGACTGCCAGGGGGTAGTAGTTAGAAAAGAGAAAAATGAAAGCAATAAAAAATTTCCTTATCGAATTGGTATCTTTTTTAACGAAATTGACAACCAAGACAGAAAGTTCTTGCGTTCCTATATAAACTCATTTTTTCAAAAAGGCCAAATCAGTTAACTGGCTACACCTGCCATCAGACTCAAATGAAAATCAAAAAAGCTTATGCTTAAATTAAACTTTCCCAAACCGGTCAAGTTTATTTCTGCTTTTATCTACGGCAGTGAAGCTACTTATAATAGAGCTAAAAAAATTTTTACTAAAAAATTTGGAAAAATTGATTATGAATCTGATAAGCTTAATTTCGACTCTACAAATTATTACCGGCCTGAAATGGGTGAACCATTATTTAGAAAATTTATTTCTTTTCAGAAACTAAAAGATCCGGCCCAATTTATTAAAATTAAGTTATTTTGCCTAAAATTAGAAAAAAAATTTTCTAAAAATAACTTAAGAACTATAAATATCGATCCCGGCTACATCAATGAAGCAAAGCTGGTCCTTACTACAACTAAAGATTTTGCCCACAGAATCTATTTAGGAAAAGGAGTTTATGCTGAAGTTACTCTTTTTTATAAAGATGGCCATTTTCAGCACCTACCGACAACTTTTCCCGATTACAGAACCGATACCTATAAAGATATCTTTGAACAGATAAGAAATATATATATTAAACAGAACCACAGATATAAGAATAACTAAATAAATTATGATGATAGTTTGGAGAGGTCTAACCTCTCCATATATAAAGAAGCACCTGTCTGCTTACCGGCAGACAATCTTTCTATGGTGTCATCCTGAGCCCGAAGGGCGAAGGATCTTATTTATCATAGAGATTCTTCGGCTTCGCCTCAGAATGACATTAAGATTGCTATGAACCCAAAAACCAAAATAAAAGTTATAGATAAAATTTATCCCAAACTTTTAAAAAACTTAGAAAGCTGCAGGCTTTGCCCCAGAAACTGCCAAGTTAACCGCATAAAAAATGAAACAGGTTACTGCGGCCAAAACAAAGATCTGAAAATCTATAGTTCATTTTTGCATTTTGGCGAAGAACCGCCAATTTCAGAAAAGAGAGGCAGCGGCACAATTTTTTTCTCCGGATGCAGCTTAAGGTGTGTTTATTGTCAAAACTATAAATTCTCCCAATCAAGCAATGGCAAAATAATAGAGGAAGAAAAACTGGCAAAAATTATGCTTGATCTAGAGAAAAAAGGAGCCCAAAACATAAATTTGGTAACTCCGACTCATTTTTTACCCCAAATATTAGGAGCTCTAAAAATAGCTTTTAAAAGCAGATTGAACCTGCCGATTGTTTACAACAGCTCAGGATATGAAAAAAAAGATATAGTTGAAGCTATCGAGCCGATTGTCGACTGTTGGCTCCTAGATTTTAAATATATCAATCCGGAAACTGGCCTAAACTACTCAAATTCGCCCCAATACCCCGTTTATATCAAAAAAACGTGCCAATACCTATATCAGAAGAAAAAAGGCGCAAATAAGCTAAATACAGGCCAAATACCGCCGATAATTATCCGTCATCTAGTCCTGCCAAACCATATTCAAGAATCAAGAGCTATCCTTAATTGGATTAGCAAAAATACTCCAAAAATCCCAATAAGTGTAATGTCCCAATACCAACCATATTTTAAAGCAAAAACTTATTCTAAGATCAACCGTTCTCTAAATCCGAAAGAATATAGCAAAATCAAAGAAACGATAGAAAAACTAGATTTAAATGGTTGGTTCCAAGAATTTAAACCTCAGGAGAACCTAGCCGGAATTTATCTAAAAGAGAATCATAAATAAAACTATCCTTTAGTCGAATCAATAAAAAAAGGCATTTTTTTCTTTTTCCAGTCTTTTATGATTTCAAAAGTCCTTTATTATCCTTTTATTAAAAAGTAGTTAGAGGAGAGTAAAAAAATGATAAATTAAGCCTTCCTTGAGAATAGTTTATTAACAAACAACAGTTTATATCAAACCAATATAAAAACCTTATAAATTAGTCTATAAGTAACCATTTATAGCTAAAAGTAACTACTCATTGAGTAATTCACAACTTGTTTAAGAAACTCTTTAAGTTATTGATATAGTTAGAGATAACCCCTATTTTAGATATTTATAAAAGTTAACATAAGATATATTATCGGAAGTTGATGAAAAGGTTTTTTTGGCAGATTTTTGTCTTTAAGGGGTTCTAACTTTTACCAATTATTACCCTTGAGTATAAGGTTAGTTCTGCAACTTTTGACCCTAAATGAAGGGATTTTAAGATTTAACTTTGAAAGTCTGTGAGCAACGTAGTTTCTTTTTTTTAACACCCTCTGATACTTTTTTTGCTTAAGGAGTGGTCTCACAGACTAGAATAGATCTGGCAAGAAACTCTTTTGGCGAGCTTATTTTGATCTTACTAACTCATGCTCTATATCAAGAAAATCAAGCAAAATTTTCCTTATATAGACAGATGGCTCAAGATTAGCTTTTTGGGCCCAATTTAGGACTTCTACCCATTGCTTTTGAGTAAGCCGAACGTTAATAGTTTTTGTGTATTTTACTGCCTTCTTGGGTCTTCCTTTTCCTTTTTTTGCCTTCGATTTTGCTTTAGCCAAATTCCCTCCTTTATTATTATTTTTCACTTTATCCTTTAGCCTTGAACCTTTATCCTTGGAACATTATAACATATATTATATTATTTTCAAGCATACAAGAAAACACCAAAAAACACCAAAAATGGTTACTTTAAACAAAAAAATAAGGGCTGGTAATAAATACCTGCCCTCTTCCCTCTGTTAAGTTATTTTTAAGTTTTAGAAGGATATAACTAACTTTCTAATATCTTTTGGCTGATTTTTTACCTTTATTCCATTCCTTTTTAAGGCCTTTACCATTCGCTGGTAACTCTTTGATACCAACCGGCCTTCAGTAAGATAGTTTTTAAAAGTTGCTGCATACCCCCTACGATTAGCAATCTTAAAAATCTTAATTTTTTTTGCATTTATTTCCATATAAGTACCTCCAATTATTAGGGCATTTGTTTTGCAGTAAGGCTATAAGTTGTGGTACCGCTCTTATCTTGGGAAGGGTAAAAAGCTACCACTAATACACTTTTTCCTTTTTTATAGATTAGACTATTTTTGGCGACCTCTTCAGTTTGAGCAGGTACATTCATTTGATTTAAATTTGAAGATGAAAACATTTTTGACATATCCACTGACTGCCAACCTAACCTAGAAAGTTCTTGTTTATAAAAGTCCTTTATCTCTGATATGGATAGTTGAGAAGAAAACATATCCATATTTAGGCCGTACCCCTGCCCCAGGCCACTTTGAACCTTTTTCGTTTCATAAGGTACCGGTAAATTGTCTAAAACATTCGTAGTTGAAGAGCCAGAATCTTGACTTTGGCCAAATTCTCCAGCCGGAGATTGAGGAAATACTGATTGTTGATTGTTGTAATCCTGCGAGTAAGAAACATTGCTGATTAGTAAAAAGAAAGCAAAAGAAAATAGAATTTTTAAAATATTTTTCATACCAACCTCCCCTTTTTTACATTAACTAAATTATACCATCTATAAATGCAGGCTATAAATGCAGGCTTCCACCTCTCCAAATAGTATCTGAGCCAAATTTATCTCTAATTTTTTCAACCGCCAAATCTGTTCTTTCTTTTTTTGCTTGGCAAAACTCATTAAATATTGTATCTCGAACCTGAGAATCAATAAATTTTTCTGATTTTACTCCCAATAATCTTATTTTTTTACCCAGAAATTCTGAATCATAATATAGTTTTTTGACAGTTTGAAAAATTGTATCATAAAAATTAGTTGCTTTAATCAAACGCATTGAACGGCTATGGGTTGAAAAATCCTCCAATCTAACCTTTAAGCAGATGTTTTTAGCCCTAATTCCACTTTTTTTTAGTCGACTTGATATTTCTTCAGATAACCTACTCAAGATAATTTCAATTTGAGAAAAATCAGATATATCTTTTGAAAAAGTATGTTCAGCCCCAATTGATTTTGCTTCTTCCGGCTTCTCAACTCTGCGCCTGTCGATACCGTTAGCAAGTTGCCAAAGATGGACTCCATTTTTTCCAAAATATTTTTTTAATATGCTACAATCAAAACTGGCTAACTGGCCAATTTTATCAATTCCTAAATCATTGAGGACCCTTTTTGTCTTTTTACCTACCCCCCACAATTTACCAACATCTAAAGGCCAGAGAAAATCTAATAATTTACCTTGATCAACCTGACAAAATCCATCTGGTTTATTTAAATCAGAAGCAATTTTTGCCGCCATTTTATTGGGAGCAAGGCCAACCGAAGCAGTTAACCCAGTTACTGCTTTAATTTTTTCTTTTAATAAAAGAGAAGCCTGAATCGGACTGCCAAAAATATGAAAACTGCCGGTTATATCCAAAAAAGCTTCATCAATACCTACCGACTCAACTAAAGGGCTAAATTGAAAGAAAATCTGATAAACCTTCTTTGAAACCTTGCTATATTTAGCCATATCAGGACGCAGGTAAACTCCCTGTGGACATCTTCGGTAAGCTTCTGATATCGGCATAGCTGAAGCCAAGCCAAACTTTCGAGCCTGATAAGAAGCAGTTGACACCACTCCTCTCCCCTTCCCACCTTTAGGATCAGCCCCAACTATCACTGGTTTATCAGCTAAGCTAGGCTTATCTCTTTGCTCTACAGCAGCAAAAAAAGCATCCATATCTATATGTACTATATGTCTATTCATAATTAAGAAAGGGTAAAGGATAAAGAAAAAAAGATAAAAAAAATACAATTATTTACTTTAACCTTTAACCCTGAGCCTTTATCCTTTATTTTCATTTATATATTTACGGATATAACGAATTCTTTCTAAAACAGGTGGATGGCCATAAAAAAGCAAAACTTTAATTGGATGCGGGGTGAGATTAGATAAATTTTTAACACTTAACTTTTTTAAAGCTTTGATAAATTGCTCGCCTAAGCCAGAGGTTTTAACCGCGAAGGAATCAGCTTCTTTTTCATTTTTTCGCGAGAAAAAGTTAGCAAATACTGCCAAAACAGAGTTAATTGGCGTATACAAAAAACCAAAAAAGAACAGCCCTGCATAAACTGAAATATTATCCATTTTAAACGCTCTAAATAAATCCGGATTTGTAATAAATAAGGAAAGAATATAAAACATTAATCCATTGCTTAAAAACGAAATTAAAATCATTTGAAATATATGCCTTTTCTTATAGTGTCCTACTTCGTGAGCTAAAATTGCCACTATTTCATCGGAGCTGTGATTTTCGATTAGTGTATCAAATAAAACAATTCTTTTAAACTTACCAAAGCCGGCAAAAAAAGCATTTGATTTTGTTGATCGCTTTGAAGCATCCATCTTATAAATACCTTGGATTTTAAAATTTTGGGAATTAGCATAATCCTTAATTTTTTTCTTTAATTCTCCTTCCTCAATTGGCTCAAACTTATTAAACAAAGGCATAATAAATCTGGGCCAGATAAATAACAAAAATAACTCAAATAAGGTTAAACCCAACCAGCAGAATACCCAGCCCCAAATTCTAAATTGACCAAAAAACCAAAAAATAAAAGATAAAACTATTGCCCCTAAAATAACTCCAATAATCAAACCTTTAATTTTATCGGTGATAAAAGTCTTGAGAGTGGTACGATTAAATCCATACTTTTGCTCTAAGCCAAAAGTATGATAAATAGAAAAAGGTAAGTTTATAAATTCTAACCCTAAAAAAATAAAAAATGCAAACAATAAACCCGTAGGAATTAAAGAGAGCTCAAAGCTTCTTGCAAACTTATCTATCCAGTTAAACACACCAGTTAAAATCAAAATAACAAATAAACTAGTAAGCAGGCCAGAATGAATAAGGCTAAATCGCGTATTTTCACGAAGATAATTCTGTGACCTTCTATACCTTTCTGGATCATAATAACCAATAAATTCAGATGGCAGCTTCGGATTAGCGGCTTTAATATTCAAAGCCTCCACTAATAAATTTAGCAGATAACCTCCAATTAAAATAGTGAGAATAATTATTAGATAAATATTCATAAAACCTATGACTTGCAACTTATGACTTTTTTACCTCTCTTCTTTCTTCAAGTGCAAAGTTTGGGTAGGAAATGCAAAATCTATATTTCTTTTGGCAAATTCTTCTTTTATAGAGAAATTAATCTTCTCTTGGATATCCATATATTTATTATAATCCGGACCAATCACATAATAAACAATCTCAAAAACAAGACTAAAGTCAGCATATGAGAAAAAATGAGCTCGATCAAAAACAGTATCCTCTGTTTTCTTGACAATCGTTTCAATAATTTTAGGAATTTCTTTTAACTTTGCCAGCGGAGTGCTATAGGTAACTCCCAACTTAAATATCACTCTTCTTTTTTCCATTCGTTTATAATTTTTAACGCGGGAATTGGTAAGATCAGAATTAGAAAAAATTAACTGTTCTCCGCCTAAACTTCTTATCCGAGTAGTTTTTATGCCAACGTGTTCTATTGTACCGAGAAGATCTCCCACGATAATAAAATCCCCAACCTCAAAAGGGCGATCAAAAATAATAGAAAAATAGCTAAATAAATCTCCTAATATAGCTTGAGCCGCTAAGGCAACAGCTACACCTCCAACTCCCAACCCAGCAATCACTGCTGCAATATCAAAACCTAAATTATCGAGGAAAAAGACTAGCCCTATCCCCCAAAGGATAAACTTAATAACTTTTAGAATACCCATTAAGCTATGACGGAAAGCCTCACTCCGGCCGGTTTTTTGAGCGTAAGATTCAAACCCAAACTCAACCAAACGGGTACTAATTAAAATGGCAAAGATAGTAAGCACAAAAAGAACAGCTATCTCTACTGCTTTATCCAAAGTTTTTGGTAATCTTAGATATTGGATAGCCACATACAACGAAACAAGATAAAGAAAAGGAACTATTTTTTTCTCTAAAATACTAACTAAAAGATCATCAATCAAAGTTACAGTCTCCCTGGCTCGGGTCTTTATCTTTTTTATTACAATCAAACTAACAATCTTTATCAGCAGAAAAAAACCAGCAAACAAGCCTAAAGAAGTAAGATAATCCAACACCGTATTTTCAAAAAATACTTTATCTAAAATTTCGCCAACTGCGTCCATAGTTGAATCACCCTGCCCCTTGCATCTCTTTTTCGACAAAATTAATAAAATTTACTTTTTGCTCATCTAAAGCCTCTTTAAGTTCAAGGTCGGTCACAAAACCAAGCTCTTGTAAAACCTTGCCCGTAGCCACACCTTTTCTCCAATGAATATTTAAGGCTTCATCGAGCTGCTCAGAAGAAACTATATTTTTATCAATTAAAATTTGGCCCAACGGCTTATAAGTTTCTATATTTCTTTTTTTATTTATTTGAATTGACTGATTATTAGATGTTTTTGTATCCCTTCGGTCAGCCATATAACAACTTTTTGGAGTTTTCTTTAAAAACTTCTTAACTTCCGATATTCTTTCATTGAGTTGGATCATATTCTCAATAGTTGAATTCGCATCTTTATTTACAACGGCTAAAGATACGCTCATCAATGGCACTTCTCGCACTTTACGATTACGATCATGGGTAACTACAAAACCAGATTTTCTAGCTTCATCTTCATAATGAAAAGGAATTATATTATCAAAAAGCTGTATAAAATAGTTGCAGATCTTTTCGTATTTATCCGGAGTGGTAACAAAAGAAAAATCATCACCGCCAATATGAGAAACAAAATCATCTCTTCCTCCCGCCTTAGTGACAGCAAGCTGCAGCATATAGGCAGTCTGGACTATTACTTTATCACCTCTTTGATAACCATATAGATCATTAAAAGATTTAAAGTTATCAATATCTACATAACAAAAAGAAAAATGCCTTTTTTTCTTGAAATTTTCTTTAACTATATCTTCTAAAATTCTTGCTCCGGGAAGGCCGGTTAAAGTATTAGCGTTTATGCTATGACGAGCCCGGCGTAAAGCTATCTCAATTCTCATACGAAGATCAAGCGGATCAGGAGGCTTAATTAAATAATCATCAACTCCTTGCCTTACTCCTAGAAGCTGATTACGCAGATGGCGTTTGTTGATTAAGGTTATAACTGGAACAAAAGTAGTAAGGAAGTCATTTTTGAGGCGCTTGCAGATATCGAGTTGCGTACTGCGAGCAGACTGCACATCCACTACTATTACATCGGGGGAAACACTTTTAATTTTTTCCAAATCATATAGTTCTAACTTTTTTTCTGATGGTTTTTGAAGATAGACTTCATAACCCCAGCCATCAAAACAAAAATTTAGAACTTCTTTTAATTTTTGATCAGAAGAAATGATCAAGATCTTGCGGGTTTTGTCCATAGTTTAGTATTATAACACAATATATAGAAAAATTTAAGCTTCTTTTTCCTCTTTTTTAGCTTCGATTACTTTCTGAGCAATTCTTTCTGGAACAGGCGCATACTTTTTTAACTGCATCGAACAATTTGCCCGTCCGTTGGTAAGGGATCGAAGATCTGTAACATAACCAAACATCTCAGACAAAGGAACCTCAGATTGAACTATTTTTTGTTTCCCTTTTGGGTCTATTCCTAACACATTACCTCTTTTTGAAGATATATAGCTTACCACATTACTTACATAATCTTCTGGAGTTATTACTTCCAAATCCATGATCGGCTCAAGCAAGGAAGGTTTACAATTCATAAAAGCTTTTTTAAAACATTGTCTAGCTGCTATTTTAAATGCCATCTCTGATGAATCAACCTCATGAAAAGAACCATCCGCTAAATTCACTTTTACATCAATTACCGGATACCCCGCATAAACTCCTTCCGATAAAGCTTCAACCACACCTTTTTCTACCGCCGGAATAAATCCAGCAGGGATTGCCCCGCCTTTGATACTGTTTGTAAAACTAAAACCTTTGCCTTTTTCATTAGGGCTAACCTGAAAAACAACATGTGCATATTGGCCCCGGCCACCAGATTGTTTAACATGCTTATACTCTTGTTTAGCCTCACCGGAAATAGTTTCCCGATAAGCTACTTTAGGCTCCCCTACTTCAACTCCTACCCCAAACTCCTCTTTTAGACGGCCTACAATAATATCTAAATGAAGCTCCCCCATTCCAGAAAGAATAGTTTCAGAAGTTTCTCTATTAGTAAAAGCTTTAAAGGTAGGATCTTCATTGGATAATTTAGCTAAAGCCTTGGAAAGCTTATCTTGATCAGAACGGCTTTTTGGTTTAACACTTATTGAAACTACCGGTTCTGAAAATTCTATAGACTCTAAAATTACCGGATCTTCAAGGTTAGTGAGGGTGTCCCCTGTTAATGTATCCCCTAGACCTACCACAGCAGCAATATCACCGGTAAATACAGCTTGACGAGCCTCTCTTTGGTTAGCATGCATCTGTAAAATCCGAGAAATTCTTTCTTTTTTATCTTTAGTTACATTATAGATATAAGTTCCTTTTTTTAATACTCCTGAATAAACGCGAATATAAACGAGCTTACCAATGTGTTTATCTGTCTGAACTTTAAAAGCCAAAGCAGAAAATGGTTCACTATCAGATATTTTTCGCTTCACTTTTTTTTCTGGGTCATCAGGTAAACTCCCTTCTACCGCTGGCAAATCAACTGGAGAAGGCAGATAGTCAACTACTCCATCCAATAGCGGCTGAACTCCTTTATTTTTTAGGGCCGTCCCACAAAAAACTGGTACAAGCTTACAAGCTATTGTGCTTTCGCGAATAGCCTGTTTTAGCTCAGCTTCTTCTATTGAATCGGGAGATTTTAGATATTTTTCCATGAGCTGATTATTGTCTGAAGCTACTTCTTCTAACATATGCAACCTTTCTTGCTTGGCTTTTTTTTCTAAATCTTTAGGAATATCTTTTATCTGAAAATTATCTTTCTTTAACTCTCCCTGATAGTAATAAGCTTTCATCTTAATTAAATCAATTACTCCTTGAAATTCATCTTCTTTGCCTATAGGAATCTGCATTAAAACCGGCTTTGCTCCCAGCTGTTTTTTAATCTGTTCAATCACAGTATAAAAATCAGCCCCCATCCTATCCATTTTATTTATAAAAGCAACTTTCGGCACTTTAAACTTCTCTGATAAAAACCAAACCTTTTCGGCTTGAGGTTCAACTCCGCCTACTGCACAAAAGACCGAAACAGCACCATCTAAAACTCTCAGCGAACGCTCGACTTCAGCGGTAAAATCAACGTGGCCAGGAGTATCAATTACGTTGACTCTTTTCTTTTGCCAACTGCAGGTAGTGGCAGCTGAAGTAATCGTAATACCTCTTTCTTGCTCTTGTTTCATCCAATCCATCACCGCTTTACCATCATGAACTTCACCAATTTTATGAGAGCGGCCTGTATAAAAAAGAATACGCTCGGTAAGGGTAGTTTTCCCGGCGTCAATATGAGCCATAATTCCGATATTTCTTATGCTGTCTAATTGATATTTTCTTTGCGGTTGTTCTTGATCCTTTGCTTGCTTTCCTGATTTTTTAGATGGTTCGCTATCTTCTGTCTCAGGTTTTTCTTTCTTTTCACCAAGCTCACTAGCTTCTTCTTTTTTTGTTGCGCCAACTTCATTCTGGTTATCCTCTTTCGCTATTTCTTTCTTTTGATCATCATCGGTTCTTTCTGCTGTTTGTTGTTTTTTTAGTTCTTGCTCTTTTTGTTGATCTTCTTCAGGCTGCTCTTCTTTACCAGACTCTTCCTTAGGCTCCCCTTTAGGCTCTTCTTTAGGTTCTTCTTTAGGTTCTTCTTTAGATTCTTTTTTGGGTTCCTCCTTAGGCCCTTCCTTTTTTTCAGCTTCCTCAGCTTTCAGACTTTCTGATTTTTTATCTTCTTTTTCTTCAGTTTCTTCTAAGCCATCACTTTCATTCCGTATCTTATGAAGCAGCTTAATCCTCTCTTTGTCTAGATCTACTATTTTTTCTTCTTTAATACCTAGCTCTTTTTCTTTTAGTTCTATTTTCTCAGCTAATTCATTATATTTTTCCTTTAGCTCAGAATGCTCTTCTTTTGATACCCAGCCGCTTTGTTTTTGTTCTTCTTTCATTTTTGCCACTTGATTAGAATACTCTTGAGCCTGCTCAGCCTTTTCTTTTAGCTTCTTTTTTTCTGATTCAAGATTAAGGCTAAACTTTTTAATCTGCTCATCGTTTTGCTTGATTTTTTCCTGCAGTTCCTGATTTCGTTTGCTGGATTGTTCCAGCTTTTTTTCCAGTTTTACATTCTTAGAAAATTCCTCCTCTAACCTTTTATCCTTTTGTCTTATTTTCTCTTCTAAATTTACCTTAGGTTGCTGCTCTTTTTTTATCATATCCTGCTGGTTTTTCAGCCATTTTTGATTCCTATCTATTTTTTGCACTAACTTTTCGTTTTCAGCTTTAACTTTTTTTATTTTTTTCTCTAAAATATTGTTTTCTTTTCTTAACTTATCCCCATCTTCTTGATTTACTTTTAACTGATGCCTTTGTTCTCTTAAGCTCTTTACTTTATCTTCAAGCGAGTTTATTTTTTGTAAAAGCGAAGACTTAGACATTTTTTTTGTTTTTACAGAAGTAGGAGGGTTTGGTTCCTTATCAGAATCAGAAAAAGAATAGACCACCAAAACAATTGAAGCTAAAGTTAATCCTGCTATTAATATAACCATAATTATTTATTGTATTAGATAATTTACCTAACAATTATACCATATCTTTCTTTGTTAAAAAAGCAAACAGCCCCGATAAACTAATAATTTCTTGCTATACCCAGCAATTATGTTAAAATTATTTTATGCTTTTCGATCAAATCTATAAAGATTATATTAAGGCTAGAAAAGAAAAAGACCAAAAGAAATCACAATTTTTAGGCTATATCCGCTCTGAACTGGCAAATCAAGCAAAAGAGAAAAAACAAGATAAATTAGAAGATCCAGAAGTTTTGAAAACTTTAAAAAAGCAGGAAAAGAAGCTCAAAGAAGCAAAAGAATCAACTAAAACTTCAAAAAGAAAAGACATTCAAGAAGACCTAAAAGCTGAGCTGAAAATATTATCTAAATACTTGCCCGAGCAGTTAAGCCCGGAAAAAATTGAAGAAACAATTAACGTAACTATCTCAAACCTACAAGCTTCATCAATTTCTGACATGGGAAAGGTTATGAAAGAGATTCTAAGAAAAATCGGAACTCAAGCTGACCCCAAACAAATAAGTAGAATCGTTAAAGAAAAACTATCCTCATAAATCTTTTAATATTTGCTGGATAAACTCAACCACAGGATGGGTTTGTTTTTTTGTTGCCTGATCGATAAGCTCTTCTAGCCTGCCTTGTTCTTGAACTTCTTCTTTAATTTTATCTAAATTAAAATCAACCTCTCCTTCAAAATAGCTGTCTAGGTCCTCTAACAACTTATCGATATTATATTCGGCATCAAAATCATTGAGCTTCTTTAGCTTGTCAGCTTTCTTTTCACGCGATCTTTTTATTTCTTGTTCTATGTCTCGCTTATCCGGTTGTTGACTCATAATAAAAAAAGGATTACATCTGTTCTATAGCTTCTTTCATCAATGGCAAAATCCCTTCTGCCTCTTCTTTGGTTAAGCGTCCTAATTTAGTAAAACGAAAATTGTCTTCATTGTCTTTATTTTCTCTAGTAATCTGAACCTTTTTAGTTCCTTGATTATAAGAAAAAACTCTTACTCTGATTCTTGTCCTATCCCCTTCCCAACTTTTTGCAAATAACTCTTTGTCCAAATCTGCGTTATAAGGCATAACTTCTCCTCCTCTTTTTTAATAGATAAATAATCCTGTTATTGCTAATATTATACAATAATATCCAAAATAAATAAACTTTTTCATAATTAATGCTTTTTTGACTAAAAACAAAGAAAAAAGCCCTACTATAAAAGCAACCAAAAAAGACAATGTTAAGATTAAAGGGCTCAATCTAAGCGCAGTTAAACTATGAATTTTAAATAAAAAAGTTCCCGCAATTGGAAAAACAGACATTATAAAAGATAAGCTAAAAGCTGTTTTTGGCTTAAACTTTCTAGCCAAAAGACCAATAATAGTTATTCCTGAACGGGAAATACCCGGTAAAAAGGAAAATCCCTGCAAAACCCCTAAAATAATTCCATCTTTAACTGATATATCCGCCAACTCTCTACTACCTTTTAGTCTTCGAGCTGTCAAAAGTATAAATCCGTTAATCAGAAGAAGAAAAAATATAAAATGATTATTGGTAAAATAACGGCTTAAAATTTTATCAATAGCTAATCCCAGCAAAGCTGTAATTGCTGTTGCTACTATCAAATAACTAATTACTTTTTTGTTTTTCAAAGCAGTAAAAATTTCCTTATAAAGGAAAACAAAAACTGCCAATAAAGTTGCAATATGAAGAAAAACAAAAAAAGGTAATAAATCATCCCCGGAAGAAAAAATATTTTTTAAAATAAAAAGATGGCCGGAACTGCTAACCGGTAAGAATTCACTTAATCCCTGAATAAGAGAATAATATATAAAAACTAACAATGACTTAACCCTGCATAAGAA
This sequence comes from Candidatus Omnitrophota bacterium, assembly GCA_046484225.1. Lineage (GTDB taxonomy): Bacteria > Omnitrophota > Gorgyraeia > Duberdicusellales > 4484-171 > PXAH01. The sequence goes on along the minus strand of JAWOBO010000047.1, from coordinate 1,112 downwards.
GAAGAAAAAATAAACCGCCTAATACCAATATACCAATACCAATCGAAATATACCCGATAATACCTGGGCCCTCTTCTAAGGGTGGAATATTCTTTGTATCCTGATACATTGTAGCCGATTCTTTTCTTTCGGTTTCAAAAGCCGGCTCAGATTCTTTTTGGCTAAATCCTGATTCCTCTTCTAACTTCTCGTCTGGACCAAACTCTCCTCCGGATTGATCTTCCGGCGAAGAATCTGAAGATGGCTGTTTTGACAGATCCTCTTGAGGTTCTTTTGGCTTTTCTTCCTTTTTTACTTCTTGTTTCAACTCCGATTCAGGCTCTATGGATTCTGATTGATCTTGCTTTTGTGCCTCTTTATCGCTCCCAGCTTTAGGCTCTTCTTGTGAAAATGTTTTTATCCCTTCGGCTGGAAAATATTCCATACCTTCCTTGCTTTCATCTTTTTCTTGATTTTCTTCACCTTCTTCTTCCTCTTGGCCGGATCTTTGATCTTGAGCTTTTTCCTCTTTTTTCTCTTCTTTCTCCTCTTTCTCTTCTTTTTCAGCCGGTTGTTTTTCTTTTTCCGATTCTTCCGGTTGTTTTTCTTCTTGTGATTCTTTTTTCTCTTGGGTTTCTTCTGGCTTTGGTTCAGCTTGCTTTATTTCTTCAGGCTCTTTTGCGGATTTTTCTTCTCTGGGTTTTTCTTCTTGGCCTTGATCTTTTTGAGACTCTTCTAAACTCTGGCCGGGATCTGATTCTGAAGATATAATTTCAAAATCATCATCTTTTTCTTTTTCTTCTCCTGAATTTTTAGATTCTTGCTTTTTGCCGGATTCATCTAGCTCATCCATCAGTTTACCCAAAGAAGTACGGCAATCATGGCAAACACACAAATGCTCTTCAACTTTTTTTATTTCTTCTTCACCTGCAGTATGCTGGACATATTTAGTGAGTAACTTTTTTATCTCTTCACAGCTCATATATCCTCCTATTATTTAAAGATATTTTATCATAGCTTAGCTGAATGGCAAGAGGCAGAATGAAAAAAGTCCACTGCAACAGCGAAATGATTCTGCGTCATTGCGAGGAGCACCTGCCTGCCGGCAGGCAGGAAGCGACGAAGCAATCTCT
>JAWOBO010000033.1:0-17901 GCA_046484225.1 Candidatus Omnitrophota bacterium | reverse complement strand
ACCCATAAACTCAGATATTTTTCAAAAAATGATATATTCCGTTCTATTTTCTCACCCATACAGTTGTCTCCTCTTTAGCTCATTTTTTTTGCCGAAACCATAATACTTACTACAAGATCAGCGGCATTTCTAAAGTTCTTAGAAACCGCGCCAGCTGGATAGTTCGATTCATTGGTTACTTTGATATTCTGGAATCCCGCCTGCTTTATAAAACTCAAATACTGCTCTTTTTTGACCGCTCCGGCCAAGCAACCCACATAAGCTTCAACCGATTCTTTTATTGCTTTTGGTAAATCTTTAGTTAGCACCAAATCTGAAACTATTAAGTTACCGCCGGGCTTTAAAACTCTAAAGGCCTCATTGAAAGCAGCCTGCTTATCGGGAGAAAGATTGATTACACAATTAGAAATAACCACATCTATACTATCATCTTCTATAGGAAGTTTTTCTATCTCCCCTAATCGGAATTCCACATTATCATAGCCGCCCTTTTTAGCATTCTTCCTAGCTTGGTCAACCATTGCCTGAGTCATATCCACGCCGATAACGCGACCAGATTTACCAACTTTTTCCGCGGCCAAAAAAACATCAAATCCTCCTCCGCTTCCCAAATCAACCACAAGATCACCTTCTCTTAACGAAATAAGATCTATTGGGTTGCCGCAGCCAAGCCCTAAATTAGCTCCCTGAGGAACTTTATCTATCTCCTCTTGAGAATAACCAATCTCGTTACTGATACCAGAAGCAGCACCCGAACAACAAAAGTCATTGCAATAACATGATTTTTTCGAACGAACTATTTCGGCATATTTTTCCTTAACAATTTTTTTAATATCTTTTGGCTTTTTTTTCATTCATTAACCTCCTAATCAATTATCGCTCCAAATAATATTCCACTTATTGTTGCCATCACTACTACCAGACTTACATAAACTAATGTTTTTTTAGTTCCGATAACACCACGGATAACCAGCATATTCGGCAAACTAAGTGCCGGCCCAGCTAAAAGAAGCGCAAGCGCAGGCCCTTTTCCCATCCCAGCGCCAATAAGTCCTTGCAAAATCGGCACCTCAGTAAGGGTAGCAAAATACATAAAAGCCCCCACGATTGAGGCAAAAAAATTGGCTAAGAGTGAATTGCCGCCAACAGCTTTTCCTACAATCCAAGACGGAATAAAGCCTTCCTGGCCCGGCCTCCCCAGCAGCAATCCTGCTACGATAACACCGGCCAACAAAAGCGGCATAATTTGTTTGGCAAAAATCCAAGATGCTGAAACCCAATCGGTAACCTCGTCTTTCTTAAACCAGCTGATTAACATTATTGCCGTCAACAGCAAAAAACCTCCGGAAAGATACCATTTTATCGAATATATAAATGCCCAAAGACCAGTTGTAGTTTCTGGTTTTGCCCAGTTAGCAAAAACTAAAAAACCAACCATAGCAGCAAAATATAAGGAATTTTTAAATAAAGACCTCGGTTCTTTTTCTTCGGCAACAGCAAAATTTCCGGCAGTATGGCGAGCTCTTTCTTCTTTGATAAAAATCAAATACATTAAAAGACCAATCACAACACTGAATATTATTGCACCAATTGCTCTGGCCAAGCCAAGTTCCCAACCAAGAATCCTGGCAGTCATAATGATTGCTAAAACATTTATTGCCGGGCCAGAATAAAGAAAAGCCGTCGCAGGCCCCAAACCAGCTCCTCTCTTGTAAATTCCTGAAAATAAAGGTAGGACTGTGCAGGAGCAAACAGCCAGGATTGTCCCCGAAACAGAGGCAACACTATAAGCTAAGATTTTTTTTGCTTTTGCGCCAAAATATTTTATAACCGAAGCTTGAGATACAAAAACCGATATTGCCCCAGCAATAAAAAACGCCGGCACAAGGCACAATAAAACATGTTCTCGCGCATACCAACGCACTAAAGCTAGTGCTTCAAATACGGGGTTTCTAAATGGTAACAACTCAACCGGTAAATAAAAACAACCAAAAAAAACTGCAACCATTAATAAAATTTTTTTTGATTCTTTCATCCAGCCCCTCTTTTCCTTCTTTAGATAGCAACTTGGCTATATATAAAAGTAAATTTTTTTAGCTTCTTCCTTTCTCTGAAATTGCCTGACAACAAAGCTTTTCTCTATCTGCTTTATTGGCTTTCATTTTATCTTGAATAATAATCTTGTCTGAACTAACCCATGATCGTAAATTTTTAATAAAACTTTTTGCATAAGGATTCTGGGGGCATAAATAATAATTTGTCCACAGTCCTTTGTTTTCACCGGCAATAAACCCAGCGGCTTTTAATTTTTTTAGATGGCGCGAAACACTTGGCTGGGCAATACCCAAAACAAAAGCAATCTCACAAACACACATCTTCTTTTCTTGGAGCATACTTAAAATCCTAATTCTGTTTGCGTCTGCTGATGCCTTTATGATTTTATCTAAATCTTTTATCAGTAAATTTTTCATTTAAACCTCATTGTCCTAGATAGCCAGATTGCTATATAGCTTACCGTTAAGGCAAGAAGTTGTCAACTAAAAAATTATTTCATATTGTCGCTAATAGTAGCAGCCATCGAGGCAGGAAAAGCAGTAATAATTATTCTCTTAATAGCCAAAGCATTATCAACTCCCCAAGGGCATTTCTCAATTATGGTCAGCAAGAGCCCTACTACAAATAAAGATAATAAATATGTCGCTATTGTTCTTTTCAGGTATTGGCCAAGATGTTTTCTTAAGTTAAATCGATAAAAGTTAAAATAAACAAATAATGAGATAAATAACACCGAAATAAAACCAAGCAATAGTACATTCCCCATTTTCAATTCATTGGCAAGTATCCAGGTCTCCTCGGTAAGGCCTACCGGAATTGCAAGGATTGTCGCCCCCACTATTATCTGCAACATATCGCGCGGCCTAAACTCAACCATAAACGGAGCAATGATTGTATTTATAACTTTACCGGTACCATCAACTATAGGAGTTACCTTATGCAGGTACCCGCCAACTCTTTTGATTTTGTATTTATTTTTATCCATCCTGCCTCCTTACATAATTATGATTACATATTATCACAAATTTTTAAATATTAAGGAAAGATTTTGGATTTAAAGGAAGGATTTTGGCTCTGTATGATTTTTGACAATACAGAGCCAAATTATTTTTCAATTACTCTACTGAAACTATAGTAACGTCAAAATTTAAAGTCTTTCCGGCTAAAGGATGGTTAAGATCAAGCACTACTGCCTCATCTTTAACTTCAGCTACTTTTACCGGCACGGCTTGACCTTCCGGCCCCTGCATCTGAAGCATCATCCCTACCTTAGGTTCTAGATCTTTCGGTAAGGAACTTTTAGGTACTTCTTTAAAAGCTTCTGAATTCTTCTGGCCATAAGCTTCTTCGGGTTTTACTTCTACAGTTGTTTTCTGCCCTTCTTCCATACCCTTAAGTTTAGAGGCAAGTCCAGGTATAATTTTACCTTCCCCGTGGGTGTAGGTAAGCGGGCCTCTTTCTTTCGAAGAATCTACCACTTGATCGTCAACGGTTAAGGTGTAGTCAAATGATACTTTTTTCCCTTTTTCGATAGTCATATTATCATCTCCCTTTACTTTATGATTTACAAAAATTGTTAAAATCAAACAAGCAAACACTAAAAAAAATTTTTTCACTTTTTTTACCTCCCTTTTTTATATTATATAAATGTAAAATTAATTGTGCCTAAGATGTCTTTGAGCCTCCTGAAGCCGATCAGAAAAATTGCTAGCCTTAAACGCCTTGGTCCAGCCTCGTAATACCGCCCAACCTCCAAAACGAACTAAAGCATTACGCCAAGAGCGGTACCAAATTCTCCACCCCTTTCTAATGTTATGCAAAAAGAAAACCAAAGCTGGAAAAGAAAATATATGGTAGCCAAGCATAAACATATATTTTAATTTATAAAATTTGCCCATAATTTTACAAATAGAAGACTGCAGTTCTTGAGCCGTTAAAGGCTTGTCCGGTTCAAAAAGAGGAAAATTTCCATCATAATACTGCCAACCAATATCTTCGATTGGATAAACCCTGCCTTCTTTTTCTAATCTACTACGCAATTCAGTCCCCGGCAAAGGAACCGGCAGGAGAACTTGAATAGTATCAATCTTTGCTTTTTTAATAAAAGTTCTAAATCTTTTAATCCTCTCTTTGATGGTTAAGGTAGCTACATTTTTATCCTTATATGGATAACCGAATATAAACATTCCATGGACTAAAAAACCAAACCTCCGGTAAACCCGTGACAGTTCAATCATATCCTGAGGCTTAATATATTTTTTCATCGCGTCAAGCTCTTCTTCGATTGGCGACTCAAAACCAATTGCGACCATATTAATTCCGGCGTTACGCATCTCTGAAAGCAACTCTTTATCTTTTGCTTTATCCAGCCGTATTTGGACAATAAAATCAAGACGCCTGTTTATCCTTTGTTGATAATCGGCAAGCATTCTGCAAAAGCGAATAGTTTCATCGCGTTGTTGTCCAAAAAGATCATCAACGATAAAAAAATGCCTGGCATCTTTAGTTTCGACGATATTTTCTATTGCTTCAAGAAACTTTTCTGGACTAGTATAGCGAGGCCTTCCCTTTACCGTACAAAATTCACAATCCATCCCGCAGCCGCGAATTCTGCTTACTGGATACATTTTTATTTTAGCATAACGAACCAAAGAAAAATTTGGATTAGGCAAGCTCTCAAAATCTTCAATCGGCTCACGCTCTTCTGTTTTTACAATTTCATCTTTATCTTGATAAGCAATACCTTTAATTCGTTCTAATGGTTTTTGTTGAACCAATGCGGGTAATAATTCCTTGATTGTCAACTCTGATTCCCCTCTTGCCACAACATCAATACCAGAGCCAAGAGCTTCTTTTGTATTTTTACCAACAAAATGTTGGCCTCCGGCAATTGTCACTACATTCTGCTTCTTATAAAATTTAGCTAATTCATAAAGCCTGGGAATTGTGCTGGTTAAACCTCCATAAAAACCTACCACCTCAGCCGGCCTTATTTTTTGGAGAAATTCATGGTTAGCCCCCTTTTCTGGATCCGCCGGGCCATATAGCCTGAGATTATTTTCATCAATAACTTCAACATCCCAGCCCGGTATCTCATCTGCGACACTAGCAACAGATACCGGCCCCAAAGCTGTAGTTTTATTAGCAATGTTTGAATAGATATTAAAGGTTGGAAAAGCCGGAACAATAATTCTCAAGCGGTATCTTTTTTGATTTGATTCCTTCATAATAATAAAACTTACTCATTTAAAGGTATTGACAAAAAATAATGATTAGCAAGAAAGGTTAAAAAATAAGAATTAGCTAGCTTTTTTATATACTTTATCGTTAGGATGAACTCGCTTTTTCACCTTAACCCCAACCTCAGCGCCTTTTCTAGCAGAAGTTACCTTTTGATGATTTACTTGCATTGATTTAACCGACTGGCTAAAGTCAACATGAGCACCTTTTATCTCTATTTTATCTCCAATACTTAACTTAGCCTTCAATTTAATAATTCCCACCGATATTTTTCCAAAATAATGAGTTACCACTCCAATTTCTTTGGCTTTAGTCTTTTTTTTAGCAGTTGTTTTCTTCTTAACAGCCTTTTTCTTAACTTTCTTCTTTGAGCTAGAGTTCTTCTTGGATGTTTTTTTTCTAGTGCTCTTTTTGGGCCTTACGTTTTTTTTACCCTTCCCAAATAAATTTTTAAATAATTTAATAGCCACACTAATATAATACTAAAGATAGGCTAAGATGCAAGGATAGTTTGATCAATCTAAAAATAATCTTAACTATATGTCTTTTAGAAGTATATTATTAGATGATTTTTTTATTAATTGGTCAAAAGCTTCAAGTTTCTTTGAGAGGGTTTTTAGCTGTTTAGCTTTTGCAACAGGAATATCATCGGCTCCTTCATTCTCTAGAGTATCAACCACTCGCTTAATAGTGAGCTTATTGGTATCACAGGCCGGCTGATAAGCAACTCCCTTGTATTCAGCAGTTTTTACTTCCGAAACAAGATTACTTTCTTTTAACTCAAATATTATTTCTCTAACCAGGCGAATTGGTATATCCAGATGATGGGAAATATCTTCTGAAGCCAACGGGCCTTTACATTTGTTAAAATTAGTAATTAAAAGATTCATTACCCCCAGTGAGAGCAATCGTTTAAAAGAGTAGCTGATATTGAGATAATCTGGTTCAAATTCATAAGTATCTACATTTTGATGCGCGAATGATATTTCTGCTCCAAAAAGAACCACCAGCCAACTGATTTTCAGCCAGATTAAAAATAAAGGCAGCGCGGCAAAACTACCGTAAATTGCATTAAACTTTGACATTCCAATTTGAAAATTAAGATAACCCCACTGCACCAGCTGATAGAGAGTCCCAGCTACAATCCCTGCCAATATACCAGATTTAATGTTAACTTTGCCATTGGGCATAAAAATATAAACAAAGCTAAATACTAACCAAACAATGAGATAAGGAAATAACTTTAATAAAGGTAAAATAACCGGCGAAAAAAAGCCAAGAAATTCCACTTGAGTTACAATTAATTTGACCTTTGTAGTTAAAAAAACAGTAACACTACTTGAAGCAATAATCAGTATCGGACAAATCAACATTATTGACAAATAGTCACTAAATTTACGGCCAAACGGCCGTGGCCTTTTTATGCCCCAGATATCATTAAAAGATCTTTCAATATTTGTTAAAACTCTGATTACCACCCAAAACAATACAGCAATCCCAATCCCGGCAATTAACCCACCTTGGGTATGCTTCAGCAAATTCTGGGCAAAATCAAATGCTTGAACTAAAACATCCTCTTGAGCCGGAAACTTTTCAAGCAGTTGTTTCTCCAACATTTTTTGAAAACCAAACCCTCTTGCTATACCAAAAGCCATGGCTATAACCGGTACTATCGATAAAAGAGAATAAAAGGTCAGGGCGGCCGCTTGTAGTTGACACCGATCTTTGTTAAATTCACGGAAAGTTAAAAGTACAATTCGGAGCTGTTTAACTAAAAATGACTTAATTTTAGTCAGATCCCGTAGCCTGAGCCGCCAGACATCATAAGTAATAAATCTTATTAATTTTGACAACACTGTTAATATCTCCTTGTTATCTTTAACAATTACTCATTATCTCAATCTTCTTTATTTGGACAACTGCTTTATTCTCCCTTTTACTAACTTTTTTCTACTTATTATTTTCCATAATTTCTTTAATCTCTAGGCGTAAAGCTTCGCTGATTTTATTGTATTGATTTTTGCTTTTAGGATTATGCTTTTCTAGGAGCTTTTTAGCATTAGTCAATTTACCAAAATAAATTGTAACCGGATGGGGGCGAGGGAAAGTTTTTCTTCTCGGCCAAGACTGATAGCTTCCTTCAATGTAGGCCGGTAAAACATCTATCTCTAATTCTTGAAGAAGAATACCAATTCCTTTCTTAAATTCTTGCAAACGGCCTTCTGCAGCGCGTTCCCCTTCCGGAAACAAGCAAAGTATTTTTTTATTCGCTAAAACATAGGCAGCGGCGCGCATTGATTCTAACAATTGAGTGGTCGCATCAATCGAAATAAGACGGGCTAAGCGGATTGTCCAGCGAAAAACCGGCAACTCAAAGATCTCTCGATAACCGATAAAAAATGTTTCTGTAGAGTGCCTAAAAAAATTAGCAGAAAAAATTAAAAACCCATCAAAATAACTAGTATGGTTTGCACAAATGATAAAAGGCTTTTCCAGAGGAATATTTTCTTTCCCCTTTATTTTAAACCGTAAAAATAATTTGAAAGAACAAAACAAGAGTACTTTCATTGAATAAGAAACTAAAATATCAAAAAAAGTAGTTTTAATCTTTAACTTTTTTTTAATTCCGGCTTTAGGTTCTTTTTTTAAAATATTTTTCCATTCACTCCCTGCAAGTTCCTGGCCTTTTTCTTGTTTTCGATAAGTTATAATTTTTAAAATTAAATCTTTGACTGTAGCTACTTGTAAGAAAAAATCTTCCGGTAACTTTAGAGAAAACTTTTCTTCTGCTTCTGCTGCAAGTTCAACCCTCCCTAACGAATCAATTCCCAGGTCAAGCTCTAGATGGTCATCCAGATAAACTTCTTTATTTGCAGCTTTGGAGATAAAATTAATAATTTTATTAGCTTTTTCCTTATTTTTTATATCTGAATCATCTTCTGGCTTTCTCTTTGGCTTCTTTTGCTTTTGGCCTTGTTTACCAACATATTTTTCTTTTACTTTATAGCGCTCAATCTTTCCTAAAGCAGTTTTAGGCAACTCTTCCTTGATTATCGTAAAATCATGAATTCGTTGATAGTTAGGCAGTTTGGTTGAAATTTCTTCAATCTGCCAGCGAATTTTACCTTTAATATCTAATTCGTTTCTTTGCTTAAAAAATTCGATATCCGGAACCACCACCCCAAACAGAGACTCCTGTCTTTCCTTTTTCCCAGAGATTATGCAAATTTCTTTTATATAAGGGCTTTCTCCATAAACCCCTTCAACGTCTTGGGGATAGATATTTTTACCGGAACTTAAAACAATTACTTCTTTTTTTCTACCAGTAAGATAAAGATAGCTATCTTTATCCCTAAATCCTAAATCACCGGTGTAGAACCAGTCGTTTTTTATAACTTCTTTGGTTAAATCGGGCCTTTTATAATAACCTTTCATCACGTTATCCCCTTTAATGCGAACTTCGCCTACACCAGACTCGTCAGGTTCGTTTATTTTTAGCTTTACGCCTGGAACCGGGATCCCTACTGAACCAAATTTCACTTTTTCCGGCGGATTAAAAGTCGCAATTGGAGAGGTTTCTGTTAACCCGTAACCTTCTATAAATTGGAAACCTAAATTCTTAAAACTTTTGCCAATATGCTTCTCCAAGCGAGCACCGCCGGATACCATCAGCCATAGTTTGTTGCCCAACTTTTTCTTTAATTTCAATTGAAGAAAAGGAAGAATTAAAAACTGAATAATTTTAGGAAAAGAATTTATTTTTTCAAATATTTTCGAATATAAATTTTGATAAAATTGAGGAATCAAAACTAAAATACTAACGCCTGCTTTTTTTACCACTTTAAAAATTATATTTTGGCGTAAACTTACTCTAAAAAAGGTAATTTTTGCACCGGATAAAAAAGGAACGATTAAAGTTACCATAAAAGGATAGGCATGAAATAAAGGCAAAATTGATAAAATATTATCAGACCTTTTTATTAAATCAAGCTTCTTAATGCTTTTAAAATTAGAAGCAATATTCTGGTGAGTCAACAGCACTCCTTTGGGAGACCCCGTTGTCCCAGAAGTATAAAGCAAAGAGGCTACTTGATTAGCATCTATCTCTTCCGGTTTTTCGCGCTGAGGATAATCTTTTGCTTTGGAAAAAGGAATAATTTTTCCTCTTTCCTTCTTTGCATCAATGATAATTATTTTCGATAATTTATTTTGATTATTTTCTAATTTTTCTTTGTAAATATTTTCTGAAGAAATTATATATTCTGCCTTACAATCTTTTATTAAATTTAAAATTTCTTCTGGCCTCAATAATGGATTCAAAGGCACCGGTATTGATCCGTTATGGATAAGGGCAAAATATGAAATCAACCATTCAATTCTATTCTCAAGCAAGAGCCCTGCGAAATCATCTTTTCCGATTCCCAAATCTTTAAAAAAAGAAGCAGTTTTACAAATACGGGCATAAACATCAGCATAAGAATATTTTTTGTATTCACCGTTTTCTTTTGAAATAACTGCAATCTCGTCTTTATACCTGGAAACAGTTTCGGCTAATAACGAAGAAAGAGTTGTTTTTTGATCCATTCTTAAACTCTCCTCTCTGGCACACGAATAAAATAATACAAACCAGGAATAATAAATAAGCCCAATAAAATCATCGCAACTCTGTAACGTAAAACACCTAATGGGTTTAAAGCCAACAAGACCAAACCCCAAACCAGAGGCCCGATGAATCCCGCAATATAGCCCATCCAAGCAAAAAAACCAAAAAATTCACCAATTTTTTCTTGCGGGACAATGGCAACAGCTAAAGCCCGCGGCACAACCATGATCACCCCATAAATTAATCCAAAAAGACCGCCAAGCCAAAAAGCATGTTCTTTAGCCGTAGCTAGAGAAACCAAAATAAAACTAACAAACATTAAGAAAAACACAAAATAAAGAGTTTTTTTATAACCAAAATGATCACTCAAGGCCCCAAAGCTAATACTGCTTATGATTGCGCTCCCAGCAGCAATACCGATAACATTTATGATTTCCGCATCACCTAAGCCAAATACTTTAGTTAAATATATTGCCATAAAAAGAAGAATAACGTTTAGCGGGCAAAGAATAAAAAAACTAGCTTTCAAAAGATCTTTGATCCCCATTACTTTTTCCGTTAAATTCTTCAGAGATTTTAAAGTAGATTTGAATGTAATTACAAACTGGTGAAAAGATAGTAATTGTTCTTCTTCATTTTGTCTTTTAGATTTTTTTTTGCGGGTTGCAATTATGCAAGGCAGCGAGAATAGAAAGAATAATAAGCCACTGATTTGAAAAAGCCGATGGTAACCATAGCTTTTTCGAAGTGGCGCCATCAAATAAAGTATAATTAAAGCACCGATAAATCCAAGCATTTTTCCCAGCCCAGAAACAAAACCTAACTTATCCGACGGGGCAACCTGAGAAAGAAAAGCATTATAAATAATCATCGCTAACTGGACAAAGAGCTTTGCCAAAGCAAAAACAACTAAAGCTAATATTACGTTGTCAGTAAAACCAAGAAGCACTATTAAGATTGACGAAATTAGCGTAAAAATTGTAAAAATTATATTTTTTTTATCGGTAATGTCAGAGATTCGTCCAATAAAAGGAGAAAACAGCAAAGCAACAAGTGAAGAAACTCCGAAAGCTAACCCATAATAGATATCTGAAGTATTTTTCCCGATTGTAAGCCAGCGGGCAAAATGGAGAGTAACGATATTTAAGGTAAAAAACTTAGCAGCTAAATCATAAAGCGACCATGAAGCAGCTTTAATCGCAATTTTTTTTTCCATCAAGCGTTATTATAACAAAGATAACTTTGTTATAAAGAAATAACTATGAAAAAAAATCAGCCCAAAACTTCAGTTAAAAGATCAAGATAATCAGAAACCAATCTAGTAGTGAGAAAGTTTTTCCGAACCGATTCTTTAGCGTTAGCACCTAATTTCTTAGCTAGTTTAGGATCCTTTAAGATTTTAATTACCCGGTCAGCACAGCTGTCATAGTCAGTGGGTTCAACTAAAAATCCATTCTTTCCATCTGTAATTTGGGAAGGGATGCCACCGATATTACTGGCCACAACCGGCTTTCCTTTCCAAAGTGCTTCGGTTACAGTTAAGGCAAAGCCTTCCCGGGTAGATTTTTGAACAATCACGTCGGAAAATCTTTGCACAGCATTAACTAATAAGTCATTATTTCCAACTACAAACAAGACATCACCATTTTCGACATCTTTTTTTACTTTACTATAAACTTTTTCGTATATTTTCATTCCCTCCGGATCATCAGTAGCAAGATTGTAGCAATAAAGAAGGCGGCAATCTACTTTTTCCTTAACTTTCCGAAAAACCTCTAAAACTCCTTCGGGATCTTTCCAAGGATCCATCCGCGATACTTGAGCCATTATCGGCTTATCGGTAGGGATGTTAGAGTCTTTAATATACTTCATGATAACTTCTTCTGATAACTCTTTATTCTTTAAAGCTAAAGGATCTATCGCCGGCGGAATCACTCTTTGCGGGACAGGTAAATCCTTTTTCTTGTATTTTTCACTGGATACAATTACTACATCATAGCGAATCATAAATTTCTTTAAAAAATTCCAGAGCTCCGGATTAGGGTCGGTTATATCGATATGACAGCGCCAAATCCAGGGCTGCTGCTTGCGATAAAACTTAATCAAAGGAAGTGGTTGAGGGTCATGGACAATGACTGAATCATAAACATTTAGATGAGAAAAATTTGCATACTCTTGATTAATATTCATATATACCGACTTAGTCATCTCCGAAAGCTCAATATCTCCGCCCTGCAAGCCATTATGAAAGCTTTTGGTTATATCAAAAAAACCGGGGCTGCCATGGATTGTCCGCCATTCTGCATCCAGGCCGGCATCATTCATCAGCGGAACCATCCTTCCTAAAATTTCTGAAACTCCTCCGCCTAAAAAAGTAGCATTTACGTTTGCAATATGTTTAGTATATAACCTATTAGCTTTTTTATAAATTTTTGAAATTTCTTCTGCCCCCACCACATCAATATAATCACCTAAACTCATTAACATATTGACCTCCTAATTTTATTAATATTTAATTTAACTGAATCGCTTCTTTTTACAACTGGGAGATTATACCAAATTTAAATACTTTGTGAATTGTTTTTTTTACTATGCAACAAAACTGTTGTCAACAAAAATGTTGCATAGTAAAATTAAATATGCGCAACAAAATTATAAACAGCTATTGCCTTAAAAAGAATGAAAAAAATACCAACTAATAAAGAAATCATCACTTATTTATTGCTAACTTTTTGTTCTCTTTTCGTTTTATTTTCTTATATCAATTTAACCCCTCAAATTGGCAGGAACCTCTTCTTCTCCAGTTCAGACCCCCAACTCCAGCAAGAAAGAAAAATTTCAAAATCATTTAAAAGACAAGGCGGCCAATTAATAATCAGCATCGAAGGCCAAATTAAATCTAGGAAATATTACGAAAAAATGAGCAATCTTACTAAAAAAATCAATTCTCTAAAAGGAGTGGGGAATGCTTTTAGTATCAGCAACGGACCCCGCAACATCCACCAAGCTTTACAAAGCCCCCTTTGGAGGCGATTGCTAATTGCTGGTGATAATTCAACTTATATCATGATCAGTTTAAAAAAAGATTTAATTAAAAAGACTATAAATTCAATTGAGGCTCTAATTGAAAAAACAGCTACTCCAGATTTTAAGCCTTATATTTCCGGCGCCCCTTACATTACCAATCTAATTCAAAAAAATCTTCTTCAAGATTTTAAAACCTTTAGTTTCCTTGCTCTTTTCATTTTTAGCTTAGTTATTATAATGACATTTCGTTCCTTAAAAATCTTAGTAGGAACCCTGGTGAGCTGTGTAAGTGCCAGCGTCTGGACACTAATCATGGCCGATCTGTTCAATATCCAGATTGGACTCCTTACTGCAAACCTCTCTACGATTATCTTTGTGCTTACCTTATCGCATATTGTGTTTTTAACTTACAATTGGAAACACGCAAAACCCAGTGAAGCAAAAAATAATATGGTGGGAAAAGCTATCGGCCACACCTTGCCCCCTTCTTTTTGGAGTATGGTCACAACTTTACTGGGATTTTTAAGCTTATTCCTGGTTCCAGCTAAACCGCTCAGAGAATTAGGAATATCTGGCTCAATCGGGACTGTCATTGCTTTCATTTGCGCCTATACCATTTATCCTTACTTTTTAAAAACAGTGAAGCATCCTAAAAAAAACAATGATCGCTTTGAGATAGCGGAGCATTGGCTTTATGCAAAATTTAAAAATAAAAAAAGAATAATAATCACAATAATTATTACCTTAGTGATTATCAGTTCCGCTGGTTTGCGCCTAATAAATAATGACCCTTCTCTGCTTTCTTACTTTAATAAAAATAGTAAAATTTCAAAAGGCCTGGCGCGTATTGATCGCCAGGGAGGAAGCACTCCTTTGTTAATTGTGGTTAAATCTAGGAAAAATGAAAAATTAAATACAACTCAGGCCTACAAAAAGCTCTGGAATCTCCAAGAATCTTTAGAAAAAAACGAATCGATCGGAACTGTTTTATCCCTGGCAGTTTTAATGAAAGAAGCAAAAAGCTCCTTTTTTTCTTTCTTCTTCAGTTGGGAATCATTACTCCAAAGCTTAGAAAAACCCAAATATGGAAAGGTCGCAAAAAGTTTCATTACCGATAATCGGGAAAAAGCGATGTTTATGCTCCGAATGAAAGAGCAAGGCCGCGAAAAACAGCGTTTAAAAATAATTGAGGAAATAAAAGAAACTGTCAGAGATGTCGGCTTTATCCCCGAAACTGCAGGAGGAATATACCTTCTTCAGGGCCACTTGGCAAAATTGGTAACCAAGAGCCTCCTTTCTGGTTTGTTTAGATTACTACTTCTTTTTTTCTTTATCGGTTGGTTTGTTTCTCGGTCTTTGCGAATAAGTATCGCCATGACCTTAACTATTTCTTTTGTTCCAGTAATTGTACTCGGCTTGTTAGGGTTAGCTAAAATACCACTTGATGTGATCGCTACACCGGCAATCAATGTATCGATTGCAATGGGAATTGATTCTATGATTCATATGGTTACCTATCTGAGGCGAATTAAACCTCGCGGGTTACCAGCAAAAGAAACTTGGGAGAAGGCGCGAAAAAGGCTTTGGGCCCCGGTATTAAATACAATGATCATCATCACTATCGGCTTTGGAATATTTTTCTTCTCTCACTTTCCCCCGACTCAACGCTTTGGCGGAATAATTGTATTTGGTGCCTTCATTGCAGCTTTAATATCTCTTTATCTGATGCCTTTTTTCGCAAAATTCAAAAACAACAAATGATTTTAAAGATAATCTTTGATTCTCTCTAAAATCTCTGCCGACGCCGATTGATTACCGCGCATTCCAACTCTAACTTCAATCTCGGTTTTATTTTCTAAAATCGGCCTAATATCTATCCAAACAGTGCTGCCGTCTGAATAGATGCTCTTAAATTGGGTAACATTTTCAGAGTGCGTCTTTTTGGTTATCTCCATATCTAGAGAATCAAGTGCATTTTCGGCTGCAGAAATTGTCTGCTGGTATGAAGCGGCTAATTCTTCCCGCAACTTTCCAGAAAGCCAGAATGCAGTACCTGCACCACCAGCGGCAGCACCAAATAAGAGAGTGCAACCGGAAAAGGTTACAATTGACACCCCTAGCATCAAAGCGATTAAGTAAGCGGGCACCTTCTTAAACATTTCTACCTCCTTCTTCCCCACATAATTTATAAATGATAATTTATAATTAAAATTATCCTTAAATAACCCCTCTCAACTCCCAATTATCAGTTATCGATTATCAGTTATCAAACTTGATAAGTTTCGCGTTAATCGCAACAATTATTGTACTTAAAGACATAATCAAAGCACCTACTGCCGGAGCTAAAACTATTCCGTATTTATACAATACGCCAGCAGCCAAAGGAATTGCAAATAAATTATATCCGGTCGCCCAAGACAAGTTTTGCAAAGTTTTGCGGTAGGTGATTTTTGAAAGTTTTATCGCATCAACTACACTGCGCGGATCGCTTTCGACTAAAACTATATCTGCAGTTTCTGCCGCAACATCGGTTCCAGTTCCAATTGCGATACCCAGATCAGCTTGGGCTAAAGCAGGAGCATCGTTAACGCCATCACCAACCATGGCAACTTTTTTACCTTCATTTTGTAACTTTTTTATTTTTTCCGATTTTTTATCTGGTAAAACTTGCGAAAAATAAGAATCAAGTCCTAATTCTCCGGCTACAAACTTTGCAGTCTCCTGATTGTCACCGGTAATCATCGAAACTTGATACCTTAATTTTTTTAATTCAGCGATAGCTTCCTTCGATTCGTCTCTAATAATATCGGAAAGGCCAAAAATGGCCTGAACTGTATTATCCCAAATCGCAAAAACAGCTGTCTTTCCGTCTTTAGCTAGTTTGTTTATCTTTTCTGTAGCATCCTTTGCTTCCAGCGATAATTGCTCGATCAATTCTTTATTTCCTACATAAATTTCTTTTCCCTCTATTTTTGCTTTGGCCCCTTTTCCGGATATAGCTTCAAAACCTTCTGCCTCTTTTAATTTTAATTCTTTTTCCTTAGCTTTTTTTAGGATGCCTTTAGCAATAGTATGTTCTGAATTATTTTCTAAAGATGCAACTTTAGCTAGTAATTGATCATCATTTTCTCCCTTTGATAAGTTTATAATATCAGTTACCCCAAATTCTCCTTTAGTTAAGGTTCCGGTCTTGTCAAAAACAATCACATCTAAGTTGCGGGCATTCTCAAAAGGTGTTCTTTGGCGAATCAAAAGTCCGTTTTTTGCCGATAAAGATGTGATCACGGCAATTACAAGTGGAACAGCTAGGCCCAAAGCGTGGGGGCAAGTTATAACCATAACCGTAACCATTCTCTCTAAGGAAAAAACAAAATCCTTGCCGAATAACAACCAGCTAACTAGGGTTATAAAACCAGCACCGATTGCAATTAAGGTCAACCAGAAGGCAGCTTTATCAGCAAACCCTTGCGCCTTAGATTTACTTTGAGAAGCTTCTTTTACCAAATTAACAACTTGAGAGAGGTAAGAATCTTCGCCAGTTTTTGAAACTGCAGCAGTTAAAGACCCACTTCCATTCACTGAGCCACCAATTACCTGATCACCTTTTTTCTTATGAATTGGCTTCGATTCACCGGTAAGCATCGCTTCATTGACCTCAGAATCACCTTTAATAATCTTTCCGTCAACTGGTATTTTTTCACCAGGCTTAATCAACACTCTGTCAGAAGACCTTAGTTGATCAACTTTAACATCGTCGGTTGAGCCATCTTCAGTTATTTTATGAGCTTCTTTGGGCATCAGTTTTGCTAACTCTTCTAAAGCCCGGGATGCACCCATCACTGACTTCATCTCAATCCAATGGCCTAATAACATTATGTCGATTAGGGTAACTAACTCCCAGAAAAAAACCTTCCCTTTCAATCCAAATACAACTAAACCGCTATAGACATAAGCAACAGTTATTGCCAGCCCAATTAAGGTCATCATCCCCGGTCTTTTTTCTTTTAGTTCATTTACTAAGCCTGATAAGAATGGCCAACCACCATAGAAAAAAATAATAGTTGATAAGCCAAAAAGAATAATCATTACTCCTGAAAATGTAACTTGGAAGCCAAAAAAAGACTGAATCATAGGAGATAGAATCAAAACAGGGATTGTAATAACTAAGGATATCCAAAAACGTTTCTTAAAATCCTCTACCATATGCTTATGATGCGCACTATGATCATGGCCTTTACTTTTTTCTCCAGTTTGGAATGATTTTTTGCAATTTTTGCTGCAAAAATAATAAGTTTTTCCGTTTTTTTCTAGCTTTTCAGCCTTATCCTTATCTACATTCATTCCGCAAACTGGATCTTTTGCCCTTTTTATCATAATTACCCCTTTATGTTTCCTATCGGAATAAGTTTTGCTACCGGCTTGCTGATTCCGGCTAACTGGATTGATTTTACCACCTCATCAATGTCTTTATAGGCACCGCCAGCTTCTTCAGCTAATCCAGAAAAAGAAGCAGCGCGAATATTTATATTTTTTTCTTTTAATTGTTTTTGTAGATCTTTGCCATAAAACCTCTTCCTTGCTTTAGCTCGGCTCATAACTCTACCGCTTCCATGAGCAGTAGTATAAAAACTATCTTTACCTGACTTACAACCTACTAAAAGATAAGAACCAGTCTCCATGCTGCCTCCAATTATAACCGGCTGGCCAGATTCTTTATAACAAGCAGGTAGCCCAGAAGACCCCGGCGGGAAAGCGCGGGTTGCTCCTTTTCTGTGCACCAAAAGATCTCTATTTTTTCCTTGAATTTGATGCGTTTCTAATTTCGCAGTATTATGGGCTACATCATAAACTTGGTGCATACCTAACTCTTTTGCTGGCCTACCAAAAACATCTTCAAAAACTTCTCTGATTCGGTGTAAAATTACTTGCCGGTTTGCAAAAGCCATATTTACCGCACACTGCATAGCTTTGTAATA
>JAWOBO010000023.1:0-8253 GCA_046484225.1 Candidatus Omnitrophota bacterium | reverse complement strand
TTTTTGTTTAAAATAATCAGCCATTACCTCATAGGCTAAAACCATCTGAGCAGTCCACTCGCCGGAGACAACACCACCGCGAGCCGAATGTTTAGCTTTAGCAAAATCAAAACCTTCAACTTTTATTTCTCTGTTGTTATATTCAAAGTTGACAGTTACCTTACAATTTTTTTCCGCAAATTCTAAAATCTCTTCGGGATCCATTCCCATTGAATATAAAGTATCCGGCCCTAATGCTGTCACCGACCAAGTATAGGTATCTGTAGCTATAGTAGAATCTCCTTTACCTCTGTTTATTGGCACTTTATGTTTGGTATAAGAATATCTCGAAATCCATCTTTTAACTTTATCCGCAGCCTCTTTATATTTTTTCTTTCCGGTTTGCTTATAAAAAAGCCTAAAAAAAGCATAGGCATCTAAGTTATGTTCTGTAGAATACCAGCTATCTTTTGGCCCGCCAACAATACCGCCCTCTTGGTCTTGCATCTTAATCAGAAACTCCGCCACTTCTCTGGCAATTTTAATATATTTTTTGCTTTTTGCCTCTTTACTATAGTTTAAAGCCGCAAGGCCAATCCAAGCCTGAGGCCCGCTATGAAGCACATACTCAAAAACTCCGCCGTCGGTAAAGTAGGCGTTGTATATTTTTTTGCCCTGATTTATCTGTTTAAGATAAAAATCTAAAATTTTTTCAGCTCTTTTTATTTCTCCGTGATTTAAAAAAACAAAAGTTGCTAAGGCTTGATCGTAGGTAAAACAAACTTTGTCTAAGCTGCTATCGCCTTCATAACTTAATATCAAACCTTGTACCAAATCCTGGCGATACTTAATCCAATCATACATCCCAGCTACTACTTTTTCTGCAACTTGATGTTTTATGTCTTTTAGTTCTCGGGTTTCTTTTTGAATTTGAGTAGCTACTTTTTCCTTTTCTTCAATCTTTTCTTTTAAAAATTCATTTTCTCTTTTTAAAGAATTTAGTTGTTGATTATAGTCATCTAGTTTTTCCTCCAAAGCAATAAGCTCTAAAGACCGTTGTTGATCTTTTTTTCGGGTTTTTTTAAGTTTTTCATATTTTGTTTTTAAATTAGAAATATTTCCTTCTAAGTTAGTCATCTTTTGATCTAGCTGCTCTTTTCTTTCTTTAAGAAATTCTTGGGCCTGTTTATTTTCTTCTAAACTTTGACTCAGAAAAGAGTTTTTTTGTAATATATTTACATGGTCACTTACTAAACGGCGATTTTCCTGAGCTAAGCGGTTTGTTTTCCAAAACAAAAATGATGAAAATAAAACAAGACCGGCTAAAATTGATATAACTACTACCGGTGCTACTTTTTTAAATATAGCAAACCTAAATATTGAACCTGCTTTCTTTTTCTTAGAAGTTGTAAACTCCAGGCCGACCCTGTATTGTTTAAATTTCTTTAATTTTTCTGATTCTTTCCATCTGATAGCTGCTTCTAAAAATAAAGGTTCTTTCTTAAAGGGAAGTTTGATGCGGAGAGAGATCTTGTTTTTGTCCTGATTGAACTTATCCCAAAACCCCCACCAAAGATCATTAACTACAAGGCAGATTCCGCCTTTGCCAATATCATGGCTAAATCCTTGAATCCAGGGAGTAATTTTTTTTCCGTTTTTGTCGGCCACAAAAAACTCTACCGGTAAAACAGTAGAAAGCCTTATGTATTTTCTTCGGTTATTGTCTGCCATTATCTATCAAATTAGTTTTCTTTTGTTTCTAAAATTACCTGACTCTTTAGGTAATAAAGTATTTCTTTAAACCTCTCTTTAAAAACTTGATATTCATCTCTGGTAACAAATCTTTTTTTTACTGAAAAATTTTGGGAAAAGTTAACAGCTTGTTCTTCCTTTTGGTAGCAGGTATCCAAACTAAACCATTTATTTTCAAAATGCCTGGAATCCGGCAAATATTTCACTTCTATATTAGAAGGTAAGTTAACCTTAATTTGAGCTCTTTTAGAAAATATACCTCCGAAATCTATAGGAAATTTTCTTGCCTCTTTACTAATTAAACTAGTTTTAAAATCAAACTGATCTAAAGGCTTTAAAATACGGAATGACCCGGAAGGAGTTAAAAAATTATCAGCAGCGAAAGTATATGTTAATATGGGCTGCTTATCCAAATCTTTTTCATCTTCTATATTTAAATCAAGCAATTGGGAAAAAGATGATATCTCTACCATCTTTTGGCTGACATCTTCTTTAATCCTCGAAGGATGACTGTTCTTTAGATACCCCCTGTAACTTGAAGCAAAATAACCCCGAGAAGATACTTCTCGTTTTATTCTCGCATTTTCTGACTGATCAATATCAATTTCCATCAAATAATCTATCCCGTTATCTTTGCCAGAAGAAGTCTTTAGAATTTCATAGCCTTCTTTTAAAAATAAAAGAACTGTTCTATTTTGATCTGATAAAGGTATCTGGCCAAAAGGAGTAGTATCTGAAGTAGGATCCATAAATATAAATTTATCATCAATCCGGGCAGCTGCTATAGCATGGTTAAAATTAATTGAGGGAAAATCTTTACTGATGGGATAGTTGCCACGGGTAGGAATAAGCACAGGATAAGCATCCAAGCCGGCCTTCTCCATCAAAGCCACCAAAAGAATAGCTTGGTCTTTACAATCTCCATATTTGTTGACAAAAACTTCGTTAGCTGAATGCGGTTGATAGCCGCTATCACCATATTCAACTCCCACATAACGAATATCTTTAGCTACATATTCATAAATGGCTCTCGCCTTTTCTTGATTAGTTTCTTTACCTTTAATTAGCTCTTCTAATAGTTTATCCATCTCATCAGTTGTTTTTAACCTATCAGCATACAAAGAAGACCACCAATTGTAGATATCATGCCAAGAAGAAAAACTAGAAACTAAAAATGCAGGATTAATATAAGAGAAAGGCGGCATATTATATTCAGGTACTATCGAATTTAATTCTTTAAAGTTCCAACTGTATATCTTTTTTTTAGCCTTTTGATCTACGCTTGGCTCAAGATTAATATCTTTAGCTAGATCCTTGTTAAAATATTTAATATTGATTTCTTTGCTTTTAGGAACTGTAAGTTTAAAGCCAGCTTTAAATATCGGATATTTTTCGCGAAGCCGATAAACAAAATTAAAGTTATCTTCGGCTATAAGCTTTGAGGAATAAATTTTAACTTTATATTCTAGATAAGACCCTATACCAACCGCCGGCATAGATACAATGAACGCCCGAGAATTGCTATAAAGCGGAAAATCAAGGTACTTGCTTACATCACGGATATTTTCGCCTCCCGCATAAACTACTTTCCCGTCTTTGGTTATGGTTCGCGCATAGTCAAGTTCAACTTTTTCATAAGTTGAATCATACCCGATTTTTACCTCGCCTCTTTCTTTCCCTCTTTCTTTTAAAACTTTCTCAACAACATGAATAGTCGATACAGAAGTTTGATTTGGCAAAATTTCAACTGATTCATCAACAGAAAGTATTACCGCGGCCTCATCTTTTATTTTACTGACAAAACTGCTAGCTTCCTGGGATAATTTTTGAACCTTTTGGGGGAAAATTTTTTCTACTTTTTTTTGGATAGATTCAATTCTTTTAAAAGCTTTCTCAGCGTAAGGTTCTTTTACTTTTGCATATATTTCGATAGCTTTAGGAAATAAATTTTTTTCCTCCAGGACCTCCCCATATAAAAATAACCCCTCGGGATCTTCTAGCTTATCTATTATTGCCTGATAAACTTCTATAGCCTGATCATATTTTTTTTGTTTGACTAAAGCCTTGGCTAAAAGCAACTGTGCTTTATCGCTATCTACACCGCTGAGTATATCTTCTATCTTTTTATAATCTCTAAAACTATAGTAAAAATCCGCTAAATTAATCCGTAATTTCTTATTGTCCGGATCTTTCTTTAATTCTTTCTCATATTTTTTAGATAATTGATTATATTTTTTTTCTAGATGACTAAAAGAATTTTGATTAGTTAGACTGCTTTGGGTTATACCGGCAGCACAGCCTGTAAAAAACAGAAGGGTTAAAATTATAGATATTTTTTTACTCATTTTTTTTAGTCTTAGGCCAGACTTAATAAGTTGAAAATATTTTGGGACAGATTATAAACTTTTTAAAAATCTTTCTATTCTTATAATTGCTTCTTTAAGATTTTCTAAAGAGTTAGCATAGGATATACGGATATAATTTTTGTAGCTTTTGCCAAAAGCTAGCCCCGGAACAACGGCTACATTTTCTTTAACTAATAATTTTTTTGCAAATTCTAATGAATTAAGCTTAAACTTTTCTAAAGAAGCAAAACAATAAAACGCTCCTTGGGGCAGTGAAGTTGAAAGACCTAATCTATTTAGTTCTTTTACCACAAAATCTCTTCTCCGAATATATTGAGATTTCATATCTTTAACTTCTTTTTTTGCCAATAAAGCCTCGCTAGCTGCTATCTGAGATATGACCGGCCCGCACATTACAGAATAAGAATGTATTTTGGTCATAGCTTGAATAATTTTAGAATCTCCACAAGCAAAACCAACCCGGAAACCAGTCATAGCATGACCTTTGGAAAAACCATTTAAGAGAATAGTTCTCTTTTTTGCTAATTTAGCTAAACTAGGAAAAGAGGCGTGTTTTTGGCCATAAGTAAGCAGATCATAAGTTTCATCGCTTATAACAATGGTCTCTTTTTTTGCTAACATATTCCATATTTCTTTTAATTCTGACAATGTATAAGTTGCCCCACTGGGGTTTGAAGGATAATTTAATATTATCGCTTTAGGATTATACTTTAGGAGTTGAGATAATTTTTTCGGATTAATTTTAAAGTTATCCTCTTGTTTGGTCTCAAGTAACAAAACTTTACCGTGGCTTAATTCAACTAAAGCCGGATAAGCTACATAATAAGGAGCAACTACAATTACTTTATCTTTTGGTTCAAGAATTGCCCTTAATGATAAATCTAGGCCTTCACTTACCCCTACTGTAATTAAAATTTCTTTATCAGGCCTATAGCTTAAGCGATACTGCTTTTTTAGGTGATCAGCTATAGAATCTCTAAGCAAAAATAAACCCTGATTTGAAGTATATGAGGTGATTCCTTCTTCTAAGGCCGTTATAGCTTTTTCTCTAATCCTCCAAGGTGTAATAAAGTCGGGCTCCCCTACCCCTAAAGATATAACATCGGGCATGCCCAAAACCAAATCAAAAAACTCCCTTATTCCCGAAGGAGCCATCTTTTCTACGTGTTTAGATATCATTTTACCTTCCCTTAAACACTCATTCCGAAGGACGATGGATGAAAGACGAAAGGACGAAGCGTCCATCGTCTGTCGTCTCTCGTCTATCAGAACAAGCTATTAACTAGTAGCTTATCGGTAATCTTCTGTTTTTGTCTTTTTCTGTCAAAACCACTCCATCTTCTTTATATTTTTTTAACATAAAGTGAGTAGCTGTTCTTTTTACCGAGCTTAAAGGAGAGAGTTTCTCCGATACAAAACTTGCTACGGTATTAATATCCGGACCTGTTACTTCAATTAAAAGATCATAAGTTCCTGACAATAAAAAACAATTTTTTACTTCTGAAAATCTGTAAATTCTTTGAGCAATTAAATCAAAACCCACATCTTTTTGAGGGTTTACTTCTACTTCAATCAAAGCCACAACTTTTTGATAGTCTTTTACTTTTTCTTTATTAATTAAGGTCTTATACTTAACAATAATTCCTTTCTTTTCATATTTTTTTACAGCGGTTTGAATTTGTTTTTTAGTTTTTCCAGTTAATTTTTTCAAATCTTCTATGGATATTCTAGCGTTATTTTCTAAAATTTCTAAAATTTGATCCATTCCTAACCTCCTTGTATAATGTTTAATGGACCAGGCAGGCCTGCCCCTACATAATTTTTTTAACTTTAATCTTTGAGCCTCATTTGAATTATACTGTTTTTTCTTGTCAATATCAAGCAACTTCCCTTTTATGGGCTGTATAAATTAATAATCTCTTGAGCTTGAATAGACTGTTTTTTCTCTATAATTTCAATTAATTTAGAAAAAATTAAATAAGTTACATAAGCATCATCTTCGGCTCGATGAAACTGTATCTCTGAAGTTAAACCAAAAAATCTAGCTACCGCCTCTAACTTATAACTTTTTAACTTTAGCGTATTTTTTGCCATAGCTAACACATCAATGAGAGGCGGATTTAGGCATTCTACCTGATTTTTCTTTAGTTGATAATTCATAAAACCTAAATCAAAAGCAACATTGTAAGCACAGAGAATACCTTGGGACAAAAAATTAATTAAACTGGCAGCAATATCTTTAAAGTAAGGAGCACCGATTAAATCTTTATCTGAAATTTTGTGAATACAAAAAGCAGCATAAGGAACCTTGTGATAAGGATGGACTAAACTATGAAACTTATCTACTATCTTACCTTGTTTGATTAAAAAAGCTGCAACTTCACAGATAGAACTCCTTTCTACCAGCAGGCCAGTTGTTTCTAAATCTAGAAAAATTAAAGGGCAATCTCGAACGTTTTTTTTTAAATCCATCTTATAAGTTATTATTTAGCTTAAGATTTTAACTGCAATTTTTCTGTTTCTTGTCTTTGTGTCAAAGTTTACTAAAATCACTTGCTGCCAAGTTCCCAAATCAAACTTGCCACCGGTTAAAGAAACAAAAAAAATTGTTTTTAGGAAAGAGCTTCTTAGATGAGAATGAGCATTATCATCTGCCCAAGTAGCATTATGAGAATAATCTTTTTTGAAAGGAAAAAGTTTAGCAAAAGTGTCTTTTAAATCTTTAATTAATCCTGATTCAAATTCAGCTGTTGTTATAGCAGCCGTTGAACCAATCGAGGAAAGGAACAATAAAGCATCCCTTAAAGATTCTTCTTCGACAATCTTTTCTAAGTCAGGGGTAATATCTACCATACCTGATTCAGGTTCTAACTTTTTTTCTATATAACGAGTTTTTAAGATTTTACCCTCCTTATTTTTGAGCAGAAAAACAAAACCCAATAAGAACACCTAAATTTACCTAATTGGGCTTCCCGGGGGGATACTTTTGTCAGAAACCAAAAGGCTAACATCATCTTTTGATTCTGCAGCAAGAATCATTCCCTCTGACTCAACACCGCGAATATTTTTTGGTTCTAAATTAACCAAAACCGGCACTAACTTTCCTTCTAACTCCGACAGGGCATAAAAAGGTTTCATGCCTGCAACTAGTTGAATTTGCTTTGAGCCCAAATCTACAGTCAAAAGATACAACTTCTCAGCATTAGGATGCTCTTCAACTTTAATTATTTTTCCAATCTTTAACTCTAATTTTTTAAAATCTTCAAAAGTTACCACAAACTCCCCTCTTTTAGAAAAAATCTTTTATTATCAACCACAACAGCGCCACTATTACAATAATTGAACCAATATAAAAATCATTAAAATATAAAAACTCCTTTGCTCTGTTCTTTAAGCTACGGCTGTTTTCACTCAACCCATACTTTTTCTTTATTTTAGGCTTAATCTTTATTATATCCTCTTTTTTAAAACGCAAAAATTCTCCGCCAATACGAAAATGAGGAATATTATTGTCTTGAGCCAGCTGGATCACCTCTTTTTCAGATAATCCTAGCTCATGAGAAACTTCTCTGGTAGTCATTAATTTTGATCTCATTTGTTTACCTTAACTGTTATGTTTTTGTAGCCATCCATTGGTCGACTTTCTTTCGGTCAAACCATAGTTTTTTTCCTTCTTTCTCAACTGGAATTTTATCAGTTTCAACCCACTCCATAATTTTTCCCTTTTCTACCGACAAATAATCTGAGATCTCAGATAAAGATACTTTATTATCTGACATCTGACACCTGCCGTCAAAAACTGCTCCTTCTTCTATAGAAATCTTGGTTGTCTGAACATCTCCATAAAGCTCGGCTGTAGAAAACAACTTAATGCTATCAGCTTTAATAGTTCCGTTTACTTTACCAGAGACAACTACATTTTCTCCCTTAATTTTAGCTTTAACAGAAGCGGTTTCGCCAATGATTAAACTTCCCTTGGTAGTTAAATCTCCATCAAACTCTCCATTTATTCTTAAATTAACCGGATCAGAAAAAACTAAACTCCCTTGCATGGTTGCATCTACATCGAGAATTTTTTCTTTTTTCCTTGCCATATCAAACCTCCTTGTTAATTGGTTATCATCAACGAATACAGATAATCATCGAATTTACTAAT
>JAWOBO010000060.1:0-3410 GCA_046484225.1 Candidatus Omnitrophota bacterium | reverse complement strand
TAAAGTAAAAACCGGACACCTACCAAAATGTTGAGAAACATAACCAGAATCTGTAGAAATCGCTACCTTCATCAATTACCCCCTCTAATCACTGTAATCATTTTTTAATCAATGCAATCTCTTCAATAAATACATCCCGCCTTTTTATCTTAAAAGACGGGATTAAAAAATCAACTATTTTATTTTTTCTTCTCTTTCGATTCAAGATCCTTTATCCGTTGATTAATCACTTCCAATTCACCTTTTAAGCCTTGAGCCTCTTCTTTTAAATATTCTGCTTCTTCTTTTGCTGTTGGTGCTGGCCCATAAGAAGCCTGGTAAGTTTGGCCATAATAAGGGGCTTGGGGCATATAAGCTGCGCCGCGAAAACCATAGCCTCTACCATAACCACGGCCAAAACCTCGACCTCTACCACGGCCTAGACCTCTGCCAAAACCACCTCCTCCTGGATTTGCATACCCAGGTGTGTTATAGCCTGCACAATAACCTGCTGCTCTTCCTGTCCTTGGCCCTAAGCCGGCTGGCCCTGTTCCATTTCCTGCTGGCATCTTAATCACCTCCTTGCTTACATAAAAAATTATTTTTTTTCTTTTCTACACTTACTACACAGCCCATAAAATTGAAGGCGGTGTTCATCTATTTTAAATCCATATTTATTTTCTAAAAGTTTTTCAGTTTTTTCAATTAATTCTGCCTCTTCTTTCACAAAATTTGAATAATCAATAACCTTATTGCAATTTTTACAAATTAAATGATGATGATGAATCTCTTGAGCAGCACGGCTTCTTAATTCATAACGAGCCCTCCCTTGGCCAAAATCCAACTTGGAAACAATTCCCATTCCAACTAAAACTTCTAAAGTTCTATAGACTGTAGTCAATCCAATCGCTGGATAAGTTCTTCTAACCGCAATATATATATCTTCTGCACTAAGATGCTTAGATGTTTTGTTTAAAAGAGATAAAATCGCTCTTCTAGGAATAGTAAGCCGATATCCTTTTCCCCTAAGTCGAGAATACCACTGTTTTTGTCCGACTCTATTATGCATATACCTCCTATATATTGAAAATGGTTCCCATTTTCAATATACAATATTTTTCCTCTTTTGTCAAGCTTAACAACCCTTTTATTCTTAACTAAAATAAGGTCTTATTTTTTCTTCAATATTTTCTTTAGGCACTACCCCAATAATCCTATCTACTACTTTACCTCCTTTAAAAACCAATAATGTAGGTATTCCCCTAACTTCATAAGTAGATGCCGTATTTTGGCCTTGATCAACATTTAGTTTACACACCTTTAACTTTTCCGCATACTCTTTAGCTATCTCTTCAACCGCCGGTGCAATCATATGACAAGGAGCACACCACTCTGCCCATAAATCAACCAAAACAGGTAAATCTGATTCCAATACTTCTTGTTTAAAATTTTCATCTGATACATTTATTGCCACTTTTACCTCCTGATTAAATTACCTTCATATATGTACAATACCACTTAATTTTTGCCAATCTTCTTTAATAGAACTTAAAAAAGCCGGATTATGAAGTGCTGCTGCCGGATGAAACATTGGAATAATTTTTATATTTTGACTAGGCGTAAATAAATCTCCGATAGCTACTTCAAAAAGCTGCCCATGGACTTTTGAAATTTTTCCTTCCCCTAATTTATATTTCTTCAAAATATAAACAGAAGCAGCAGAACCTAAAGGAATTATTATCTCTGGCTTTATTATGTTTATTTGCTTATCTAAATAAGGCGCACAAGTAGAAATTTCCTGTTGACCGATTGCATAAGTAGGAGCATGACACTTTACAATATTAGTAATATAAATAAAATCTCTTTTTATTTTAGCTAAAGATAACAGCTCATTTAAAAAATCACCAGCCGGGCCAATAAATAATTTACCGGTTTTATTTTCCTGCTGACCAGGAGACAGGCCAATCACCATTATTTTTGCACTACTAGTGCCTTCAGCAAAGACAGTTTTATTTCTGAATTTATAAAGTTTGCATTCAGTACATTTCTCTACTGCTTGAAAAATCTCATTTAGGCTATTTAATTTTTCCATCATTTTTATAAACCTCCTCAATCATCTTTCTATGAGAAGAAAAAGGAATGTAAGGTATATCTTTTTTTGGAAAAAAATCTGCTTCTTTAAGTTCACTATTTAATGAGAATCTATTTTTATAAACTTTAGCTTCATAACCTACTACAAGAAGCGGGCCGTAGTATTTAGTTTTTTGAAAGTAAACCCCTAACAATTTTTTAATTTTTACTCGCAGGCTTGTTTCTTCTTTTAATTCCCGTAAACAGGCAAATTCAGGAGTTTCTCCAGATTCAATAAAACCTCCTGGCAAAGCCCATTTATTCTTCCCCGGTTTAAGATTCCTTTTTGCAACAAATACTTTATTTTCTTTATCTTTGGCTACACAAACTGCAACCGGCAAAGGATTTTTATAGTTTATCCAGCCACATCTTTGACAAACCAACCGCCTACGCCCATCAACTTTCTCTCTTCTTAAATACCCCTTACATAAAGGACAGAATTTAAAAGTTTTCATATTTTTTATTAGTTTATTCTTCCATCCTTGATTTTATTTTTTCCCATACTTTTTTTATGCTTTCAGTTAAAGGGCTCTCGATATATTCGACAACAGAAAGTTTCTGCATTTGTGCTTTTGTAACTTCTTTTCCATAAGGAATGGTTCCCATAAATTCTGACTTGTAATCTTCTGCTATTTTTTTTATTTCTTCTGTTAATTTTTTGTTTAGGTCAGATTTATTTACAACCACACTAGATTTTACCCCAAAATGATTAGCGACATTTAATATCCTCTTTAAGTCATGAACGCCGGAAACAGTCGGCTCTGTAACCACCAAAACAAAATCCACACCGGTAACAGAAGATATTACCGGACACCCTGTACCCGGCGCCCCATCAATTATTGCTTTTTCTCTTTTGCTTTTTTGAGCAATTAAAGCTTCCTTATCCCGGACAAGAGTAACTAATCTCCCTGAATTTTCTTCAGCTACTCCCAACTTAGCATGACTCATTGGTCCATGCCGGGTTTCAGAGATAAACCATTGTCCATTTACAGAAGGCTTAGTTTTTATCGCATCATCTTTACATACCAGTTCACACACTCCACAGCCTTCACAAGCTAATTTATCAATTTCATAAATTTTTTTGCCATTTTCTTCATACTCTAAAACTGCAGAAAATTTACAGACTTCTTTACACCTGCCGCATTGAGTACATTTACTTTGATCGATTTCTGCCTCTACCACTCCGCTAAAAAGGCCTCTCTCTTTTACCTCAGGAGACAAAACCAAATGCAGATCAGCCGCGTCAACATCACAATCAGAGATAACTGAAGAATCAGCTAAAGCAGCAAAAGAAGCTGTCA